>CALCGX010000149.1 GCA_937901225.1 uncultured Bacteroidales bacterium | reverse complement strand
GCCGCCCTGTACGCTGCGGGCAATAAAATGCACGTAGCGCCCGGTCTTTGTATCGTACCAGTCAGAGAAGGGAACGCGGCTGTCGGTTTCACGCAGCATGCGGGCAATGGGCGCGATCAGCGCGGCCCGCACCTCGGCGTCCTCCGCCATGGCGGCGCACCAGCAGATCCAGTCGCTCTTGGTATAGCTCTTGCGGCTGTCGGAATGCTGTCCACGCTTGGTATCACGCTCGCTACCGACGCATACGGTCCTGTTGCGGACAATGCCGGTGGCAGAAGCGTACTGCTCCAGGCAGCCCTTCTTGCCGCAATTGCAAGGACGACCTTCCTCGCCACGCACAGCACATGTATGACCTAACTCACCAGCAAAACCGTCGTGACCATACACCACTTTGCCATCGACTACGATACCAGAACCAACACCTGTACCGAGAGTGATCATGATGAAGTTCTTCATGCCCTTAGCAGCACCATAGGTCATCTCGCCCATAGCCGCAGCGTTGGCATCGTTGGTGATCTTACATGGGATACCGAAGCGGTCGGTCATCAGTTGTGCGAATGGAATAGATTGCCATGGCAAGTTCATTGCGCCCTCAATCATACCAGTATAGTAGTTGCCGTTTGGTACGCCAGCACCAATACCGCGAATGAGGTCCATGCCGCCTACTGAATCTACAATCTTGAGTGCTTCTTCATAGAGTGCATTCACATAGTCGTTGATGTCAGGGAATGCTTGTGTTCTGATGGAAGTACGTGCCAATACATGGCCACGTGCATCTACTACGCCCAATACGGAGTTAGTACCACCCATATCAAGGCCCAATACATAAGGTTTCTTTTGCATAACTTAGTTAATTATGAATTTTGAATGATGAATTATGATTTATTCTGTAGGAATATCTTTATTTACGTTCTTGCTACCCACGAGGGCATAGAAGAGGATGTATGCCGCACAGGCGAGCACTACGATATAACTCATTTGGAAGTTGCCAAACACATCTGCCAACTTACCTTGCAATGGAATCAAGATACCGCCACCACAAACCATGGTCATAAACGCACCTGAAGCAATGGAGGTATATTTACCCAATCCCTCTACAGCCATATTGAAGATACCGCCCCACATCACTGATGTGCACAATCCTACGAGGATCAATGCAAAGATACCCACTGGCACTTGTGCAGTCATCACGGTGAGCGTAGCCCAGTCGATACCAGGCATCTTGACCATCACATCAGCTGGCAAGAACATTCCCAGCAACACCAACACGAGGCAGATAGCAGATACACCAGCAATCTGCGTGCGGCTCGACAGTTTACTAGCCAACAAACCACCCAATAGACGGCCTACCAACATCAGCAACCAATATACCGCCACGATCATACCCACGATGCCAGCATTGATACCCAAACCTGGGGTAGCAGCATCAGGAGCGGTTGTAAGGTATTGCATCACATAGGTTGGCACACCTACCTCTACGCCCATATAAAGGAAGATGGCTAATATACCGAGATTGAAATGACGGAAAGAGAATGCGCTATATTTCTTACCAGCAGCGTTGGCTGGCTTGTTATCCTCGTTAGAAATCTCCAATTCGGGCTCTGGAATCTTCACGAGAAGCAATACGATGAATGCGAAGGCAAATACGCCCAATGCAATCATCAAAGCAGGAGTGGCATCAGCGATTTGTGCTTTGGTAGCATCAGCAATCAAACTACCCATGATGATGGTTACCAGTACCGCAGCAAGCGAGTTGCACACGCCACCAAATTGCACCAATTGGTTACCCTTGTTGCCACCACCACCGAGGGTATTGAGCATAGGGTTGACTACGGTGTTGAGCATACACATGCAGAAGCCCGCAGTGAACGCACCTGCCAAATATACGCCAAAACTTTGTATGGCTGCCCATCCAGACATGTATTGCAAGAAGACACCGATGAATCCGACCAGAATAGCCACTAATGCGGTCTTGCGATAGCCAATTTTCTTGAGCAACAGACCGGCTGGGATACCCATCACAGCATATGCGATGAAGTTAGCCGCATTACCCAATTGGGCTGCGAAATTAGACATAGCAAAGTTGTTCTTTACAATAACAGCCATTGGATTGCATAAGTTAGTCACAAAAGCTATCATAAAGAATAGTAGATACATCACCACGATAGGGAGGATGTTGGATTTGTTGTTTGTCATACGATTAGAATTTTTTATTGTTAATTATTGTTCAGTATAGTTCAATGTGGTTCAATATTGTTCAAAGTTGTTTGTTGAGGAAGAGCATGATGCGGCGGTGGAGGTGCTCGTAGTTGGAGCGATTGCGCAGGAAGTGATTGTCGTCGGGATAGAACTGCATCTCAAACTGCTTGCCCGCTTGGACGAGGGCATCCACGTAGAGCCAGGACTGCTGTGCGTGCACATTGTCGTCGGCTAGGCCATGCACTAGCAATAGATTGCCTGTCAAGTCGCCAGCCAATTGCATGACATCGGCTTTGTCGTAGCCGAACTCGTTGACCTGCGGACGACGCATATAGCGCTCGGTGTAGGCAGAGTCATAGAGTCGCCACGAGGTGACGGGTGCAATGGCAATACCGCATTGCCAGATCGTTTCTCCGCCCTGTTTGCTAAGGCACATGAGCGTCTGGTAGCCGCCATAACTCCAACCACACAATGCGAGGCGCGAAGCATCCACATAGGGCAAGGTCTTGAGGTAGTGGGCTACGCTGATCTGGTCCTCAGCCTCCTTCACGCCCAACTCCATATAGGTAGCATTGCGCCATGCACGACCACGGGCATTGGTACCACGTCCGTCGGCACATACCACGAGGTAGCCTTGCGCAGCGAGGTAGTGACCAAAGCGCTTGCGCCATGTGTCGGTCACGCGTTGGCTGGCAGGACCACTATATTGCATCATAACAACAGGATAGCGCTTGGTAGCATCGAAGTCCTTAGGCAATATACGCCAAGCGTTGAGGATATCCCCACGTTCGGTGGTGATGGTGAAGAACTCCTTGTTAGGCAGTCCGCTGGCGTGCCATGCTTGCAGCACCGAGTCGTTGTCTAAGATAAGCTCGGACGCTCCTCCGATGGTGTGCAACGTATAACGTTGCGGGAGGTTGAGGGATTGGTAGCAATCGATATAGCGCGTGAGGTCGCGGGAGAAAGTCAGGGAGTGTGTACCTTCGCCTTGGGTGAGGCAGGTGGTAGTGTTCTTCTTGAGGTTGAGCGCATAGGCATGGCGCACCATAGGGGTGTTGGCCGCTTGGTAGTAGAGGGTGTGCAGCTTCTCGTCGTAGCCATATAAGGCGGTGATGTCTTGCTGCTGAGGTGTGAGGAGCTTTTGCTCGATACCTTGCGAGGAGTAGAGGTAGGCTTGATTGTAGCCGCCTTTCTCGCTGAGCACGATCACCCGACCATCGGAGAGCCATTGCCATTGGTCGAAGAGGGCGAAGTCCACGTAGTATTGCTTGCTCTGCTCGCTATAGAAAGGATGGCAGACGGTGGACTTAGGATTGCCCTTGAGCACGTCCATCTTGTTTTGGTCGCGATTCATATGCAGGATGACCAAGTCGCTGGTAGGTTGCTCGTCCTTCTTGGTGGGCTTGGTCAGCGGTGTCCATGCGATGCGAGGGAGGTAGCCGTCCATGCTAGCAGGCAGCTCCATGGTGCGGATGGTCTTGTAGTGGATGTCATAGACACACACGGTGGCTTTGGCATTGGCTTCGCCAGCTTTGGGATAGCGGAGAGACTCGGTCTTAGGATAGTTGGCACCTAAGAACACTTGCCAATCGAAAGTGGGCACTTCGGTCTCGTCTAAACGGACAAAAGCTACCAGTTTGCTATCGGGTGAGAAGGCAAAGAGGCGGGTAACGCCAAACTCCTCTTCGTAGAGCCAGTCGGAGATGCCGTTGAAGATTTCGGTGTTGTCGCCTGTGGTGAGTGCCACCTCGGTTTTGAAGTCTATTTTGTAGATATAGAGGTTGTTGTCAGCCTTGGCATAGACCACATACTTGCCGTTGGGCGAGAGATATGCATCGCGCACAGGTACATCGCTCAGGCGAGTGCGGGTGTGCTTTTGGGTATCTATCAGGTAGTAATCCGCCATGAAGGAATGGCGAAACAGTTGCTGCTTGTTCTCGAACTCCAAACGATAGCGGTCGGTGGTTTGTCCCTGATTGACAATATATTGCATGGTGTCGGCAGTCAGGGTCTTAGCATCGTAGCCACCGCGTAGGATATGCATCATATCATCGGCACTGAGCCACATGGATGTGAGCATTAAGCATAGTATCAGCGTTATCTTTCTCATATCTGTTGCAAAAATTCGTGCAAAGGTATGAAAAAAATTGCATATATGCAACTTTTTAAGGTGAAAACTGAAAACTGAAAGGTGAAAACGGAAACTGAAAGGTGAAGCCATTCAGCATTTTCGTATGGATTAGTGGGGCAGGATAAGGGTCTTTTGCCCATTGTTTACCCACAATTCATAGGCGCCAAAATGCATTACACATTTCGCATTTTTACCGATGGAATCGGGTGAAATGATATTCTCTACGCCTTCCAATTTGCCAAAGGGCCAGCTGGTATGTGTGGCGTAGAGCGCAGGGAAGATCCAGATACCATCCTTATGCCATTTAGCTACGTCCAACTTCATGGCAGTAGCCACTATATTGCTATAGCTATCCAAGCCAAAATACAAAGCGTATGTCTTGCTGTCGTAGGGGTAATAGATGGCATAAGAGCCATCGTCTAATGCGGTATAGTGCCACAATGACGGCTCAGACGATAGCGCACGTGCTTCATGACCAATCGTGCTACTCGTCAGGAGATGGGTAATCTGCAATGTGGTATCAGAGAGCACCGTAATCTCATATACCATTGTTTCTGCTAAAGGGGAGCAGAGGTCGTATCCTCCGTCAGGCAAAGCAGCCATTGACACTTCGCATAGCGCGACTTGCTTATTTGCTACCGCATCGCACATCGCCATACCCGAGCCTGATAAGCTGATTGTCAGGTCGTTGTGCATAGTCAAGACATATTCCCCTGAAGCCATTTCGCGAATTGGCAGGATGTCGTCCACATCTCGATAAACCGCCCATAAACGTGTATTTTTCTTCGGTATGTACGACGCGCCTGGCTGCATGAGATATGGCACACTGTCGCCTTCATCTACCTCTCTTTCGCTCCAACCTTCGAAGTGCCAAATGGCAGTGTCTTGCCAAGCGGGTAAGATAAGCTCGGCGCCTATCGCTGTTTGCGTGATAGGCTCGGGTTGGAAGTCTAAGCCTGTAACAAAGCTAACGGTATAGCAGGATGGTACAACTTCCTCATATGCAATCTCATAGCTCTGGATATAGAGGCTGTTTTCTGTGGCTGATATAATGATTTCGATGTCACCATCTACGGTCGTCTGCATGTGCTTGCAGATGGGTACAAAGTCTGTGGTATATTGCCCTGCCCAAGCGTCGGAATCAAAGGGTTCGTCGGCAATGCTCCATACCTCGTTATTGCCAATTCGCATACGGAGTGATCCTGCTCCAGCAGACTTGTTGGAGCGCACGGAAAGTGTGACGGTACGTATGGTGCAACCCTCCCAACCAGTCAGGTAGAGGCGTGTGGAGTTACCTGCGGTCATCTGCCCCTTTTGCCCTGTGGAGGCACTGCGCTCGTAGGTGTAGGTTGAGCTCTCGGGCAGTACGCCACTTGCTTCGACGGAGGTGGTGGAAGATAGTGAGTATGTGGCAGTTAGGATAGAAAAGATGAACGCGAGTAGCATGGGGAAGTGGGGGTGTGAGGAAAGATACTAATTTATTGTCTTCTTGAATAGCTGTGACAGCTTGATGATTTTATGCAATTTGCGGTGCAAAGATACAGATTATTGCTGATATATGCAAGGGATTGTGTAAAATAATGCAAAAAAGGTGGCTGGGTTGCCACCTTTTGAGGGTAATTATGTATTTTTGCTCGATTTGGTGGTAAGCGTACCACCTTATTTTAGATATTTTTAATGAAATAGACTGATTTATTTTATGAAAAATTATAAGCGTTTGAGCGAAGACGAAAATAAAAAATGTTTTTGTAAATTATTTGACTAAACGCACGACATATCCATAGCAACCTTGACTTTCAAATATATCTATACCATTTGCATCAAACCCCAATACATAGAAATACCAAGCATCAGGGATAACGCGAGTAGAAGACCAATAATATCCTTTTGAACCTACATAGAACATATCCTCGCCATCCGTTTTATCACAAGAACGCCCCCCTGTTGCAGGCAATGTAATAGAATTTCCATTCTCTCCTTTTACAACATATCCTTTCCCATTCCATCTCCAAGTACAAAAAGCTTTTAATTCTTCAACTTGTTCACGATTTGGTAACTGGTTTCCAAATCGTTCTACAGCTTCTTTAGCATTATAATATAAACCTTTTTCATTTTTAGACTTCCACAACGTACCACTGGGTAATCCTAAATCAACATACTCGGATGACTGCGATACTGTTCCATCAACAATCGGACCTGCTTTTATTGCAATTTGTCCAGCTAATTTTTGTGCGAGATTTTTCATTACTTCACGATAAGAACTGCCCGCAAATGTTGCTCCTTCTGTAGCTACAATGCTACCACTTTCTACATTGATGACACGCACATCCACATTGTGTTGTCCCATTACGACATTCACATCGCCAATGACAATCTTGGACAAATTTAATAATTGACCAACACGCACCATTTGGCTTTCAGTCATCGCACTACGCTGTATACGTTGCTCTTCAATAATGCGATCAATTTGTGTGCGCTCAATCATGGTGTAACCTGCTGGGCGAAAATAAGTAGTAAAGATACCAGAGATACCATCTACATCGGCTTGCGAGATACCCACGCCCGCCTTAAACTCCATGACAGCAGCACGCTGCGCCATTGCAGATACTGCCAATAGGCAAATCAAGCATAAAGAGAATAGTTTTTTCATTGTTGTGTTGTTTTTAATTGGTTAGTATTGTTTTATTTGTTTTCACGTAGGTACACAAAAAACGTGAGCCAACTGCTATTGGTTCTTTCGGGCTTGGACTCCCATAACACTCCAATATATGCAGAAAAGCCCACGTATAAACGTGAGCGTTTCGCATTATTCTCAGAAGTGTTATTTCAAAGTGTCCAAGTTTGAAAGAATCCTCAAATAAAGCAAACGCTTTTATAAAATATGTCTGCAAACTTTGGGTTTGCGGTTGCAAAATTACTACATTTTTTTGATTTGCGCAAGAGAAAGAGGAAAAAATATACAAAATAGCAGGAAAGTACGGGGAAAGTATTGGATGGTAAGTAAGTGGTAACGAGATGATAACGGTGTGGTTTCGAGAAAGAAAGCAGAACGATGCAGGCAGAAGGTAGGAGAAAGACAAGAGGGAGATAGGAGGGAGATGGGGTATTCTCAGGTTAACAACCCGATTATCCTACGTATATCTTACGTATATGTTACG
This sequence comes from uncultured Bacteroidales bacterium, assembly GCA_937901225.1. Taxonomy (GTDB): domain Bacteria; phylum Bacteroidota; class Bacteroidia; order Bacteroidales; family Paludibacteraceae; genus Colicola. The sequence continues at coordinate 7,513 of CALCGX010000149.1, read as the reverse complement.
TATATCCTACGTATATGGTACGTAATTGACAGCGGAAAGACAAGGGAGTTCTAAGTTATGAGCTATAAGTTATAAGTTGTGAGTTAAGAAAGATGAATTTGGAAAGTACGGTTAGCAGATTTTATTAAAAATGTGTTAAAGCGCAGAGAATTTACAAATAAATTTGTATATATCGCAAAAAAATCGTACCTTTGCAGCGCAAAGGTGTGTGCCTAGCAAAAAAAGACCGCCCTACGGGCTGTTAGAAGCTAGACCGCCTGCGGCTGTTAGACCGCGCTAAAGCGCTGTTAGATTCCGAGAGTCTAACTTCCAACAATGAGCGAAGCGAATGGTCTAACTTCTACCAGTGAGTGAAACGAACGATCAAACAAATAAACAAAACAATAAAAACAATTAACATCATGCAAAAAATCCAACTGAAACGTGGTTTGGACATCCCATTTGATGGAGCAGCAGCCCTCACACTCGGTAGTGTGAATCGTCCTGCTATCTTCCACATCGTACCAGACCATTTCGCTGGCGTGACCCCAAAACTCATGGTCCGCGAAGGCGACAGCGTGAAAGCGGGTACTCCTCTCTTCCACGACAAGGCATTTGCTGAGATGCTCTTCACATCGCCTGTTAGCGGTAAGGTGGTAGCCATTGTACGTGGCGAGCGCCGCAAGGTGATGTCCATCGACATCGAAGCCGATGCTACGATTGAGTATGAGTCCTTCGACCTCAAGCAAGACGCTAAGGCGCTCCTGCTCCAATCGGGTCTTTGGGCACTCATCAAGCAACGTCCTTACGATTGCATTGCTCTTCCAAGCAAGCAACCTAAGGCCATCTTCATCTCTACCTTCGACTCTGCTCCTGCAGCGCCTAACTACGAGTGGGTGCTCAATGGACAAGGTGCGCTCTTGCAAGCGGCTGTCAATGCACTTGCTACCATCGCACCTGTGTACGTAGGTATCAAGTGTGGTGCTACTGCTCCTGCTTTCCGTGGTCTTAGCAACTGCGAGAAGTACGAGGTTTGCGGCGCTCACCCAGCAGGCAACGTAGGTGTACAAATCAACAAGGTAGCTCCTATCGCTAAGGGCGAGACTGTTTGGACCATCAACATCCAAGACCTCGCACTCATCGGCCGCCTCTTTACCAAGGGTATCGTGGACATGCAGAAGAAAGTGGCGCTCACAGGCCCTCTCGCAAGCGGTGCACAATACTACAACGTATTGCCAGGCATGCCACTCAGCGCTATCTTCACCAGCAACGTACACAAGGGCTGCAACGCTCGCCTCATCGCAGGTAACCCACTCAGCGGTCACCAAGTGACCATGGAGGAGATGACCTCTATCTACGATAACCAATACACCGTTATCGCAGAGGGCGACGAGACACACGAGTTCATGGGATGGATCATGCCACGCTTCAACAGCTTCAACGCAGGCAAGACTGACCCAGCTAAGATGGTCAACAACTGCGTGACCGAGTGGCTCTTCGGTAAGAAGAAATACAACTGGGATGCTCGCCTCAAAGGTGGTCGCCGTGCTATCATCGTGAGCGGTGAGTACGACAAGGTGTTCCCAATGGATATCTATCCTGAGTATTTGATCAAGGCAATGATTGCAGGTAACCTCGACAGCATGGAGCAACTCGGTGCATACGAAGTAGCACCAGAGGACTTCGCCCTCTGCGAGTATGTCTGCACCAGCAAGATGCCACTCCAGGCTATCGTGCGTGCCGCATTGGATAACTTAAAAAAGGAAATTGAGTGATGCTAAAGAAATTACATAACATAGTAGAGAAACTTCGCCCTCATTTCGAAGAGGGTGGCAAGTTGAGCGCTTTCCACTCTGTGTTTGATGGTTTTGAGACTTTCCTCTTCACCCCAAACACTACCGCTAAGCGCATCGGTTCGCAGATCCACGATGGTTCGGATAGCAAGCGAACCATGATCCTCGTGGTAATGGCACTCGTTCCAGCACTGCTCTTCGGTATGTTCAACGTAGGTTACCAACACTTCCTCGCTACTGGCGAACTCGTGAAGGGCGCTATGACCTGCGCAATGTTCTGGAAGGCATTCGCATTTGGCGCGTTGGCTGTGTTGCCATATATCATCGTTAGCTATGGTGTAGGTCTCGGTATCGAGTTCACCGTAGCACAATGGAAGAAAGAAGAGATTCAAGAGGGCTTCCTCGTTTCTGGTATGATTATTCCTTTGATCGTGCCAATCAACACCCCTCTTTGGATGGTGGCTGTAGCTACTGCTTTTGCCGTTATCTTCGCTAAGGAGATCTTCGGCGGTACAGGTTACAACATCTTCAACGTGGCTCTCATCGCGCGCGCGTTCCTCTTCTTTGCTTATCCTACCCACATGACTGGCGATAAATGCTTCGTTCGTATCGAAGGTACTTGGGGTTGGGACAACGGACAAACCCTCGTTGACGGTTTCTCTGGTGCTACCCCACTCACCCAAATCGCTACTTCTACCGAAGCTAACCTCATGCCAGTGGACTTCTGGACTGCCTTCAATGGTCTTATCCCAGGTTCTATTGGTGAGACTTGCTGCTGGGCTATCTTGCTCGGTGCTGCATTGCTCATCGTGACTGGCGTTGCAAGCTGGAAGACGATGCTCAGCATCTTCGCTGGTGGTGCATTGACTGCTTGGCTCTTCAACCAATTTGGTGCAGAGACTGCGGCTGCTAACTACCCATGGTACATGCACCTCATTACAGGTGGTTTCATGTTCGGTGCTGTGTTTATGGCTACTGACCCTGTTACCTCTGCTCGTACCGAGTGCGGTAAGTGGATTTATGGTGCATTGATCGGTTTCATGGCTGTGGTGATCCGCGTCCTCAACCCTGGTTATCCAGAGGGTATGATGTTGGCTATCCTGCTCATGAACGCTTTTGCTCCACTCATCGACTGGTGCGTAGTGCAAGTGAATATCAAAAAACGTATGAATCGCGCTAAAAACTAATGAATATGGCACAGAAGAAATTTGTATGTTCCGTTTGTGGCTATGTTCACAACGGCGATAAGGCACCTGAGGTTTGCCCACAATGCAAACAATCTGGCGTCTTTGTAGAAGAGAAGAAAAAAGGTTTGGATACCAATAGCAATGTGTACACCATCGTTTACGCATCGATCATCGTAGTGATTGTGGCTGTATTGCTCGCATTGGTAAGCCAAGTGCTCAGTCCTCGTCAAGAGGCTAACCGTTTGCTTGACCAACAAAAGCAAATCCTTGTAGCACTCAACCAAAACTACGACAACACCGATCCTGCTGCGCTCTACCTCTCTTTGGTAAACGATACCATTGATGTAAACGGTGCTCCAGTTTTCGTAGCTAACATCGAGGGCAATACCAAGTATGTATTGAAACTCCACGGTGCTGGTCTTTGGGGCGGTATTGGTGGTTACTTGGCATTGGATGCAGACAAGAACACTATCTATGGTGTGAACTTCAACCACGAATCTGAGACTCCAGGTCTTGGTGCTGAGATCGTGACCGAGAAGTTCCGCACTCAGTTCTTCGGCAAGCACATCCGCAATGCGGCTGGCGAAGTAGTATCTGTGGCTGTCCTCAAGGCAGGTAAGTTGGCGGATGGCCAAGAGCAAGTAGATGCACTCTCTGGTGCTACTATCACTTGCGACGGCGTTAGCACCATGATTGCTACCAACCTCGTAGAGTATGCTGAGTTTTTGAATCAAGTTGAACCATGCCAAACAGTTGCTGAGGAAGTAGCTTGCGAAGCAGTAGAAGTAACGGAGGAATAAGATTATGGCATTTTTATCACAAAAAACGAAAGAGGTGCTGTTTGGTCCTCTGAACATCAACAACCCTGTGGTTGTTCAAGTGTTGGGTATTTGCTCTGCACTCGCTGTTACCGTTCAGCTTAAGCCAGCATTGGTAATGGGTATTGCCGTTACTATCATTGTGGCTATGGCTAACGTGATTATCTCATTGATTCGTAACACCATCCCAATGCGTATTCGTATCATCATCCAATTGGTGGTAGTTGCAGCGTTGGTAACCCTCGTGAGCGAGGTCTTGAAGGCTTTTGCTTACGATGTGGCTATGCAATTGAGTGTGTATATCGGATTGATTATTACCAACTGTATTCTCATGGGCCGTCTCGAGGCTTTCGCTATGACCAACAAGGTATGGGATTCTTTCCTCGATGGTCTTGGCAACGGTTTCGGCTATGCTATCATCCTCGTGATTGTGGCATTCTTCCGTGAGTTGTTGGGTGCGGGCACTTTGCTCGGTATTCGTATCATACCAGAGAGTTGGTATGTAGCTAATGGTGGATTTTATGAAAACTGCGGTATGATGATGATGCCAGCTATGGCGTTGATTCTCGTAGGATGTATCATCTGGGCGCATCGCGGCTATAATAAAGAATTGAAGTAAGAAAAGATCGCCTACGGCTGTCAGAAGTCAGAACGGGCTTACGCCCTGTCAGAACGCCCTTCGGGCTGTCAGATCTAGAATCTGACAACGAAGTGCTCCGACATCCGACAACAAAGTGATCCGACCTCCGACAAAAACGTTCTAAAAAAAATGCACAACTACAACAATCTTCAAATATGGCAACAATCGATGGATCTCACGACGTATATATATAAGGTGGTATCCAATTTTCCAAGTGTGGAGAAATTTGGCATAGCATCTCAAATGACTCGTGCAGCTATTTCGATTCCATCCAATATTGCAGAAGGTTCTGGTCGTGCTACAGATAAGGAGTTTGCTCATTTTCTATCAATTGCTATTGGTTCTGCATACGAATTGCATACGCAAATTATTGTATGCGAACGAGTAGGATATATTGATGCAACGCTTTCAAAAGAGTTACAACAAATTGTCCAACAATTGCAACGCATGTTGATAGCATATAAGAATAAACTTTCTGAGAAGAACGCCTAGCGGCTGTCCGACCTCCGACAACGAAGTGGTCCGACATCCGACAGTGAAACGGTCCGACAGTGCAACGGTCTGACAACGAAGTGGTCCGACAACGTAGTGATCTAAAAATTAGAAATTTTTAAAATATGGAACACGCAATAAGTCTTTTTGTTCGCAGCATTTTTGCTGACAACATGATCTTCGCATACTTCTTGGGTATGTGTTCGTACTTGGCTGTGTCCAAGAATGTAAAAACGAGTGCTGGTTTGGGTGTGGCAGTAACCTTCGTGTTGCTCATCACATTGCCAGTTAACTATCTGCTGCAAGTGCATGTGCTCAATCCACTTGGTTTGGGTTACTTGTCATTCATCCTCTTTATCGCGGTGATTGCAGCTATCGTGCAACTCGTTGAGATGGTGGTTGAGAAGTTCTCTCCATCCTTGTATGCATCTTTGGGTATTTTCTTGCCTCTGATTGCTGTAAACTGCGCAATCATGGGTGGTGCGCTCTTCATGCAACAACGTATCTTGCTTGAGCCAGAGAACGTAAAAGCTATCGCTAACCTCGGTGACGCGTTTGCTTATGCGGGTGGTTCAGGTATCGGATGGTTGCTCGCTATCGTCTGCCTCGCAGGTATCCGCGAGAAGATGGAGTACAACGATGTTCCTCGTCCTTTGCAGGGCTTGGGTATCACCTTCATCGTAGTAGGCTTGATGGCTATGGCGTTTATGTGTTTTAGTGGTTTGAACATCTAATAAAGGAGGACAGTACAATGAATGTAAATGCAATTTTATTATCTGTAGGAGTGTTCTTAGCAGTTATTCTCCTACTCGTGATTGTCCTCTTGGTAGCTAAGAAATTCTTAGTACCATCAGGTGATGTGAAAGTGGTTATCAACGGCGACAAAGAGTACCATGTGCCAGCTGGTGGCACCTTACTCGGTGCTATGGGCGAGGCAGGTGTACACTTGCCATCTGCTTGTGGTGGTAAAGGTTCGTGCGGTCAATGTAAGTGCCAAGTGCTCGAAGGTGGTGGCGAGATCCTCCCTACTGAGACGGTTCACTTCACCCGCAAACAACAAAAAGAGCATTGGCGTCTTGGTTGCCAGGTTAAGGTGAAGAGCGACATGCAACTCAAGATGGACGAGTCTGTACTCGGCGTTAAAGAGTGGGAGTGCACCGTTATCAGCAACCGCAACGTGGCTACTTTCATCAAGGAGTTCAAGGTGGCTCTTCCTCCAGGCGAGCACATGGACTTCGTACCAGGTTCGTATGCACAAATCCTTATCCCAGAGTACGATATCAAGTATGCAGACTACGACCGTGAGTTGATCGGCGACTTGTATGTTCCAGCATGGGAGAAGTTCGGTTTGTTCGATTTGAAACAAAAGAACACCGAGGCCACTGTGCGTGCTTACTCTATGGCTAACTACCCAGACGAGGGTGATATCATCACATTGACTGTGCGTATCGCTACTCCTCCATTCAAACCAAAAGAGCAAGGTCCTGGCTTCATGGATGTACCATGTGGTATCGCATCTACTTATATCTTCAACCTCAAACCAGGTGATAAGGTTACTATGTCAGGTCCTTATGGTGACTTCCACCCTATCTTCGACAGCAAGCGCGAGATGATTTGGGTAGGTGGTGGTGCTGGTATGGCTCCATTGCGTGCGCAAATTATGCACATGTTGAAGACCTTGCACACTCGTGATCGTGAGATGCACTATTTCTATGGTGCTCGTGCTATTGACGAGGTATTCTTCTTGGAGGATTTCTTGGCATTGGAGAAGGAGTATCCTAACTTCCATTTCCACTTGGCATTAGACCGTCCAGATCCAAAGGCTGATGCACTGGGTGTAAAGTACACTCCTGGCTTCATTGCTCCAGTGATGGGCGACACCTACCTCAAGCAACACGACGCTCCAGAGGACATCGAGTACTACCTCTGCGGCCCTCCAATGATGTCCAAGACTGTGCTTGATCTCTTGCACTCACTCGGTGTAGAAGATGATATGATTATGTTCGATAATTTTGGTGGTTAATCAAATGGACCACCTTGAGTCCTCTTTAATCAACAGATTTTTCGAGGAATATAATTAGGATAACACGCGCATGCACATGCGCGTGTTATTATTTAGGGTGTTTTTTGTGATTCCCTTGTATAGTTTTTTCAAGGGCCGCTTACGCGTGGGGGAGATGAAGAAGTGCCTTGAATGGCACTTCGAGTATTGCGCCCGAAGAGTCCCCACTCTGAGGAGTGAGCGCAATACATAGAACAAAAAGTAGTTCGCTCACTCCGTTTGCGTGTTTAAGCATGTTTCGTCTGCCCAAACCATACTGCGCTCTTCGTTCGCAGCATCTGCTTTCAGAGATGCATTCTTTGTCTATTACTCCCGAATTGTATTCGGGTACTTTTCCCAAAAAAAGTACTTTTATTAAGATTCTGTTCTTTTGTACCTAGTATTTAAGCCTCGGGTTAAAGACCAAGGAAGAACCAAGGATGAACCAAGGAACACCCAAAGAACGCCCAACCACCCAAAAGTGCTTTTTATTAAGTGACTAAACCTGAAAAAGGTTGACTCGATTACTGAGTTGTGATCTTAAAAAACGTAAACTTTTGACT
>CALCGX010000148.1 GCA_937901225.1 uncultured Bacteroidales bacterium | reverse complement strand
GGCTCCTCTTGTGACTCTTCAGCAGATTCTTCTTGTGGCTCTTCTACCACCTCTTCTGGAGTTTCTTGCTCTTGTGGATCTTCTACGATGAGTTCGATTTCCACTTCTGGCTCTTCCGCTGGTGCTACTGCTACGCCTGTAGCCGAAAGGGCAGCCACTTCTGCTTGCAGCGTAGCAATCATAGTTCTTGCCTCATCGCCTTCATGCCTCATCGCCTCGTTGGCTTCTTCGAGTTGCGCCACACGCGCCTCCAGAGCAGATAGTTTCTGCTCCAGAGCGGTCGTGTAGTCAGTTATTGCTTGAATAAGATTATTCATAGTTTTTTTATTTCAGTAGCGCCCATAGGCGCGTTCACTAAACAGTAGGCACTTTGTGCCGTCCTCTAAACAAATTACTTCGTTGCGTCTTCGAGTTTCTTCATCATTGCGAACATAAAGATAGCTGCGATAGCACATACAGCTACGAATACGCTCCATACGCCCCACAATGGCATATCGCCCCAAAGGTTACCACCGATAGATACGAGGTAGTTACCGATAGCGGTAGCCACGAACCAGCCACCCATCATCATACCTTTGAACTTAGGAGGAGCTACTTTACTTACGAAAGAGATACCCATTGGGCTGAGCAGCAGCTCAGCGAAGGTGAGAATCAAGTATGTATAGATCAATACGTTTGCGTTTACAAATGTAGGATCGCCAGTCACGCGCGCCAATTCTTGAGCATTAGGTGTGAGCAATCCGATACATGCTACAGCCATCACGATATACGCGATAGTAGCTACCACCATACCGAGCGCAATCTTGCGTGGAGCAGATGGCTCTTTTCCTTTCTTAGCGAGTGCACCGAAGAGTGCCATGCTGAATGGAGTCAATGCCACAACATAGAATGGGTTGAATTGTTGGAAGATAGGAGCGCTCAAGGTGATACCCTCAGCAGAGATGTTCAGATACTTGTATGCCAATACGCCCAACGCTGCTACGATCACTACGCCAGAGATAGCTTTGGTCTTTTTCTCTTTGCTTTGTACAAGAGAGAAACCTGCATAAACGATTGCCACGATCATCACGAGGTTGATGATGTCAAACCACATGGTCTGTACGCCTGTGCAGAGTGGTTGTACGAACTCGTTAGCGAAATAGGTCAATGTCAAACCATTTTGGTGGAATGCCATCCAGAAGAAGATCACCACAGCAAATACGAGGCAGAGTGCCACGATACGCTTCTTGGTTTGCTCTGGGGTGAGTTCCTCTACCTTTGCGCCACCGGTAGCAGCCACTTGCTTAGCGGAGTTCTCCACGTGCTTGAACCAAGGACGGCATGCATAGTAGATAGCAATACTCAATACGAGTGATGCGCAAGCTACCATGAACGCGAAGTGATAACTGTCGTTTACGCTCACGCCAAGGCTGGTTTGTGCCCAATCCATGATTTTTACAGCTGCGGTAGGAGCGAACATTGCACCAATGTTAATCGCCATGTAGAACAATGAAAATGCGGCATCGCGCTTGTCAGCATATTTAGGATCGTCGTAGAGGTTACCTACCATTACTTGCAAGTTACCCTTGAACAAACCAGTACCGAAACTGATGAGTACCAATGCAGCAATCATTGCGCCCATAGCGGTGCCGCCTGCGCCCAATGGAATTGCCAATAGGATGTATCCAAGGAACATCACCATGATACCGATAGTCACGCACTTGCCGTAACCAATCTTGTCAGCCAAGATACCACCTATGAGTGGCAAGAAATATACCAACGCGAGGAAGGTAGCATAGATTTGTCCTGCGGTTGCAGCTTCCAATCCGAAGTTAGCACGGAGGAAGAGTGCAAATACGGCTAACATGGTGTAGTAGCCAAAGCGTTCGCCTGTGTTGGCAAGCGCCAATGCAAACAGACCTTTTGGTTGATTTTCAAACATAAATAAGTTCGTTTTTTATGGTTAATATTATTAGTTTTCTCTGAATTATACCAAATATCGCGCAAAGTTAGTGAAAATTTTGCATATATGCAAGTGATAGTTGCAAAAGTGTCGAAAAAGACTCAAATCCCAAAATCATTTACACCCTGCCTCTGCGTCAAACCAATCTGGCACATCAAACTGCTCCTCTACGCTGTAGCCCAACTGCTCATCGGCATACACCTTTTGCATATAGATTGACCAGATAGGCAGTGCCATGTTGGCTCCTTGACCTGCTGCCATGTTGTCGAAGTGGATACTGCGGTCTTCGCCACCTACCCACACACCGCTCACCAGCGATGGTGTGAAGCCTACAAACCATCCATCGGAGTGGTTCTGCGATGTACCTGTCTTACCGCCCATCGGTGCTTTGAGTCCGTAGCGGAAACGTGCACGCACACCCGTACCATGATCCATCACATTGCGGAGCATGTAGATCATCTTATACGAGGTAGTCTCGCTAATGATCTCGTAGGTCTTAGGCGTGAAAGTCGCTAGGATATTGCCATTATTGTCCTCAATGCGAGTGACATAGAGCGGCTCCACACGAATACCCTTGTTCGGGAAAGTGGTATAGGCATCCACCATCTCCTTGACGCTCACTTCGCATGGACCGAGGCATAGGCTCACCACAGGATCCAGTTGACCTTCGATACCAAACGAGCGCATCATGCGCACCAGTTGTTCTGGCGTAAATAGCGACATCAGATAGGCGGTGATCCAGTTGCTGGATTTCTCCAATCCCCAGTTAAGGGTCACCATCTCGCCTTGGTTAGCGTGGTGGTCATCGCGTGGTGTCCATGCCACACCATTGCCGTCCACCAGTGTGATGGAGTCGTTCACTGTGCTATCGCATGGCCACATGCCCTCGTCCATCGCCAAGGTAAATAGGTAGGGCTTGATAGTGGAACCTACCTGACGGCGACCAGAGGTCACCATATCGTATTGGAAATGCGTGAAGTTCGTTCCGCCTACATATGCTTTCACAGCACCCGAGTGCGCGTCCATCGACATGAATCCGCAACGCAGGAAGTGCTTGTTCCATTTGATCGAATCCATCGGTGTCATCGTGGTGTCAATCAGTCCGTTGTATGAGAACACACGCATGGCTACTGGTGTGTTAAACGATTTCTTGATCTCCGTCTCACTCAGTCCTTGTTTCTTCAGTGCACGATAGCGGTCGGTCTGACGCATCGAGCGATTCATGATGGCATCAATATCTTCGGGTGTCAAGTCTTGGGAGAATGGCGCATAGGATTTTCTGCGTTTCTCGCGGAAGAAACTCTTTTGCAATTCTTGCATATGCTCGCTCACAGCTTCTTCAGCATATTGCTGCATGCGTGAGTCAATGGTGGTATATATGCGCAGACCATCTTGATAGAGGTCGTATGGTGTGCCATCGGGCTTGTGGTTCTTCTGGCAGAAACCGTAGAGTGGGTTCTCCTCCCATTGGCGGCGGTCAATATCGTATTGCAGCATGTTCCATTCGGAGTAGTTGCTCTTCTTGGGCTCTTTGGCAGTCAGCACTTGGCGCAAGTACTCGCGGAAATAAGGTGCCAATCCCTGCTTGTGATCCACCGATTGGTATTTGAGCTCGATTGGCAATGCCTGAAGCGAGTCGCACATTTGCTCCGTGATATAATCGTACTTCTGCATTTGGCTAAGCACGGTATTGCGGCGGTTGAGTGCATTCTCAGGACGGCGACGAGGATTGTACAATGCAGGGTTCTTACACATACCCACCAGCATCGCTGCCTCTTCCAGCTTCAGCTCCGCAGGGGTGGTGCTGAAATACACTTGCGCAGCCGATTTGATACCCACGGCGTTGTATAGGAAGTCAAACTGATTAAGATACATCGTCAGAATCTCCTCTTTGGAGTACAGACGCTCCAACTTCGTGGCAATCACCCATTCGATGGGCTTTTGCAATGCACGCTCAAAGATGTTATTCGCGCGTGGCGACCATAGCTGCTTAGCCAATTGCTGGGTGATCGTACTACCACCACCAGCCTTGCCCAGCTTCATCACAGCACGCAGCAGCGACTTTACATCCACCCCCGTATGGTCGTAATAGCGCACATCCTCTGTCGCGATAAGGGCATTGATCATATTGGGCGAGATGTCGGTGTAGTTCACACTCACGCGATTCTCGTTGCGGTAGTAGCGTCCTAGCAACTGCATGTCGCTGGATATCACCTCGGTGGCAAATTTGTTCTTTGGGTTTTGCAACTCATCCAGTGGAGGCAAATAGCCCAACCAGCCCTTGGTAATCATCCAGAATACCAATACGATAGCTGCTATGCCAGCACCTATGATACTCCAGAACCATATGGCAAATTTCTTCTTAAACTTTCCGTTTTCAGTTTTCACCTTTCCGTTTTCAGTTTTCATATCAAGTCTTCGATTATTCTATTGAGTATATGGTAGCCCTTGGTGGTAGCTACGATGCGATTGTCTTTTTCTATCAGCATACCTTGCGCTATATAGGGCTGTGCTTTGCTCCTATCTATCTCGTCAATGCCGATACCGCTATTGGTACGCAGTCCCAGCATCACGCGTTCGGTGTGGCGTTGTTCTTCGCTCAGCACTTCCTTTTCTGGTTGCAACTGATGTGCCATGGCTTGTGCGATATAGGTGTCCAGATCGCTGATATTCCATTGCCTCACTTGGCCGTCATAGCTGTGTGCACCCGCTCCCAAGCCGATATATGGCGTGTTGTTCCAATAGCTGGAATTATGCCTAGATTGACGGTTTGGTAGTGCGAAGTTACTCACCTCGTAGTGTTCAAAATTATTCGCAGCCAACTGCCCCACCAGATAGTCATACATCTGCATCTCGGTATCCTCGTCCACAGCCTCTATCACCCCGTGATCCAGCAGGGTCATCAGCACCGTACCTTCCTCATAGATCAGCCCATAGGTGGAGATATGTTGCACGTCCATCTGCAGTGCCTCTGCCACGTCTTTTTGCCATTGCTCCATGGTCTGCGATGGTAGGGCATACATCAGGTCGATGGATATGTTGTCAAACCCTGCTGCTTGCGCTGCTGCCACAGCCTTGCGCGCTTGCTCTGCCGTGTGCCGTCTGCCAATCAGTTGCAGTAGCTTATCGTCAAAACTCTGTATGCCGATGCTTAGCCGGTTGATGCCTATCGCTCGCCATGCATGTGCTTTTTCCGCAGTCACATCACCAGGATTGACTTCCATGGTTATTTCCTGCTCTTGACTTTCAACATTCAACAGTAAACTGTCAACGATTAACTTTAAACTGTCAACTGCCAAAGTGCTTGGTGTGCCACCACCTATATATATAGTATGTATAGGCTCCTTCACCTCATGCGCTCGCATGCGCCATTCCTCCAACAATGCCGCCACATACTGCGCTCGCTTCTCCAGATGGATGGTAGAAAAGAAATCGCAATACTTGCATCGGCTCTTGCAAAATGGTATGTGTATGTATATACCCGCCATTGTTGGGAAAATATCGCACAAAAGTACGAAAAAAAATGCATATATGCAAAAAAATACACAAAAATTGCATTTTTTTTCAAAAATATTTGGTCATGTAAAAAAAAAGCAGTACTTTTGCACTCGCTTTCGAGAAGGAAGCGCTAGGGTGCTATCGTCTAGTGGCCTAGGACAACGGCCTCTCACGCCGTAAACCGGGGTTCGAGTCCCCGTAGCACTACCAAGAACGACCATCCTAATCAGGTGGTCGTTCGTCTTTTATTAACCTTCAGTCACTAAACACTCAACACTAAACACAACCATGAATAATTTTCAAGCCCACGAGCGCTATCTTCGCCTGCTGAGCGAACGTTTTCCCAACGCCGATGCGGTGGTCACCGAGCTCATCAACCTCCATGCTATCCTCTCTTTACCTAAGGGTACAGAGCATTTCGTGAGCGACTTGCATGGTGCATCTAGCGCGTTTATCCATATGATCAAGAATGCTTCGGGAGTCATCCGCCGTAAGGTGGACGATATCTATGGCGATAGCATCTTCGAAGCCGAAAAACGTGCTTTGTGTGCATTGATCTACTACCCCGATGAACGTATTCGGCTGGTGCAGCAGCAGGGTTTAGATGCCGAGGCTATGCCTATGGCTACGCCTAACATGATGGATTGGTATCGCAGGCGCATCCATCAGACCTTAGATGTCACGCGCGGTGTGTCGGTCAAGTACACGCGCTCCAAGGTACGTAAACTATTGCCCAAGAATTTTGCCTATATCATCGAGGAGTTGCTCTACGAGTCTAGCATTGAGCGCGACCGCACCCGCTATTTCCATGCCATCATTGATGCGATTATTGATACGGGTAGGGCAGAGCAACTGCTCATAGCCATCTCCTACCTTATACATACCTTGGCCATCGACACTTGGCATATCGTTGGCGATATCTTCGACCGCGGCCCTGGTGCAACTAAGATCATGGAGGTCCTCTCCACGGTGCGCGATTATGATATCCAGTGGGGCAACCATGATATCCTCTGGATGGGTGCTTTTGCGGGCAACTGGGCGTTGATCGCCACCGTGCTGCGTGTCAGCATCCGCTATGCCAATATCGAGACCCTCGAGGAGGGCTATGGCATCAATCTGCTGCCACTGGCCAACTTCGCCATGGAGACTTATGGCGGTGATCCGTGCACAGTTTTCCAGACCAAGGATTTTGAGAATAATCCTCGCCTCACACGCTCGGCTCAGCTCATGGCTAAGATGCACAAGGCCATCTCTATCATCCAATTTAAGCTCGAGGGACAGACCATCTTGCGCCACCCTGAGTATCAGATGGCCGATCGCCTCTTCTTGGACAAGATTGACTATGCCCGTGGAGTGATTCGTTTGGGTGATAACGAGTATCCTATTACCGATACTTATCTGCCTACTATTCAGCATGATAACCCATATCTATTGTCACAAGAGGAGCAAGAGTTGATGCAGCAATTAGCGCGTTCGTTCCGCAAATCTGAGAAGGCGCAAAAGCATTTGCGAATGCTATATCAGCACGGTGGGTTGTATCTGGTTCGCAATAACTTCTTGCTCTACCATGCTGCCATCCCGCTCTGCGACGATGGCTCGCTCATGGAGGTGGATGTTTGCGGTGTGCGAGCTAAGGGTAAGGCGCTCATGGATCGCATCGATCGGGTGGTGCGCCAGGCATATTTTGGCAAGGGGCAGGAGAAGGCCGATGCATTGGATTATATGCTCTATCTCTGGTGCGGCTATGGTTCGCCTTTGTACCATAAGGACAAGATGAGCACCTTCGAGCGCTACTTCATCGGCGTGCCCGAACTGGAGCACGAGCGCAAGGGGGCTTATTATACCTTGGCCGATCGCCGAGAAGTGTGCGAGATGATCCTCCGTGAGTTCGGTTTGGATGCCGAGTCGGGGCGTATCATCAACGGCCATATCCCCGTGCGTACGATCAAGGGCGAGACGCCCGTGCGCGCCGATGGTAAGCGCTTTGTGATCGATGGTGGTTTCTCCAAACCTTATCAGGAGAAGACGGGTATCTCGGGTTATACGTTGATTTATAACAGCCATGGTATTCAGTTGGTGGAGCACGAGAAGTTCGAGAGCCGTGAGCAGGCTGCAGCTTCGGGGTCGGATATCCATTTGCGTATCCAGTTGCAGGATTTCACGCATCGGCGTATCTTGGTGCGTGACACGGACCGAGGTCAGGAGCTGATCCGTCAAGTGGGTGAGTTGCAACAGCTATTGCAGGCTTATCAGATGGGTCTGATCGAGGAGCGCAATCTATAAGATTGGGGCATTATTTGGCATAAAAATATCCTAAAAATCGCCAAAAATACCCAAAATACGCAGAAAAAGCGATATGTATTTGCACATGTCGCTTTTTTTTTGTACCTTTGCCCGCTCATTGGTATGACTATCGCTGCCGCAGGGCAAGGAGATAAAAGATAAATAAAATATGACAACGTTAACAGACGAGCAACGCAAGGCCCAGATGGCGAGTATGAAGTCGTTTGACGAGGATATGCCATTGATAGGCTACAAAAATAAATAAAAAATCAAGTCCTATGTTTTGACGACAATTATTGTCAATTGCGGTTGTCGATTAATGTCAATTCAAAGATAGATTTTGTTTTTGCTCAAAAGAATGCAATACTGCATTGGTGAGCAAAAAAAGATGAATTTGATATATAAACAACAATTATTGTCAATTGCGGTTGTCAATTAATGTCAATTCGAGGATCAATTTTGTTTTTGCTCAAAAGAATGCAAACTGCATTGGTGAGCAAAACAAACTAAGATGATGAGATGAAAACAAATTTTGATATACATGCTTTGAAGGATTATATGTACCCCGTGATAGGTGCTATTTATGAGGTGCATAAGGAGTTAGGTCCTGGCTTGAATGAGTATGTATATCAAGAGGGTTTAGAGATGCAGTTGGAAGATGACAATATTGCGTATGAGCGTGAAAGGGAATACACTCCTATATACCACGATCGTAAGATGAACGCCAAATACCGCTTGGATTTTGTGTGTAAGGATCAGATTATTGTAGAGTGTAAAGCGGTTGAACAATTGTCAGTTAACCATCGTGCCCAATTATTTAATTACATGCGATTGACAAAACTACCAATGGGAATACTTGTAAATTTCTCTCCAAAGAGTGCAGAAATAGAGCGATACTTTTTTGATGTTCAAAGGAATGAAATTACCAGCATAGATGGAACTATATTAACCCGTTTTAATAAATAAGTTATTGTTTGTGATTGCTATGGTTGCAACGCAATCATCATTCAATCACAAAACAATATACCCCTAGAATTGACAATAATTGACAATCAAGTTGACTTGAATTGTCTTAAAAATTAAACACAATGGCAACAGCAATCGAATTCAACCACGTAGGCAAACAATACCGCCTGGGCCTGGTGTCCACAGGCACTATCAGCCACGACCTCAACCGCTGGTGGCAAACCGCCATCCTGCGCAAGGAAGACCCTTATCTGAAGATCGGTTCGGTCAACGACCGCACCCAGAAAGCCGACTCCGACTATGTCTGGGCGCTCCGCGATATCGACTTCAAGGTGGAGCAAGGCGACGTCGTCGGCATCATCGGCAAGAACGGCGCCGGCAAATCCACGCTTTTGAAACTCCTCAGTAAGGTCACAGGTCCTACGGTGGGCACTATCCGCGCCCGCGGCCGCATCGCTAGCTTGCTAGAGGTCGGTACGGGCTTCCACAGCGAGATGACGGGTCGTGAGAATATCTTCATGAACGGTGCCATCATGGGTATGACCAAGCAAGAGATTGCTGCCAAACTCGATGAGATTGTTGCTTTCTCTGGCTGCGAGAAGTATATTGACACACCAGTTAAACGTTATAGTAGCGGTATGACCGTTCGTTTGGGCTTCGCTGTGGCTGCACACTTAGACCCCGAGATTCTTGTCGTGGACGAAGTCCTCGCCGTCGGCGACGCCGAGTTCCAAAAGAAAGCCATCGGCAAGATGCAAGACGTCTCCAAAGGCGAAGGCCGAACTGTGCTGTTCGTGAGTCATAATATGACCAGTATTAAGAGTTTATGCAAACATGGTGTTATTTTGCAAAACGGTCAGTTGATTGATCAAGGTGATATCGATCCTATCGTAACTCACTATCTGCGTGGAGATAGCGCAATAGCCAATTACAAATCTTTTACCCAACCCTTAAAAGGTGCTGGTGGTTTTGAACTCTTGGAAATAGGTGTTCGCCCACGAGGTGGTCAGTTTACAGATTTGACTCGAGTATCTGATGATGTAGAGATTGTTATTCGTTATCGTCTGACCCAACCACACGAGAATTTTTGGATTACCATGCATATGAAGAACGAGCAAGGCGAGCGTATGTTCTCTACGGGTGGTGGAGGCCGTTGCTACGATACACGCCACGATGCAGGTGAGTATGAACAAATCTGTCATCTCCCTAAGGATTTCTTTAATTGGGGATCTTATTCATTGGATTTGCTAGCATTGAGCCAACCAAGTAACGTAGAGTGGCTATTAGTTGAAAGTGATATTATTTCATTTACACTTGCTAACCGCCCCATTGAAATTGGTGGCTGGATGGGTAAAGAACCTGGAGATATCACACCTAAGTTTGATTATACCGAGAAAAAACTAAGTTGATAATGCTTAAATCACTTGTACATACGGATAACCCTTTCTGCTCGACGCAAGAGATCCATCAATGGATTTTGCGTCGTAACCAAGAGGTACATGTCTCTGTGGAGGAGATTCCTTTTGCAGAAATGGAAGGATGGCATATGGCAGAGGATGGTAGTCTGCATCACCAATCGGGTAAGTTCTTCTCAATAGAAGGTATTCAGGTTTCTACAGATTACCCAAAGCCATATCAATGGTCGCAACCTATCATCAATCAACCTGAGATTGGCTACTTGGGTATTTTAACCAAAGAGATGGATGGGGTACTATACTTCTTGATGCAGACGAAGATTGAGCCAGGCAATGTAAACTGTGTGCAAATCTCGCCTACTATCCAAGCTACAAAGAGCAACTACACCCAAGTGCATGGTGGCAAGAAGGTTGCATATCTAGATTATTTCCGCAATGCGCAACCACATCAAATTATCCTGGACCAACTCCAATCGGAGCAAGGTGCCCGTTTCTTGCGCAAGCGTAATCGCAATATTATCATCAAGGTCGATGAGGAAGTGCCTGTATATGAGGACTTTTGCTGGATGACATTGGGTCAGATCAAGGAACTGATGCAGCACGACAATCTAGTGAATATGGACACCCGCACGGTGATTTCAGGTATCGACTTTACGCAATACCAAGACGAAGTTTCTCTAGCAACAATGTCGCCACTTGGACAAAGCATGATGGCTTCTGCGCAGCGCAAAGATGGTCTGCACACCTTGCCTGAGATTCTTTCTTGGTTAACCAATCTCAAGGCTAGTTACGACTTGTCGGTATCGCGTGTACCACTCAATGCGATATCCGATTGGTATATTGCAGATCACGAAATCGCTCGTCATGATGGCAAGTATTTCCGTGTGATGGGTGTGCGTGTGAGCATTGATAACCGTGAGGTGCGCTCATGGTGCCAACCATTAGTTCAACCGATGCAGCAAGGACTCTGTGCTTTCGTGGTAAAGCAGATCAATGGGGTGTTGCATTTCTTGGTACAGGCCAAATTGGAATGTGGTAACTTAGATGTCTTTGAGTTGGCACCTACCGTACAATGCTTGACAGGTAATATCTTCAATGGCGCAATCAAACCACCATTTACAGACTATGTGCTAAATGCCAAACCTGAGCAAGTGATTTTCGACACCCTTCAGTCTGAGGAAGGCGGACGTTTCTATCACGAGCAAAACCGCAATATGCTGATTATGGCAGACGATGATTTCCCAATCGAACTCCCTGCTACCTATCAATGGTTGACTTTGGGGCAGATTAATGATTTCTTACGCTATAACAATTATTTGAACATTCAAGCTCGCAGTCTAATAGCTGCTATCAAGTATATATGATGAAATTTGTAGTAATAGGATGTGGTAATATAGCCCAACGCTGTTCTATCCCAGCGTTGATGAATTCTGGTGTTACAGAAGTGGTATGCGTGGTGGATACCGACGAGAACAAGCGTGCTATCGTAGCGGAACGCTTCGGCGTGCCATTTGAGACGGATCTGCAATATGTGTTGAATACCTATGAGTTTGAATCGGTTTATATTTCAACTCCTAATGCCATCCATTTGCAGATTGTAGAGCAGGTGGCGCCATATCGCAAGAATATTTTGTGCGAGAAACCTTTGGCTGGTTCTATGGCTGATGCCGAACGAATGGCTGAATTGGGTATTCAGTATAATATCCCAATCTTTGAGGGATTTATGTACCAATTCCATGCGCAGCATAAGGTGAAGAACCAACTGATTGCAGATGGCGCTATAGGCGATGTACAGTTGTTCCAAGGATGGTTTGGTTTTCCGCCGATAGCAGCAACAGACTTCCGCTATAAGAAATCATTAGGTGGAGGTTGCGTGCTAGATGCTTGTGCATATTTGGTTCACTCTGCTCGTCATTTTTATAACTGCGAACCACAACACGTACATGCCGTGTTGAGTAAAGAGGATGGTTGTGAGGTAGAGACACATGCCACCATATTGCTTGATTTTGGCAACGGTCGAGTGGCTAATCTAGTAACTGGCTTTAATAATAAATACAAAAGCCAACAAGTTCTATGGGGAAGTAAAGGAGTCTTGTCGTTGGAGCGTGCTTATGCTTTGCCACCAGACTTCTGCAGCACATTGCTGATTGAGACGCAAGAGGGTCAGACATCCTATCAAATGCCAGCATGCAATCATTTTGAAGAAGAGATGCGCTATTTTGTAGCTAATCATGCTACCCATGCAGAGGAATGGAGAAATGAGTTTTTGAATCAGACAAAAGTCTTGATGCGTATTAAAGAGAATGAAGTAGGAGTGAAGGAGTGAGCGAATCGTTAAATCGTTAAACACTAACTCATTAAACATTAAACATTAAACAAAATATGAAGAATATATACGTAACAATGCCAACTTTGGCACCACTAAATGAAGTGAACGAATACCTACAAAAGGTATGGGATTCGGGTGTGATGACGCACAATGGACCATTGCTCCAGCAATTTGAGCGTGAGGTGGCAGAGTGGCATGGTGTACCTAATCACACAGTAGTGGTAAATGGTACAATAGCATTGCAATTGGCAATCCGTGCATTGGGTTTGAAGGGTGAGATCATTACTTCGCCATTCTCATTTATAGCTACAACTAGTGCAATTATGTACGAAGGTTGTACGCCTGTATATGCAGATATCAATCCTAACACACTCAATATCGATCCAGCCCAAATTGAGGCTGCTATTACAGATAAGACAGTGGCGATCATGCCTGTGCATGTATTTGGTAATACTTGTGAGATTGAGGCTATTGAGGCAATCGCAAAGAAGCATAACTTAAAAGTCATTTACGATGCTTGTCACTCAGTAGGTGTGCAGTACAAGGGCAAGAGTATCTTTGCTTATGGCGATGTGTCTTGCACCAGTTACCATGCGACCAAGATGCTAAATTCTGGCGAGGGTGGGGGCTGCTTTACCAACGATGCAGAGTTGGATGCCAAGATGAAACGCATCCGTTTCTTTGGCTTCTCAGAAGATAAAACGAATGTCGTAGAGGAGGGATCTAACTTGAAGATGACGGAGGTGCATGCTTCTGTAGGTTTGGCGAACTTGAAATATTTGCAAGCCGCTTTGGATGACCGCAAAGAAAAATATATGCTTTACAAGCAATTACTGGAGGTTAATCCTACATTGCATTTCCAAAAGATTAACGATGATAGTTGTAACTATAGCTATTTCCCAGTGATTTTTGATTCAGAAGAAACATTATTGCGTGTAGAGAAAGCCTTGCAAGCAGAGCATGTCTTTGCCCGCAGATATTTCTATCCATCACTAAACACGTTTAAGGACATTGTGCCATATGTAGAGATGCCAATCTCCGAGGATATTGCTTCTCGCATATTGTGCTTGCCATTGTATTACACATTGGCAGTAGAGGATGTAGAACGCATCGCAAGAATCATTTTAGGGACGCTATAAAGATTCAGCATATTTGCATAATTAAAAAGTTTTTTGTAACTTCGATGGCACCTCCCACTTTGTGGGCCCCTCTTCGGAGTTACTGTATCCCAATGCAGTCCATACTTCAGCAGTTCGCAATTATTTTTTTGTAACGTCGAGGGCACCGACCTCGTTCGCAATGCTCACGAGCCCACCTCGAAGTTACTGCATTCCCAATGCAGTCCATACTTCAGCAGTTGCTCGCACTTTTTTGAAAAATACGGCTTCGCCTTCTGAATATGCCACTCACTCTTCACTCTCACAAGCAAGCTTTTATCGTGAATGTGAATGGCATATTCAATAGATAAATCTATCTATTTTTCAAAAAATTGCTCGCAGGCTTGCGTATGTTCATTTTTTTTTGTAACTTTGCACGCTTAATGAAATATTGCCGAACAAATGAATAAGTTCTATTTCGATATTAGCAAATTATCCGAATACAGAGAGGATAATTGTTTAGAGGTTAAGAAAGCGACTAAAGGTCTTCCTAATAGCATTTGGGAGACATATTCGTCGTTTGCTAATTCGGAAGGTGGACTTATAGTATTGGGCGTAGAGGAAGACAAAAAGCATCAATTGCACATCACGGGTGTCAATAATCCCGATGAGCTTGTTCGTGATTTCTGGAATACTATCAACAATCAGCAAAAGATTAGTCTTAATATCCTAACCGATAAGATGGTATCGGTTCAGACTGTTGAGGATAAGCAGATTGTTGTTATTGAAGTCCCTCGTGCAGAAAGAGAGATGCGTCCTGTATATGTAGGCACAGACCCAATCAAAGGCACTTATCGTCGCAATCACGAGGGAGATTTCCATTGCACGCGTGAACAAGTGCTTGCGATGTTAAGGGATGCCTCGCCTATAAGTTTGGATACTAAGGTATTAACGGAGATGGATTATTCTATCTTTTGTCAGGATACTATCAACGATTATCGTATCCGTTTCAATGCTAAGCATACTAATCATGCATGGTCAAAACTAGACGATGAGTTATTTCTTCGTCGCATTGGTGCTATGGGGCTTTCTAATGAAGATAATAAACTCCATCCTACTATTGCGGGTTTGTTGATGTTTGGCTATGAGTATGAGATTGTTCGTGAGTTTTCTCAGTATTTCTTGGACTATCAAGAGCGCATGGATCCGTCTATTCGTTGGACGCACCGTGTGGTATCATCTTCTGGAGACTGGAGTGGTAATCTCTTTGATTTCTATTTCCGTATCATAAATAGACTGACTAGTGATCTCCCCGTACCTTTTCAATTGGAAAATAATACACGTGTGGATGATACTAAATTGCATGAGTCTATCCGTGAAGCGTTGCTTAACACGCTTGTGCATGCCGACTATTATGGTCGTCAAGGGACTGTTGTTATTAAAGGACTTGATAAAATCTCTTTTGCTAATCCAGGTGATATGCGTATCAGTTTAAAGACGGCTCTAGAGGGAGGTATATCTGATCCACGTAATGCTACATTGATGAAGATGTTCAGTTTGATTGGTATTGGCGAGCGAGCTGGTAGCGGTATTCCAAGTATTATTTCCGTGTGGAGTGATGCAACGGGTGTTGTGCCTACTTACAAACAATCCTTTGCACCAGATCGAGTACAGTTCGTGATTAATGTGAATGGAACTACTGCCGATAAACCTCTGAAAGGTGATGTCGCTGTACCCCTAAGCGGAGAGTTGTCAGGAAAGATGCCAGAAAAGACGTCAGAAAAGATGCCAGAAAAAACGTCAGAAAAGATTTTGTATTTAATTAGTGAGAATCCTCGTATTACTACACGTGAATTAGTGGATATTATTGGAATTCATGAGCGAAATGTGGCACGAAATATTAAAACATTACAGGAACGAGGTCTTCTTCACCGCATAGGTGGTCGTAAAGAGGGCTATTGGCAAGTAGTAACACAATAGCTGCACTTTACCAACCGACTCATCACCGAGAGAAGAACGAGAAAATAAATTAACAAAGGTATGGCAAAGAAAAGAGAAAATATGGAAATACACAAAGCGGTTTTAATTTGGGATAAGCATCGTTTTGAAACTGAAATTGCACTACGAATAGATGTAGGACGGAATTTGTTATCAATAGATGTTCCATTTGTAGATATTTCTTCTATGTATGGATATGGTTATAAGTCGAAGAAACAATATGATGAAGCTGCGTTCGAGATCTTTAAACAAGAAAAGATTAAATGGGAAAATGTAACCGAGGAAATACTTCAACAGGCTTTTGATATCCCCAATAATAATTATTATAACGATTTTTCAAAAGCAGGATATATTGCTACAGTTATGGGTAATGAGGATTGGTTGGTGGAATATAAAAAAGAAATTTCTCGAAAAATTGTAGCTTTGGAGTCTATATTGGAAAAATTACCATACATACCTTTTCAAGAACTTAAAACAACTAGTACTCCAAATGATAAGATAAAAAAGATATTTATCAGTCATTCCTCGGCTGACCAAAAGTTTGCAGAAGCATTGATTGATTTACTTAATACTATGGGATTAGGACAAGAGGAGATATTCTGCTCATCTATCCCAGGGTATTGGATAGGTAATGGTAAAAATTTTCTTGATGAGATCAAAACTCATTTCGTGAATTATGACCTGTTCGTTATTTTTATCCACTCTCCAAGATTCTATAATAGCCATGTATCATTAAACGAAATGGGAGCAGCTTGGGTCTTGCAAAGTGAATATTGTTCTTTTCTAACAAATGATATGGAATATGATCAGATGGATGCAGTGGTTACTAGTCATGAAATAGCAATCAAAGTGAATACAAATGAAGCCAAATCTCGACTCAACGATTGGAAAATGCGTATTCTAGATTGGTTTGGTAAGTCGGATATAGATGCTAATATTTGGGAACGCAAAAGAAATTCTTTTCTAGAAACAGTATCTTCTTTTATATATGAGAGGGTTCAAATTAAAGATATAGATTTAAGTGAAGAAGATATCAATAAGTTAAAACTTTGGGTAGAGTCTGATGATGATTCTATGTTTTATACTGAATTTTTAGGTGGAAGTGGATTAATGATGTTAGGCGCCACAGAGTATACTATAAACTCAGCACGCGAGAAAGCTGAGTGGCGTTCATGTTTAAGTCGTCTATCATCATTGGGATTTATTGAATATATTGGCGAAGATAATGGTTTCCCAAAATATCAATTAACTGAAAAAGCATATAAACATTTCGATTAATAATAGTAAAAAGTATAGATTATTATGGCAAATTTTACAGATGCTCAAATTGAGCAAGTATGGGAAAAAGCGACTAGGGTTGCAGGATACAATCCTGCTGAATGGAGAAAGGATTTTGCAGGGGCATGGATTGGTCGTAAATACTATGGTATGCAAGGTAAGTATGGATGGGAAATAGATCATCTAAAGCCAGTAGTATTAGGAGGTAGCGATGAAATAGAGAATCTTAATGCATTACAATGGCAAAATAATAGAAGCAAAGGTGATGATTATCCTAATTTCACTACTACAATACAAGCAGAAAAGAATGTGAACGTTGAAAAAGTTCAAACTTGGCGTATATCATGAAGGAACAAAATAAAGCAGAAAAGGATACTTGGATTAATCGGATGCGTGATTTATTACCCGATTACATTGGATTTATATGTTGTGTTGTTATATGCCTAATAGTGGGCGGTATTGCTATACATGCATTTCATAATACATTCCAATGGAGTATCTCGTATCCTGCAGATCATTCTCAGTGGGGCTTATATGGTGATTTTATAGGAGGTGTTTTGGGGACGTTGGTAGCAATCTTCAGCGTATACTATCTTGTTAGAACATTACGTGAGCAACAACAAGCAAACGAAAAGGTGTCTATTAACTATAAAGATGTTGCTGAAGTTTATCAGGTACAACAATTTGACAATAATTATCAGCATCTAATAAAGCTATATCAAGAAGCAATAGGTGGGTACAAGTATGGTGAAGCAATAGGACGGAGAGCGTTAAAACTTAAAATACGTGAATTATTTGACAAAGGATTTGACCATACGGTGAACTATAAAATGCGTGTGGTGTCAGCAAGCTCATTATTTGAAAGAGAATTTTATATTCCTAATCGCGTAGATGCAGCTGTACATTTTCGTGTGTTATATCAAATTTTTAACCTTATTGATTGTAGCGAGTTGGATGAGCGAAAATACAAAGCAATGTATGCAAAATTGGTCCGCAGTCAAATAGACGAAGATGAATTGGTATTGTTGCGTTATAATTGTTGGTGTAAATACGGAGAGAAGATGCAGATGTTGATAAATCATTACAATTTATTAAAGCATCTGCCTCCATTAAGCTTATTAGAATTTAAATATTGGCATGATTATATTGTAACCGATGATGCAAGTCGGAATGCGTTAGATACGGAGCTTATTTCTCAAAGGAAATGGATAATAGAAAAGGTAAGTGATTCAAAACTTAACGAGAATCAGATATTTAATGTAATAATCTCTTCTAGATATGAATTAATAATACGAATAGCTGATAATAGAGAGACTTTCTTATATAGATTTATAAGACATGATGATGCCCCTGCTATAACAGCGATAGATTTTGCATATGATGCATTAGGTGATACTCATACGGTCAATTTTATAATAGATTTCTTGCATGAAGTTTTTGAATTTTCAAATTTTGAAATATTTAATAAATTGGCAGATATAACATATACGGGACACACGGTAACAAGAGATAAGGATAGAATGACAACTTCTTTTGAAGTGCTGTTAAAGTCTAAGTTACCAATGTGTTTGCGATACTCGGATTATGTGAGCGGAATACAAGAAACTTCGCCAGAAAAGATGTCATGACTTAACAAACTAAAACATTAATTATATGATTGATAAAAAAACTAATAAAATGAGACATCTCATCTCGTTATTAGAGTGAGCGAAAAAAACTATAAGGTAATTAAATATATGCTAAGATCCCTTTTGACACAACCAAAACGACCAATATTCAGCGCAACCAATGTTGAATAACTGGAGTGATAATAAAGTAATTAGATAAAGTATAGAGCAATATGACCCTCGTCATCAAGCAACCATATTTTATGCCGTATATCGATTATTATACAAAAAAGTGATACTTAAGAATATGACTAAACAAAAGAAAATATTATTACTCGGTGGTGATCATTTGCTCATTCCTGTTATAAAGGCAGCGCATGAGTTGGGTTGCTACGTGATAACTGTAGATTATCTGCCAGATAATATCGCTCATACTTATTCTAATGAGTATCAATATGCTAGTACTATAGATAAAGAAGCTGTCTTGGAGATTGCAAAAAGGTGTGAGATAGATGGAATACTAACATTTACAGATTCTGGAGTTGTTACGGCAGGATATGTTGCAGATCAACTTGGATTGCCAATGCCTGGACCATATGAGTCTATCCAAATACTCCAGAATAAGGGACTATTTAGAAAATTTCTTGCTGAACATGGTTTCAATGTACCTAAAGCAAAGAGCTATTTCAGTGCGGAGCAAGCATGGGGAGAACGAGATGAATGGCAATATCCTGTGATTGTAAAACCTGTAGATTCTGCAGGAAGCAAAGGTGTCACGAAGGTAGATTCTGAAGATCAACTACTAAATGCCATCCATTTTGCCTTGGAGTTTTCGATCTCTGGTGAGTTTATTATTGAAGCGTGGATAGAGAAAGATGGTTGCTCCTCTGATTCTGATTGTTTTTCATTGAATGGTGAATTCCAAATTCTTACATATTCTAGTCAACGATTTGATAGCGCAGCAGCCAATCCATATGCACCAGCAGCGTATAGTTGGCCATCTACCATGGGAGAAAAAGTTGAGAATGAATTGTCATCAGAACTGCAACGATTAATTTCGTTGTTAGGTATGAAGAGTTATATATATAATGTAGAAACACGCCTAGGATTAGATGGTAAACCTTATATTATGGAAATTAGTCCGCGTGGAGGTGGAAATCGTTTAGCAGAAGTTGTTCGTTATGCAACAGGAGTGGATATGATTACTGATTCTGTTCGTGCTGCTCTTGGAATGTCGATTGAGGAGGTTGAATCATGGTCATACAACGGTCATTGGGCAGAAATAATGTTGCATAGTTATCAAAATGGGATATTTCATGAGTTAGAGATTAGTGATGAGGTAAAACCATATGTGCGTGATTTGGATTTATGGGTAAAATCAGGTGATGAAATACATGCATTCTCTAGTGCTCGTTATGCCATAGGCTCTCTTATATTATGCTTTCCTACTGAGGAAATGATGTTAGAGAAATTAAATGACCAACAATCGTGGTTAAAAGTGAATGTAGAATGACAGACGCCATAGGAGGATATTTTGAATTAGAGTTACGCAAGGGCGAACATTACCACAAGAACGCTTTGCGCCTCAATACTGCTCGAAACTGCTTTGAGTATATTCTTCGTGCGAAACAGTATACCAAAGTGTATATTCCTTATTACACTTGCGATGTGATGCTTGAGCCATTGAAGAAATGCAATGTGGACTATGTGTTCTATCATATCAACGAGCAGTTGGAGCCTATAGAAACCTATTTGTTGCAACCGAATGAAGCATTCCTATATACCAATTACTATGGACTGAAACAACGCTGTGTGGAACGATTAGCGGAGCAATATGGCAAGCAGTTGATTGTAGATAATGCACAAGCATTTTTTGCAGAACCATTAGAGGGAATTGATACATTCTATTCTGCTCGCAAGTTCTTTGGCGTAGCAGATGGGGCATATCTATATACAGATGCTCAATTGGATATGGAGTTAGAACAAGATCAATCCTATCAACGAATGACACATTTGCTGATGCGTGCAGATATTGGAGCAGAGGCGGGATATGGAGAGTTTAGGAGGAATGATGACTCGTTGATTGATAATCCTATTCGATTAATGTCCAATCTTACGGAGAAGATCTTATGCTCGATTGACTATGAATCAGCAAAGCAATTGCGTAGAAGCAATTATATGCTATTAGATGAGCGATTGAGTGCGAAAAATGGTATACATTTGACCATAGATGAAGATGCGGTGCCGATGGTATATCCTTATTTGACAAATGATGATAATTTGCGTCAACGATTGATTGCTAATTGTATTTATGTCGCTACCTATTGGCCTAATGTAGAAGGAAACTTAAAAAACTATGAGGCGCAACTCAAGGAAAATTTAATTCCGTTGCCAATAAGCCAAAATTATGAATTAAATATAGTCGTAGATAAAATATAAATAATTATGACAATAAAAGAACAAATAATTGAATTTCTTCGTTCCAATCAGATGAGTACAGAAGAAGTGAGTGATGCAATGGGGAAAATAGGAGCACTCGATAGTATTGCACCTATAAAATCTAACCACTATATGGTTGGCGAAGTCCAATATGTATATGCACATGATGATAGTAATTGGTCTATTCATGAACAAATTCGTGATATAGAATCAGGTAAGATACTTTATGTGGATGCATTCAATGTGGGTAATTATGCCATCTTTGGAGAATTAGTATCTTTATTTATTATTGAAAAAAAAGGTGCATCAGCTATCATTCTCAATGGTAAAGTGAGAGATTTGAATGGCTTAATAAAACGCAATTATCCGATATGGTGTAAAGGTATTACTCCAATCGGCTGTTTTAACAAGGAAATGACTCCTTCTAGTGATATATTAGAGAGTAGTAGACGTAATAAAGAATATTTTGAAGGTACAATTGCGGTATGTGATGATAGCGGCGTTGTGATTATACCAAAGTCAGAGATTAATGCATCATTTTTGGAACGCTTGCAAAATATGAAGGCTCAAGAGAAGATTTGGTTTGATTGTGTCGAAAACAAAGATTGGAATACCTATGATACTGTTTGTCTGAAAAAATATAAGAATGAATAAGCAAAAGAAAATATTGATTATTGGTGCTGGCATTAACCAACTACCTATCATTCAAACTGCAAAAGAGTTGGGATACTATGTAATTGCAATGAGTTGCAAAGGTAATTATCCTGGCTTTGATGTGGCGGATGAAGCAGTATATATGGATGTATTTGATCTGCCGAATATAATTGAATTTGCGCGTGCGAGTCAGATTGATGGTGTGTTGTCCGATCAGTCAGATATGATCGCTCCTATAGTGGCACAAGTAGCTGAAACTTTAGGACTGCCTACATGGGGATATGAGAATGCACTTGATTTTACGGATAAATCAAGAATGCGTGCTCTATATCAGCGACTTGGTCTTCCTGTACCATTGAACCGAGCAACAACTATAGTAGAAGAAGCGATTGAATTTGCACAAGAAACTGATTATCCTATCGTAATAAAACCAGCAGACTCATTTGCATCTCGTGGTGTGTTTATTATCTATAATGAACAAGAATTGAAAGAGCTCTATCCTCAATCATACGATTGTTCAAGAGCAAAGAAGGTGATAGTTGAGCAATATATTTCAGGTCCTCAGTACTTCTGCCAAGGCTTTGTTGATAATGGCGAATTGACATTATACGCATTTTCTGATCGTTACTATTTTAATCTCCCACATTTATCCATACCTTATACAAATGCTTTCCCTGCCAAGATTGATGATGCGCTCAAAAATCGTATGGAAGAGATGTTTCGTAAGGTAGTAAATGCTGCTCTTCCTACTTTTGGTCATGTGTGGGCAGAGTGGATATATAATGATGCAACAGACACGTTGTATATTGTTGAAACTGCTATTCGAGGTGCAGGCGCTTATGTGACATCTCATTTACTTCCCGCTGCCTATGGAGTAGATTCACAACCATATTTAGTTCGTGCAGCTATGGGGGATAGTGACTCTATGTTTAAAGAGCAAAAATTCGATAATAAATCTGCTGCATTTTATTGTTTCTTACTTCCTGAAGGAGTAGTGGCTAGTGTAAAGGGCTTAAATGAAGTGGCAGATATTCCAGGAGTTGTTCAAACTAATTTAAAATCCATTGGGATTGGAGAGGAGATACCTGCAATTAAAGACAAATCATCTAGATATGGTCCAATCATTGTAAAAGGTGATACTCGTGAAGAGGTAGAAGGTATATGGAATAAAATCCAAACAACGATTCAAATACAAGTTAAAACAAAGGATGGTCTTAAGGGACCAATATGGGATTAATATGAAAAAAATTGTAATCACCGGAGCTAGAGGCCTTGTAGCAAGGTATGTGATAGATATCTTGTCTAATAGTGTAGATAATGAAATATATGCAGTCAGTAGTCATAAAGAAATAATCCAGCAGCGATACGATGGAAAAAATGTGAGCTGTATTGATAATGATCAGTTGCGTACTGAGTATAAGCAAATATTAGCCAATGCATATATAATCCATTGTGCATTTACCAGAAGGAATGATGGTATAGAAGTGGCAAAATCAATGGATTGGAGTAGCGAGGTATTTTCGCTTGCGAAGGAAGCTAAAGCCAAACGCATAATAAATATTTCTACTCGTTCAATATATAAGGAACCTGATGCGGGATGTCTAAATGTAGAAAACTCACCAATTAATGCAGGAGGTGCTATAAGTGCTGGTAAATATGGTGTGGAATTACTATTGGATGCTTATTTTAAAGGATCAATGACTGAGTATATGAATTTGAGGTTAGCTTCTGTAAATGAACTAAAGAGAGATGATACAATGGTTCGTCCTCTAAATGTATTTGTACAGAATGTGATTGATGGTAAGGATATAAGAATAATAGGTGGTGGTCAGGTCATGTCCTATATAGATCCGCGTGACGTAGCTGAAGCTATTAAGAAAATAGTAGAAGCCTCTTCTATCAAGGAACATACCTACAATTTGGGAACAGGATGGATGTGTACTGATACACTATATAATATGGCATGTAAGGTAATTAAAATTGGGAAGGAGTTTGGATATACAAATAGCAGTATAATAAAGGAAGATAAAGTAATTGATCAACGAGCAGGTCTTGATATATCACGATTAAGCGGAGAAGTTAATTGGAAACCTCAAATTACGCTCGATATAATGATCAAGGACTTGTTTAATATGTTAAAGAATTAAAATAATGTCACTACTTCTTAAACGACAAAAACAATTGTTACAATATGGTTGGTTGCATTCAGGAATAATAATGACTGAATGTGCTAAAGGATTTGTGTATAGAGTGCAAGTGTTTTTTGATATTATATCTTGTTATTACAAATACAAGATGTGGTCTAATCAATATTTATCTGAAAAATTTTATTTATTGAATAAAGAAGATAGAGTTGCCATTGGAAATAGATACAAAGAACGAGGTGTTATTCGTGATAATTGGCAGAAGGATTTTGTTGAAAATAGAAAATTTTTATTAAAATATACTAGTCGTAAATATGAAGATGCCATATTGCGTGAAAAGCGTACACTAGCCTACAAAAAGCGTTATAATATGGGAGATGGTTGCTTCGTCGAGTATAACGTAGAATTGTCGCGTCAACATTATTTAGAAGGTACTATCAAGATAGGCAAAAATGTAATATTAGCTAAAAATGTTTTTATTGATTATTCTGGTGATGTTATCATTGAGGATGGTGTCAAGATATCTGCGGATGTCAAAATAGAATCTCACGGACATGCTTCATATGCAAATGCTCAACAAACAGGAGCGTATAAAACGCCACTCCATATTGAAAAAAATGTACGTATTGGAACGGGGACGATTATTATGGAAGGGTGTAAACGTATTGGAAAGGAGGCGCGAATAGGTGCCGGTTCAGTCATACGTTCAAATATACCTCCATATGCTATAGTTATTGGTAATCCAGCAAAAATTATTGGATTCGCTCTCTCTCCTGAAGAATTAGAAACCTATGAAGAGGGAATGTATACAACAGAAGAACGAACTAATATTGATCAGTTTAAGAAAATATATGAAAGGTATCTTTCATCTCGTTCGAAAGATATTATTAAACTATTAAAATTGTAATAAAAACGATATGTAAAAAATAATAAAACGAACAATTATGGAATTAAATGAATTTGTAGCTCACTTCGCTGAGCAATTTGAGGAAACCGATGCAAGTGTATTCACTCCAGCAACTAAGTATCATGATTTGGAAGAGTGGTCGTCATTGATTGGTCTTAGTGTGATAGCAATGGTAGATGATGAATACGATGTAATGCTTAAAGGAAATGAAATTAAGAGTGCCGTTACTATAGAGGATTTGTACAATATCGTAAAAGAAAAAATGTAAATAATGAACTTTGATCCTACATACAACCCTTATTCGTTAGTAGGTAAAACGATATTGATCACAGGTGCCTCATCTGGCATTGGTCGTGCTACTGCTATTGAGTGTTCAAAATTAGGCGCTAAATGTGTCATTACTGGTCGCAATGAGGAGCGTTTGAATGAAACGCTCTCACAAATGGTAGGCGAAGGACATCAAGAAGTGGTTGCAGATATTGCAACTCAAGATGGTATTGATGTGTTGATAGAACAAATACCTAATATTGATGGGTTAGTTAGTAATGCAGGTATTGGTATAAATAAACCTATCAAATTTTATAAGCAAGAGAATTTAGAAACTATTTTCCAAACAAATACCTTTTCTCCAATGTTAATTGTAAAAGGATTGTTGAAAAAGAAAAAGGTGAATGAAAAAGGTTCAATAGTATTTGTATCTTCTGTAGCTGCTTTTAATTCAGATTTAGGAAATGGAATTTATGGAGCATCCAAGTCTGCGTTAATGGCTTATATGCGATATTGTGCTCGGGAATTAGCCGCAAAAAATGTTAGAACTAATAGTATCCATCCTGGTATGGTAGAAACACCTTTGATTCGTGGTGGAGCGTACTCGGAAACTGATTTGCAAATAGATATGGCTAGATATCCATTAGGGCGTTATGGTAAACCCGAGGAAATTGCACACGCGATTATCTACTTGTTATCAGATGCTTCTGCATGGGTAACAGGAACCTCATTGATTATTGATGGAGGCGTTTCATTAAAGTGAAATAATACTTATAAATTATGGCATATCTTTCATATTCAAATATAGGAATAGCAGGCATAGCAGCATGTGTGCCTAAACAAACAATAGACAACTATCACTACACACAATATTTTCCAGAAGATGTTGTGCGTAAGGTGGTAGATAAGATAGGTATATATGAACGTCGATTTGCAGATGAGCATACGTGTGCTTCTGATCTATGTTTTGCAGCAGCAGAGCGATTGATTGCTGATCTGCAAGTAGATAAGAGTGAGATAGATGTACTAATCTTTATCTCACAAACTCCTGACTATCGCATGCCGGCAACTGCATTTCTACTGCAAGAGCGTTTAGGGTTACCTAAGACTACAATGGCATTTGATTTGTCATTAGGTTGCTCTGCTTTTCTTTATGGCTTGAGTGGCGGATATAGTCTCTTGCAACAGCCACATATCCGTAAGGTGCTTTTGTTGGATGGTGAAACACGTTCTAAAGTCTATTCACCCAAAGATCGCAAAACAGCATTCCTCTTCGGTGATGCAGGTGCAGCTGTGCTATTGGAGCGAGGAGAAAAATATGGAAATAGTTATTTTTCACTGAACTCAGATGGATCAATGGCAGATACAATCAAGATTGAGGGCGGAGGATATCGTATGCCTAGTTCCGATGAAACCTTGCGTGAGAGGGTAGTGGATGAATACGGTAATATCCGCAGTTTGGAGCATGGATACATGGATGGTGATGATGTGTTTAATTTTGTAGCTTCAAAGGTACCAAAGGATATTAAACGTATATGTGAAATTACTGGCGAGGATTTGCAATCTATGGATTATTATTTATTGCACCAAGCTAATAATTTTATGAATCAATTCTTGGTTAAGAAACTAAAGTTGGACGCAGAGAAGGTTCCATCATCTATTGCTAAGTTTGGTAATACAAGTTCGGTGTCTATCCCATTGACAATCGTTTCAGAGTTACAGAATCAGTTGAGTGGCAATAAGAAATTGATGCTTAGTGCTTTTGGCGTTGGTCTGTCGTGGGGAACAGTTATTTTACAGACAAATGATTGTCATGTTTCTCCTTTAGTGGAATTTTAATGAGAATAGTAGAATATGAAACAACCATTAGTTGCAATAAAATGCCTCGTTTATAACCACGAACCATATTTGCGTGATTGTTTAGAGGGTTTTGTAATGCAACAAACGAATTTTCCGTTTGTGGCTATTGTGCATGATGATGCCTCTACGGATAGCTCTGCTGCAATCATTCGCGAGTATGAGGAAAAATATCCCGATATTATCAAACCCATCTATGAGACTGAAAATCAGTATTCTAAACGCAATGGTTCGTTAGGTCGTATCATGAATGCAGCTACTGACGCCACAGGTGCCAAGTATGTTGCCATGTGCGAAGGCGATGACTATTGGACCGATCCGCTGAAGTTGCAGAAACAGGTGGATTTTATGGAGGCGAATCCGGAGTGTGGTTTGTGTTATACAGATTATAGTAAATGTAACTCAGGAGGAGAATTGATTGAAGATTCACATTATATGAAGAGCGGTGATCAGCCGATTTTAACTTTTGAAGATCATCTGTTTCGACAAGGTTATATCGCTCCGATGACTTGGTTATATCGTAAGGATGTGTATGAGTCTATAACTGATAATATGCTTAAAGGAACCTCTGATGGATCATATGTTGTAGCACTTGAATTTTTTTACAATTCAAAAGTGGCTTTTTTACCGATAAACACGGCAACATATCGAGTCTCTCCAGGTAGTGCATCAAGACCATTATCTCTATTTGGTCTATTTAAATATAGAAAAGGTGTATATAATACAGAGTTAGAATATATCAAACGATATACAAATAACCAATGGTACTTGTCTTTTGTCTTGCAACAATCAATTAATGAATTGTATCCAATAGCTGTAGAATTACAAGATACCGAATATATTGATTGGTGTCATAAAATTTGTAAGAAATATCCACTTGTAAACATACAAATCCCTCAATCTATTGTTTATTTAAAAGCGGATGCTAAAAATGCTCGTTCCTCGCATGCTTACCGCCTTGGAAAAATCCTCCTTAAACCACTGTGTTGGGGTAAAAAATTATTAAAACGAAATAAATAAATTTCATGCTTTTTAACTCCTTCGAATTCGCTCTTTTCCTCCCAATAGTCTTTCTCCTCTATTGGTTTGTCTTTGATTATGCTCTTAGCAAGTGCAAGCACCAACTATTGCTGCAAAACCTCTTTGTTGTGGTAGCAAGCTATATCTTCTACGGTTGGTGGGACTGGCGCTTCCTTATTCTAATTGCCATCACCACGCTTCTTTCCTTCCTTAGTGGCATCGGAATCGAATACGCCCCAACACAACGCGGAAAGAAAGCCGTCATGATTGCCAATATCATAGTTAATCTCAGCATCTTGGGCGTATATAAGTACTACGACTTCTTTGCTACACAGTTTGCCGAATTATTTGGCATACAATCGGATTTTCTGCTATTGCATTTGATTCTGCCAGTAGGTATTAGCTTCTATACTTTCCAAGCCCTCTCGTACTCCATAGATGTCTATCGCAAGCAGATAGTCCCCTGCCACGATATTGTGGCTTTTACAGCATTCCTTAGTTTCTTCCCTCAGTTAGTAGCTGGTCCTATTGAGCGTGCAACCAATCTACTACCTCAATTCTACAAGAAACGCACCTTCGACTACGCTACTGCCGTGGATGGTATGCGACAAATCTTGTGGGGATTATTCAAGAAGATTGTAGTAGCAGACAATTGCGCCACTTATGTAGATACGATATTTGCCGATCTCAGCAACCAATCGGGTAGTACATTGCTTCTCGCTGCGGTGCTCTTTACTTTCCAAATCTATGGTGATTTCTCAGGTTATTCGGATATAGCGATAGGTACAGCTAAATTGTTTGGTATCAAACTAATGCGCAACTTCAATGTGCCATACTTCTCTCGTGATATAGCAGAGTTCTGGCGCAGATGGCATATATCATTGACGACTTGGTTCCGTGATTATGTGTATATCCCTTTGGGCGGCTCACGCCCCAATATCCCCGAGGCGATACGGCTAAAAGGCGATAAGGCGATTGAGGCAAGGTACACAAAATGGATTGCAGTCCGCAACACATTTATTATCTTTCTCTTGAGTGGCTTTTGGCACGGTGCAAGCTGGACATTCGTGCTGTGGGGAGCATACCATGCATTATTGTTTGTGCCATTGCTTTTGATGAACAAGAATCGTCGCTATCGTGATACAGTAGCAACGATTACGTTGCCCGATGGCACAATCAAAACCAAATGGCTACCCTCACTAAAAGAAGCAGGACAAATGCTATTGACTTTTGCATTGGTAGTATTCGGTTGGATAATATTTAGGGCACAAGATATTAGCCAATTTGGCGAAGTAATATCAACTATTTGTAGTGATAGTTTATTTAGTGTGCCTTACTTAATGAACCGTCAATATTACATTCCATTGGCTTTCAGTATTTTAGTACTAGTTCTTGTGGAGTGGATTAATCGCACAAAAGAACACGGACTACAAAAAATAACAACTATACCTTTATTAAGATATGTTCTATACATTATTTTAGGCTGGACTATATGTTTAATCTTTATATTAAATATTGATTCTTCAAATCAATTTATTTATTTTCAATTTTAATTATGAAAAGGTTCATATATAAAAGTATAATATTTCTACTATTGATAATACTTTTTTTATCCTTAGTATTGATATTCATGGCAAGATATCCTGACAAATATGCTCGCGAATCTCATGAAATAAACGTTAGACTATCAGCAGAAAGATTATCACACATAGATACAACAAAGATTGTTATTATTGGAGGTAGTGGATGTGGATTTGGTTTTAACTCCCAATTGATTTATAACCGTTTTGATCTGCCTGTAGTCAATACGGCAACCCAGGCTGGTATTGGAATCGTGATGCAGCTGAGAATGTATGAAAAATATTTTAGCAAAGGTGATATTGTGTTGATAATTCCAGAATATCAACAATTTACAAAAAAATGCGCTTATGGAATAGAAAGTGCAACACTTTACAGAATTTTATACAATCACTATCCTGAGGCATTAAAATATTTGACTCCTTATCAGGTAGTTAATACGATTAAATTTATACCCAGATACTTTCGAGTGGCGTATGCATGTAAGGACTTAATTTTTGACACAACCAATCCGTATCATAGATCATCATTGAATGAATATGGGGATGTTACTTCATGGGAGTATAGAAATCACAAGATAGGTATACCTGCTCATACTATACAAAACGATTGCCCTAATGAAGATATTATAGAAATAATAAAAGATTTCATGCAGGTACAAGAGGAAAAAGGAGTAAAATGTATTTTGTTTCCTCCTACATATATGTCGCAAAGTTATGAAAATAGTAAATTATTTATCAATACATTAAGTGCAGTATTACTAAATAACAACATACCATTTGTAACGCCTACTGAACGATATAAGTTTGATGATAGTTTATTTTATGATACCGACTATCACCTAACATATGAAGGGGCTACATTGAGAACACAAATGATTATTGAAGATTTAGATTCTTGCCTAAATGTTGCTCTATGAGGCATGCAAGATTCTTGCTGTCAAACGTCTATTCAAAACATTCTTCATACAGAAAGATGCGAGTAGGATAGAGTAGATAGGCTATTGGTAGCTTTGATTAAACGGAACACTTTGGATTTCTTTATACCGATGAAAGTCGCTTGTTATGAGCAGCTTGCGCTTTTTTTATGGCTGTTTTGGGAATTGAGACGTGGGATTAAGTAAACAATAATACGCTTCGCTATAGTTTAGAGGTTATAGGCGAGGAGATTTAAGGCGGGTGACCGCCTTTTTTTGTGGGGTGAATATCAAAGATAGTTGTTGTTTGCGAATACGAGGGAAATGCTTGTGTGTTTAAGAAAAAGTTATAATAAAGTTGCATAATCCAGAAATTTGTAGTACTTTTGCAAACGAAATTGTATAAACTGAATATGCTTTTTTATTCCTTTGAGTAATTAATTTGTCTTCCAATAGTGTTTTATACTTATGCACTGAGATAGCATGCCCTCCTATTTTAGACATATCGTTCATTTTCTACTTGTCGCGATGATGATGATGAGCATTACTTCGTGTGCGCGTTGGCGTGAGGCGAAGGCGGTGGTAGCTGAGGCGGATAGGTTGCTGGTGAATGAAAAGAGAATCACACGTGATACAGCAGCACTGAACGCTGCTATCAAAACGCTAAAGGGACCGGTGGGATACCTCTTTGCAAAGCAAGAACTGGCAAAGGCATATTATTTTATGGGCAGAAACTTCTACTATCTCAATGACTTTTCTACTGCCTCAGATTACTATATTCTGTGTGACCGTCTCAACCCTAAAGATCCTCTTTACAAGGGACGCATCAATTCCTGCATGGGCTATCTCTGCAAGCAAGATAGTTGCTTTGAAGAAGCATTGGAGTTTTATGAACGAGCGAATGAGGCATTCTATGAAAGCGGCGATGAAAGAAGATATGCCATAGGCCTATTGAGTATTGCGGAACAGCATATTAACTTAAAGGAATATGCTCGAGCTGATAGCATACTGCAAATAGCAGATAACTATGAAATAGATAGTGCGTATTATGCTATGTTGCTTGAGACAAGGGGCATGTATTTCTTTGGATTGCAGCAATATGATTCCGCTTTGACGTATTTATTAAGCATCGAAAATTATCCAAGACCAATAGAGGCAAAGTGCTATAGTTATATGAAAATAATGCAAATATATATTCGTCAGAACAATTATGAATTAGCGGATAAGTATGCTTGTTTTATCATTGAACAAACAAAGACACCTAATTATAAAACAAATGCTTACTATACATTGTTAAGAATTAAAGAGAAAAGTAATGATTCACGATATTTAGCAAATCTATCTTATTTACGAAAGGATGAAGATATAAAAATACGTTATGAATCTGAAGCTTATGCCCAAACGGCAATAAAATTAAAAGCATATTTGGAAAATCCCCATCCATATAGAAATTTATATATTCTTATATTTGGCGGTGGAATCGCATTATTACTATTGGTAGCCCTTGTATATGCACCTCACAAACGCTGGCGCAATACATTGGAATGTCAAGACAAAGAAAGACAAAATCGTCGCGAGTTATTTGAGCGAAAATTGTTTGACCATTCTGTTCATTTTATGTGTTCGGATATATGGGAAGATACCAATCATTTGCGTGAGAAGGCGAATAACTATTGTGATAATATATTCTATCGTCTGGAGGATACTTTCCATCTGCGCGAGCATGAAATCATGATTTGTTTGATGGTTCTGATGAATTTCTCACGAGATAAGATGGCTGCGTATCTACATGTATTACCCAACACCATAAGCAAATCAAAAAGTAAGATTGCCAAACAATTGGGCACAACATCAGGTGATTTGCGCGAGTTTTTGGTTGATTTTATGCTTTCATAAGCAATCATTTCTCTGGCTTTTTTCTTTGAATCCATTGCGTTTGCTGATTATCAGTGAGTTATGGATTTTCTTTTCCACCAAACTTTCTTGGAGATGTGGCAAAATCGTTGTACCTTTGCAACGCTTTTTAAACTTTATTAACTTTATACAACATGAAAAAGACATTCTTTTTGCTGGTCATGTGCCTGATAGGTATGTGCAGCTCGTATGCAGTTAGTCTGCCAGGTACTCCAATCGTATTTGTGGATATCTATGGTATCATGCCATGTGATGATGCAGAAGATGGAGATGCTGGTGGTCGTCCTGATCCTAACCAAGAAGTTATTGGCGGTATTGATCGCAATGATTTGAACATCGGTATTGTAGGTGGTGGTAACATTGATGCTGGTAAGATAGGTGAAGTGATTGTGATTGATCCTGAGACGGGAGAGATCATTATTGAAGAGGAGATTATTGGTCAAGCTTCCTTGAAT
Source organism: uncultured Bacteroidales bacterium (assembly GCA_937901225.1). GTDB lineage: Bacteria > Bacteroidota > Bacteroidia > Bacteroidales > Paludibacteraceae > Colicola. Next base: position 10,785 of record CALCGX010000148.1, on the reverse strand, counting down.
ATCCCGGCTCCAGGTTCGTACACAGCGTATGTGGTGGTTGATGGAATTACTTATGCAGGCGATTTCGTGGTGGAGTGACCTAGTGTAATAGCAGAAGTTCCTCTGCTATATTATATATAAGGTATAGCAGGGGAGTTTCTGTTAAACAAAATACGCTGCGCTTTACTTGCTACAAAAATAATTAAAAATAACGGGGGATTGTTTAAGACAATTAGTGACAACTTGGTTGACAATTATTGACAATTCCAGGATTATTGTGGTAGTTGAGATATGATGCTCATATCTCTTGTGCATGCTATCTTGGTCGATTGTGTAAGTAAACTTCCTCATCGACCAATCTACCATCCACAGTCGTAGCATGCTGCTACTTACTACCACTATTTTACGATGTCCTTCGGAATATCTATAGTCTTTCGGAACACACTAGATTTTGCCTCGCGACACCATGTGCCGCTTCCACATCTGCCTTTGGCATCTGTGGCAAAAAAACAGTAAATGTGGAGATGAAAAAAGATAAATAATATAAATGTTAACTTTAAAATGCCCCTTAGGAGGGGAGAGTAAGTATGGAAGTGAAAAGAGTAGATACATATGTGTACAAATTAGTACGCAATGGTCAAACTGTGTATATTGGCATTACCAATGATTTAAAACGACGCGAGCAAGAACATCGTGAGGACAAACAATTTGATGAAATGCAAGTTATAAAAAAAACATGTACTCGTGAGGAGGCAGAAAAGTTAGAAAGTGTTCAGTTGAGATTATTTTCGTTCTTCCATAAACATCTACCAGAATATAATCAAACTTGTAATGGGAAGTAGGGTCTATTGAAGAATCGAAGAATTATACACAAGGTATAAATAGAATCCTCTATATAACATAATAAACGAAAATTTAATCCCTCAATAATTATGAAAAACGATGAATTAAGTAAGACAATCAATGCTGATTTCAAAGAATGTGTAGAAGGCTTTCATAAGCAAATGGATGCACATCTAAATACTTATCCTCTAATGATTAGTGTTTTATTAGCTAATTTAAAAATGTCAATAAAGAAGAGAGATAAATATGTAGATAAAAATAAGATTGAAGTAGTAGAAAAGGAAGACAATTCACAGGTATTTCGTGTAGAGATGCCTCATCATCAAAATTTTCAAATATTACAAAATCAAGTTGAATACTCGTTGTTAGCAATAGAAAATCTGTTTAGGAATACTATTGTTGCTATGGTAGGTACTTATGATGCATTTGTAGGAAATATAATTCGCCTAATGTTTCGTGCAAAACCAGAGATGTTAAGAGCTACAGGTATGAGTATGGAAGTCGCAGAATTATTTTCGTACAATGATATTAAAGAGGTTGAAGCATGTGTGATAGAAAAGTTAGTTGAAAATGTTTTAAGAGATAGCCATGCTGAACAACTTAGTTGGTTAGAAAAAATATTAGCTATAAAAACTCTAAAAGAATATGACCATTTCAAAGATTTTATTGAAATAACAGAACGTAGAAATCTATTTGTACACACTGATGGAATAATATCTAGATCTTATTTGAAAAAATGCAGAAATGTAGGTATTATAGTAGATGCTGCTCTAGGTGAAAAAATAGAAGCAAAACCTGAATATATTATTAGATGCCACAATGTAATTATGGAAACAGGTGTCAAGTTGTCTCAAGTAATATGGCGTAAACTCAATATAAGTATAGAAACATGTGATGAAAGTCTACAAGATGTAACATTTGACTGTCTCAATGCTGGACATTATGATCTTGCACAAGTATTACTCAAATTCGCTACGAATGATGTAAAAAAATATAGTAATGTGGATTTTGAATGGGTTTTTCGTGTGAATCATGCGTTGTCATATTATTTAGCTGGTAAAAAAGAACAATCAAATGCAATAATTCGTGAAAAAAATTGGTCAGCACTTGATGTTAGATATCGCATTGCAGAGGCAGTTATATTAGAAAAATTCTCAGATGCTCAAAAATTGATGCATAAAATTGGCAAAGATGAGGAATTCCAAATTAATTACCAACAGTGGCCATTGTTTCGTATATTTAGAAAGTCGCAAGAGTTTAATTCTTCGTACGAAGAAATTTTCGGTAAACCTTTTGTCTATGAAGAAACGAATGGGAGTCATGTAAATGAAATAATTGAAGAGAATATCAATAATCAAGAATAATTGTCGATTAGAATTTTGCAATTTTAATATAACCAATTGCCTACAATACATCCAATAGAGGAATTAATATCATCTGTATATCAGTTGATAGAGCAGAAAGACAATGAGAATTTAGAAATTGCCTTCAAGCAATTGCGCAAGGAATTTAATGCTATCAGCCAAGAGAGAACTCCCTACATGATCAATCTGCAATTTCAAGCTATGGCTGCGATTGTGCGAAGCCAACTGTATGCAGATGTGAACGATGACTTTGTGGCAGAAGAGATGCAGATGATTAATGCATTCCGATATGTGTGCAAAAAGATGTTGTTTTAACTATCAATTAATGGATCTATTCAACGTCTTTAGGCATTTTGATAGTTAAATAACTTTTCTAAATAGTAATTATGGGACATAAATGTTTTATTTCTTTTAAGACGGAAGATATCCAGTACAAAAGGCAAATTCAATCCTGGGTGGATGATAATCGAGTTGACATGATAGACAAGTCATTAAACGAACCAATAAATTCGGATGATGAGGATTATATTATGAGGAAAATCCGCGAGGATTACCTATCAGATTCTACGGTTACCATTTTTTTGATTGGGAAAAATAGTTCGGAAAATTTAGGACGGTGGCAACAACGATATGTTAAACGTGAATTACAAGCATCCTTATATAATGGAATAGGTAATACGCGAAGTGGTATATTAGGTGTTGTTTTGCCCGAAATGTATGATGCTATTTTTCTAGGGTCAGGTACATGCTCAATATGTGGTGGTATTCATAATTATGTTGAAATAGATGATCGAACAGTAATAAAAGAATTTAGTAGAAATTATTATCTAAATAGCCATGGCAAATGTGGTTACAATGAAGATGATCGTTATTGTGTTCTTGTAAAATGGGATGATTTCAAACTAAATCCTAATCAGTATATAGAAATGGCTTACAATAAACGAGGCCAGGAGATAGCTAAAGATGTAATTGTTTATCCAAAATAAGTTAAAAGATATGGAAGATAGAATATGTTTCGTAATTATGGGGTTTGGTAAGAAGACAGATTATGCGAGTGGAGAAACTATTAATCTGGATAAAACTTACCATAATATTATTAAGCCAGCAGTACAAGATGTAGGTTTAAAATGCGTGCGCGCTGACGAGATTCAAGATACAGGTTTGATAGATCGTAGCATGTATGCATTGTTGGTTCGTGCTGATGTTGTCATAGCAGATATTTCTACGATGAATCCTAATGCAATTTATGAATTAGGCGTGCGACATGCTGTTAAACCACAATCTACAATTATTCTTAGAGCGGAATCCTCTACGAGCATTCCGTTTGATATTAACCACACTCGTGTTTTTAGTTATAAACACTTAGGTGAAGATATTGGCGTGGATGAGGCTAAGCGCATGCAGGATGTATTGAAGGAGAAATTAAATTATATTTTATTACATTCAACTGCTGATAGTCCTCTATATGAATATTTGCATACCATGCAGCCTCCTTGTATGGACGATACTGAATATAGAGAAATAGTAGGAGATTTAGCTGATAAGACGGAAAGTATATTTGCTTTAACAGAAACTGCAGTCAAGTATATGGAAGAAGGGAGATTTGAAGAGGCAATAAGATATTGGGAAAAAGCGCGAGAAAAGTATCCTAACGAATCATATTATACTCAACAATTAGCTTTATGTACCTATAAACAAGAGACAGATGATGAACATCGAGAAATTTATTTAAACGATGCGTTGCGTATATTAGAAGAAATAAAAGAAACTAATGATCCAGAGACATTTGGACTAAGAGGGGCTATTTATAAACGTTTATGCGAACACAATGAAAATAATATTGCATATTTGGATAGAGCGATAGATAGTTACCAAAAAGGATACATGTTGAATTTTGATTATTATACAGGTGAAAATTTGGCGTTTTGTTACGATATGAAGGCTTCTTTATTGGAAGATAAAAATGAAGAGAAAATATATTGTAAGTTCGCAGCGCAGAAGATTAGAAAGGAAATTTATGAAATATTATCTCAGAGACTAGAGTTAGAGGACATTACTAAAATTCCGAATGTTAAATGGATGTTGGCCTCGTATGCTATATGCTGCATGGTACTTGACAAACAAGAAAAGATGCAGAAATATGAGGAGTATTTTTTCCAAATGGCAGATGAATGGGAGAAGAATACCTATATGGAGCAAAAAGAAAGATTAATAACATTATTAAAGATGTGCGAATAATTATGGCAAAAACGTATAGAGTATTTGTTAGTCATAGCTGGAAGCACAATGACGTCTTACAACAATTAAAAAAATTAATGGATAACCGCGGATATTTTTATGCGGATTATACTCACGTAGAGAAAACCGAACCAATTAATTCTACTAATGATTCCGTGATAAAGGCCAATATCACTAAAAGATTACAAGACTCTGATATTGTTTTGGCGATAGCAGGTGTATATGCCTCTTATAGTGATTGGATGATATGGGAAATGGATAAAGCAAAGGAACTTGGATTGAATGTTGTTGGGGTGATTCCTTGGGGACAAGAGAGAATATCTCAAGAAGTATATCAACGCTCTGTAAAGGATGTGAAGTGGAATACTGAAAGTATAGTTGCCGCAATTAGACAATACGCAAAGTAAAAAATAGTTGCGTTATTCAGTAAAAAATGTATTTCTATTGCATAAATTTTCCAAGAGCATTTGATTGTAAAGCAGATGCTCTTTTCTATGACTTTTCTCTGTTGCCATCGAAAAAGTAGACACTCGATGTTCTTCCTCCAGCAACTTTCGTCACGAAAATATGAGAAAGTTGAAAATATTCGTCGGTTTTTTGTGATTTTGTTTGCGTAATTCAAAATAAATCACTACCTTTGCGGCGAAATTAAAAATGAAATAGACATTTCGGAAATAGCCATTACAAATTTATATACGTATGATATTCTTTGATAGAGCGCGGGAAACAGACACCCTCAAGACTATTCAACAACAATCATTGGAACACGCACAATTCACCGTCTTAACGGGTAGAAGGCGTATCGGAAAAACATCACTTGTGTTGCATGCATATCAGGAGATGCCATTTCTCTATTTCTTTGTTAGCAAGAAAGCAGAAACCGCGTTGTGTGAGGATTACCAACAAGAAATAATCACCAAATTAGGTGTTCCTCTGTTGGGTAAGGTATTGCGCTTTGCGGATATATTTGAGTATATCATGCAAATAGCCAAACAGCAACCGATTACCCTCTTTATTGACGAGTTTCAAGAGTTTTTACGCATCAATGCGTCTATATATAGCGATATGCAGCGCATTTGGGACCTTAATAAAAATGAAGCACGTATCAACTTAATTGTAGGAGGTTCTGTACAATCACTTATTCACAAGATATTCGAAAGCAACAAAGAGCCACTCTATAATCGCCAAACAGCCATCATTCGTGTCAACAAGTTCCTTCCTTCGGTACTCAAAGAGATATTGGCATACCATAATCCTAACTATACACAAGATGACTTGTTGGCACTATATAGTTTTACAGGTGGGGTAGCAAAATATGTGGAATTGTTGATGGATAAAGGTGCTACTACGCGCAGTAAGATGATAGCAACGATGGTGCAAGCAGATTCTATCTTCTTGTCAGAAGGCAAAAACTTGTTGATTGAAGAGTTCGGCAAGGACTATGGCATTTACTTCTCGATTCTTACTGCTATAGCATCCGGACATACACAGCGCAGCCAGATTGAGGATATGATAGGTAAAGAGATTGGCGGTTATCTCACTATGTTAGAAGATACTTATGGTATTATCCATAAGCACAAACCACTTTTTACGATTAAAAATAGCAATATTCATTATCGTTTGAATGATAATTTCTTGACTTTTTGGTTCCGTTTCTTGTTTAAGTACAATCACATGCTGGAGATAGAAGCCTTTGAAGCCTTGCGCCAAATCATTGAGCGAGATTACGAAACCTTCTCTGGTAAAATGCTTGAGCAATATTTTAAAGAGAAATTAGCTGAGCAACAACAGTTTACACGCATAGATAGTTGGTGGAGCCGAAATGGAGAGTCTGAAATAGATATCATTGCCATTAATGAGATTAATAAGGAGGCCATTTTTTACGAGGTGAAGCGCCAATCAAAAGATATTGATCTATCCTTGTTGGAGCAGCGCTCAAAGGATTTCTTAGTTGCCACTCGCCAACTCAAACGTTATGCGATCTCTCACTATGGTCTATCCATGCAAGATATGTAAGCTGCGGAGCTACTGGTGTAGAGTGTAGGGTGTAGAGTGGAGAGGCGTGGCAGCGGAGCTGCTGGTTTAGGCGATTGGCGATTGGCTATTGGCGATAGGCGATGGGAGCAAAAAATAGATGTTAATGCTTTCACGATTGAGACATGTATTTGCGAATAGTGAGGGAAAAATTGAATAGAAAATAAAGGAAAAAATATAATGTTGGATGCATTAAAATTAGAAGAATGAAAACTAATACTATAATCGCAATTGAAGAATTGCATGAAAAGATATCAAGTGAATTACTTGTATATCGAAAATATCATATCGAGCAAGGGACAAACATGGATGATCCACTATATGGTTCTGAGAAAGAATATAGTATTAATACCATAATATACACTGTCCAAAATCTACTTAGTGATCTAGCGTATTTAATACATGCCCATAATGTGTTCTTATCTTTATTTACCTATAATGAACGCATTAATGTGAAGAATCATTTAAATCAGATTTATAATCACTTACATAATAGAAATCATTTTTATGTAGTACCAGAAATAGAGGCTTTGAAGTCTCTTATAAGAGTTTGGAATGTCCGAATAGACAAAAGAAAATTAGAAGCGTATAATGAAGAAATAGAACGTATAAAACATATTAAGACAAGCCTAAATGATGATATAAATGATATAAAATCTCTATTAGAACAAGTCAACTCTGTATATTCAGGAATACAAGAATATAAAATAGGAGTAAATAACTCTATCGCGGAACTGAGTAGGCAGCAGGAAGGACTGAAAAATCTTCTTATGGATGAAGAGGCAGAACTCTCTAAGGTCAAAGATTATGTGAACAGATCCAGAACCAATGAACAAACAATTTCTCAAAATTTAGAGGATGCTAAGCGTCATAAAAAAACTTTTGATGAGTTTGTTGCAAAAATATCTGAGCGTGAAGAAATTCTACAAAAGCAAGCGGAACTGACTGAAAAATATAACGAAGCTCTAAATCATTATTCTGCGGAGTATACAAAAACATTAGAAGAGGCACAACATTTGATTCAAACTGCAAAAGAAGCTTTGCATTTTAAAAATGCACAAGGATTAAGTGCTGCATTTACATCACAGTTGGATAATACACGTAAATGGTGGAAAACGGTATTATGGATTATTGGGGCTATTATATTTTTGGCCATAACTATATTAATAGGTGCTTGGATTATATTTGGCTGGGGGATAGATGCCGTAAATTCAACAGATAATCAATTACTTTTAAATCTAATTGGTAGATTAAGTATGGTACCATTTACAATAACAGGTGCTATTTTTTGTGCTAACCAATATACTAAGCAAAAGAATTTGATAGAAGATTATGCATATAAAACAACGATCGCAAAATCTATAATTGCATTTTCAGAAGAGTTGCGGACAAAGGATCCAGAACGTTATGCAGAATATATTTCTACTATATTAAAAGAAATCCACCAAGATCCTTTAAGAAAGAGAGGTAAAAATAGTGACGAGTTCTCATTAGATAAGGAATCAACAGGTCTTATTGAAAAACTTATTAATGTACTGCACTCTACATTATCGAATAAATAAGTCTACTCCAATTACCGCATTTTAAGGAATGAACTTTTTGAATGCCCAAGGTGCTTTGGAAGGAAGGTGTAAAGTGTGGAAGGGGATAGGTCGCTGGGGGAGGGGAGGATTCCTGAAATGAATATATTAGATGCAAATATTATGGGAGGAATGCACCTTGTAATTTTAGGTGCAGGTGCCAGTATCGCTTCATGTTTACGTAACCCTGAGTTTCATGGAAAACAATTGCCATCCATGAATGGACTATCCGATGTTATTGATTTATCAGACATTTTTTCACAAATTCCTCAAAATCTATTATGTAATAACTTTGAGGAACTATACGGAAATATCTATGAATGGGATAAATCCTCTCCGTTACTAGATGAGATAAATAACAGAATATACACCTATTTTAGAGAACTTGAATTACCTAAAGAACCTACAATCTATGATTATTTGTTAATGTCTTTACGCGAGAAGGATGTAATTGCTACTTTTAATTGGGATCCATTTTTATATCAAGCATGGTGGCGGAATTATTATCATGGTTCTTCACCTCAATTAATTTTTCTACATGGAAATGTAGCTATTGGATATAATGAGGATAATAATGGCATAGGCTGGGCAGGATCTGTAGGTAAGATACATAAAAAATATTATACACCAACTCAATTGATGTTTCCAATCAAGCATAAAAACTACAAGGAGGATAGATTTATTATAAGAGAATGGAATAAGTTGAATTATTGTCTAAAGGAGGCGAAAAAGGTAACAATTTTTGGGTATAGTGCACCGAGGTCGGATGTTGAGGCAATAAGTGCCATGCAGTCGGCGTGGGGATCTCCGTTAAAGAGAAATATGGAACAATTTGAGTTTATAGATATTAGAAACGAGCAGGATATTATAGATTCATGGAGTTCTTTTCTTCACTCTCATCATTATGACTATTGTACAGATTTCTTTCAGTCAAGCTTAGCTCAATATCCCCGTCGAACATTTGAGGCTCATATGTGTCAAATATTTCCTTCGACGCCAGATGAATCCTTCGTAGAACCATTACCTGTTCCACATGAAGAGATCCACTCTTTTGAAGAAATGTGGGCTTGGTATGACCATTTAATAAAAGATGAATAATTAAAATTAAAACAAAAAAGACGGTTTAAACCCGCCTTTCTTGTTTTAAAGAGATAAGAATAATGTCAAAAACGGATAAAAAACTAAAAAAATATACATTATTTGGTGATTTGAAAAAAATGTTGTACCTTTACTTGCGAAAGGAGAAAAGAGTATGAAAGAATTTTATGAAGACAAAGCAATCCAAACTAAGGATGAGGATTTATACAGCCAATGGGATGAGTTGCATGTACAATTAAAGGGATTATGTATCTATGAGTCGAATAATTTAAAATACTCTAGATTATCTAAACTACCATTTAAAGCAATAAATCTACTGCAAAGTATGACATGGAGAATGAGTGATATTGAAGAATCTGCCAAGTTCTTGATAGAACAAAATCATATTCTCCCTGCTGTAATCTTAATTCGGAGTGCTATGGAAAATACAGCATTCTTACATGTTTTGTTTAAAGAAATTAAAGATAATATTTCCAATGGAGAATTGCTAGAATCAACAGATGACTTACTGATGCAAATGTCATATGGAAATTGTTACAGAAAAGGAGAATTTATTACTGATGAAGTGTTCGAATCGCTTTTTTATTATAAATCATTGCGGTCTGGAGATATATTGAAGGCAATTGATGAAAGATATCCTGGTTATTATTCAATGTATCGTGCTTTGTGTGAATTTGTACATAATAATGGCGATGGAGTAGAGGGTAGTTATATGTATATAGATGAGGAAAATCACAAGACATACTTTAGGCGAATACTAACGAAAGAAAGCAAATTACTTGAACCTTTTGTTGGAAGTTTGATATTAGCATTGTCCATATTCATAGAACTATTTTGTAGAATAGAAGAAATATTTCCTGATTTCATTAAGTTATGTGATGAGGATATACGAAAGAAATTAAACATGTCTACTATTGCTGTTGAAAAGTAGATTCCTTTTTTAAGGCAAAATGAGGAAATAATCACAATATTTCCTCATTTTGCTTGATAGGGGAGAGTATCTGCCGTGCAAGCAGAGGGGCTTATTTGTCTTCACTATCCCGAAATTTCTACTATTTCCGATAGTTTCCATTTTGGAAATAGTCGTACTCGCATCTAAATTACCTGATTCATATATCAAATATTTATACAGATGGATAGACGTTCCATGAGAGTACATGGGCAAAAAGTATATCTATTCTTGAAGTATTTGTCTGAATTCTAGATAAAAACCTACTAAATTCTGCTAATTTGTGCAAAATTAGTAGAATTTGGCAATAAGGCTCAGGAGCTAGAATCAAAAATGCAGAAAAAATCACTTTTCTGCATTTTTTTTGAACTTTTTCTCGCCATACTGACAGGTTTTAGCAGTTTGGTGTAGTATCTTTGCAGCGTTTTACAAAAAAAACGGCGCAAAATGGAGCACGAGACTCATATACATCCACGGGACTATCGATCACTTTCACTCACCCATCGACGTAGTCAGTATTGCAACTATGCAGGTAGAGGCATCTACCTGATCACCCTTTGTACCGAAGGGCGCCGCCCGCTCCTGGGGGAGCTGTGCGGCGATAGCCCAGCCCGCGCCCATGTCCGCCCAAGCGAGCTGGGCCGTGAGGTCCTGCGCTGCTGGGAGGCCATCCCCGCTATCCAGCGCGACCTCGCCGCGC
>CALCGX010000147.1 GCA_937901225.1 uncultured Bacteroidales bacterium | reverse complement strand
AAAATCCTGCCAACTTAGGACAAAGCCACAAAATCCCAGAAGAAACAAGACCTACCACTACTGCTTCCCAGTTAAGTGTGTCGATGTGATGTAATACTTCTTCTACTTTTTCCATTGTTTCAATGGCATTTACACTTGGGTCTGTAGTAAGTCCCAAATAAGACTTAATCTGTCCCACTACGATGGTCACTGCGATACCTGCGGTAAAGCCAGTAGTAATCGTATATGGAATAAATTTAATCAGAGTTCCCATCTTCATAAGTCCCATGAGTATCAAAATGATACCTGCCATAATGGTGGCTATCAACAAACCTGCAAGACCATGCTGCTGGATGATGCCATAAATAATGACGATGAACGCACCAGTAGGTCCTCCTATCTGCACTTTGCTACCACCAAAGGCTGAAATAATAAATCCCGCAATGATGGCAGTAATAAGTCCTTCGGTAGGTCCTACACCCGACGAAATACCAAAAGCAATCGCCAATGGTATAGCTACGATACCCACAATCATACCCGCAATAGAATCCTGAAGCAGTTTCTCCTTATTATATGAGCGGATTGTGGAGAAAAGTTTTGGACTAAAAACGTCCTTGAAAGAGAAAAAAGTTTTCATATACCTTAAATATAAATCAATTGACTAATCCTTGAAACATCATTTACTCGTGATGATAGGGTTCGCCACGCAAAATGGTCATGGCGCGATAGATTTGCTCGACAAAAAAGAGACGTACCATTTGGTGGGAGAAAGTCATTTTACTGAGTGAGATTTTACCATTGGCACGCTGATAAACGGCTTCTGAAAAACCATAAGGTCCTCCAACAACAAAGACTACATCCCTACCCGATGACATGCGTTTTTGTATATAATCCGCAAACTCTATCGAACGATATTCTTTGCCATGCTCATCTAGCAATATCAAATCAGTGGCAGGTGTGATGGTACGCAATATCAATTCACCCTCTGCTTGCTTTTGTTGCTCCGAAGTCAGGGCTTTGGTGTTTTTGAGTTCGGGAATTACTTGCAGCGTAAAAGGCAAATAATGCGTCAGTCGCTTTTGATATTCCTGTATCAGTGCCTCAATATGTGAATCGGTTGTTTTACCAACTACTAGGAGAGTTATTTTCATAATTTTGAATTAAGAATTATGAATTATGAGTAATGAATTAGGAATATTGATTATATACCACGTTGCTTTTTGATATGCTCATACGCCTCGTTTATACCGCGGAACTTGTCAGTAGCCTGCTTACGTAACTCTTCGCCAGCATTTGCCACCTTATCTGGATGATATTTCATTGCCATACGACGATAAGCTTTCTTAACTTCATCATTAGTAGCAGATGGCGAAATCTCCAAAGCAGTGTACGCCCAATTAACATCTTTATGACGTTGATATAATGCCAACAGCGAATGATAATCCGCTTGTTGCACAGCCATATTGGTGGCTATAATCTCTATGACATTTAGCTCTTGGGGCGCAATATCGCCATCAGAGTTGGAAACCTCAAGCAGTAAGCGAACCAACTCTAATCGCGTGGAATAATTGATGTACTGCGCCATCTGACGTGAAACGGCTACAGGATCAATATGCTCGTTGAGCAACTGCTTGAGCAATGCAAGCGCTTGCTTAGCTTGCTCTTCACCAAAAGTACGCAAAAGGAAAGGTTTAATATAATTAATCTCTGCCTTGAGTACACGTCCATCAGCTTTGATGACGCATGCCAATAACACTATAATTGATACGCTGATATCACCCTGCGTAGCGCGACGGCGACCATACTTCATAGTGCGTGCAGATTCGTTGTCATTGAGCGTGCTTTTCGACTCATCCAACATCGAAGCAATGAAAACACCTATCAGAGCACCAATAGGACCTCCTACTACGAATCCTAAGCCACCCAATATCCATTTACCTAATGACATTACTTTTCTCTTTTTTTATCCTTATAAAATGGTAGTAACACAAAATAGTTGATTACACCAGCCAACATTATCGCCAAAATACCCGAATATTCTTCCGATATATGCAACCATATCAATACATTGAGCAATAGCATTTGAATCACATAATTCACCGCACGACCAAATAAGAATCCGCCTGCATTTTTCCAACTGGGGCGCATTTTGAAGGTGTAGAAACTGGTAAAGAAATAGTTGCATATCATCTCAATGATAAACCCTGCAGTAAAAGCCACAGATGTAAGCACCCCTAACTCTTGCCAATGGCGTTGGAAGATATCCAACAACAAATAGTATATACCATACTGCAAACCCGTACCGAATGCTCCTACAAGCACAAAACGGACAACTGAACGATATTTCATAGGCAAACGCCCCGTAAGAGTTTTCATTGATGTTAACAGTCTATGGTTGAGTTATCTCCTGACCTTGACAAAAGCGGTGTTGAATATGTCGGTCATCGCCAAGATAGACGAAGCGTTCTAGTCGCTCAACAGGTGAAGAGGCGATGAGATGATGAGGCGACAGGCCATGGTCATCAATGACGAGTGCATCGAATGCATATCCAGGCTCAAAACTCCCTACCCTTCCAAAGAAGGCACCACCTGCTTTTGTAGCCATATAAAATACTTCTGAAAGTGTTAAGAAGGGATATTGACTATTGGATGAGACATATTGCAATTTGCTCATCTGCACTGCATACTGCATCACACGAAACATACTGAGATGATGTCCCCCTGCAATATCAGAACCGAGAACCACTTGAACTCCCTCTTGCAAAAATTTTCGTACAGGAGCAATACCTGATGCCAAATTACAGTTGGATGTTGGACAATGCACAGCACACACATTTTGCTCGCGCATTAAACGCAATTCCTCGCCTTCGGTATAACAACAATGTGCCATCAACGTTGGCGTTTGTCCAAACAAACCGTAGCGATGGTATGCATCGCCATAACACGTAGCTTCGGGTTCGAGTTCGTGCACCCATGCTATCTCCTGCTTATTTTCACTCAAATGCGATTGTACAGGCAACAATGTCTGCTTTGCCATTTCCCCCATAGATCGGAGCATTTCAGGTGTACACGAAGGAATGAAACGCGGCGTGATAATTGGTTTTACCAAAGGCATGGAAGCGAGTGATTCTATTAATGTTTGCATACCTGCAGCCCACTCAGCAGGTGTATTGCACAAGGTTGCTGGTGTATGTCGGTCCATGCCCACCAACCCTATTAATGCACCCATACCTGCCTCATTAAACGCACGAGCAAGAATATGAGTTGCAGGAGCATGGACAGTGGCAAACACCGCAGCACGCATGGTACCATGACGCCATAGTTCCGAAACAAAAGAATGGTAGATTGTTTCGGCATATGCTTCATCCGCAAACTTAGTTTCCTCTGGAAATATATAGGTATTGAGCCAAGGGAGCAATTGCATATCCATAGCTATACCCATATTCCCCAACTGTGGCGCATGCACATGCATATCATTCATAGCAGGAATCAGAAGTTTATCCCCAAAATCCACCAATTGGTCATACGCAAAATCTTCAGGAAGTGTGTGATACACTCCCTGAATGATTCCACATTCATCCACTGCTATATATCCTCGCTCATACACATCAAAATGTGTCGATGAGGAGGTAAACAATATGTTTGCTTGATAAACTTTCACTAATTAAATGATTGCATTGAGCATCTCCTCCATAGCAGCAGCAAGGCCATCTACATTGCGACCACCTGCGGTAGCCATCCATGGCTGACCGCCGCCACCACCTTGGATATTCTTGGCAGCAGACTTGATGATCTGTCCTGCGTTCTTGCCTGCCTCTACCATCGATGGAGAAAGCACTACAGCAATCATAGGTTTGCCTTCCCACTCGGTAGCAGCCACCAAAGCGAAGTGCTTGTGAGCAATCTTATTCTTGAGGATGAGTGGCATATTGCGTAGCAGGGTTGAATCTACATTGCCTGTGAGGCGAACGAGTTCCACACCGTTTTGCTCCTCAGCCTTAGCGATGAGTTCGTCGCAGTAGCGCTCCACTTTCTCCGCCATGAAGGTCTCGATTTGTTTTTTCAGCGCAGCGTTCTCGTCGAGGGCTTTACGGATAGCACCTTCAAGGTCCTGTGGGTTATTCAATAATCCACGCAGGTTACCGAGCATGTCCACTTGCTTGTAGTAGAGTTCGTCCGCTTTAGCCGCAGTCACCGCCTCAATACGACGCACGCCTGCAGCCACACTGGTCTCCATCACAATGCGTACCGCACCAATCTTACCTGTGCTACCTACGTGGCAACCACCACAGAGTTCGGCTGACGGACCATACTTGATGACGCGTACCTCATCGCCGTATTTCTCGCCAAAGAGCGCCATTGCGCCCATTTCTTTTGCCTTCGCGATTGGAGTGTTACGACTTTCCTCAAGTGGCAAGTCTTGGCGAATCATCTCGTTGGCGAGAATCTCTACTTGGCGGAGTTCTTCTGGCGTCACTTTTTGGAAGTGTGAGAAGTCGAAGCGCAGGCTATCGGCGTTGACGAAACTACCCTTTTGCTCCACATGCTCGCCCAACACTTGGCGGAGTGCATAATGTACAATGTGAGTAGCTGTGTGGTTGCAAGCAATGGCTTGACGACGAGATGTATCTACGGTAGCCACCAATGTGCCTTCTATATCTGCTGGCAATTCAGCCAAGAGGTGAACTGCGAGGTTGTTCTCTTTCTTGGTGTCGAGTACGCGCACATTACCGAGGGTACCCGTATCGCCTACCTCACCACCCATCTCTGCGTAGAAAGGAGTTTTGCTGAGGACGATTTGGTAGAGGGTCTTACCCTTTTGCTCTACCTTGCGGTAGCGAAGCACCTTGGTCTCGCAGCAGAGTTCGTCGTAACCCACAAACTCGCTATCGCCTTCTGCCAACACATTCCAGTCGCCGAGTTCTTGTTTGTTGGCTTGACGACCCATCTCTTTTTGGCGCTCAAGTGCCTTGTTGTACTCCTCCTCATTGGTTGTAAAGCCATTCTCGCTGAGAATCAATTGAGTAAGGTCAAGAGGGAAACCGTAAGTATCTTTCAATGTGAATACATCCACACCTGAGATCTCTTTGCCTTTGGCCTCTTTCATGAGTTTATCAAGCAAACTGATACCCTTGTCCAAAGTACGAAGGAAGCCGTCCTCCTCGCTCTTGATCACAGGGGTGATCTGTCCCTCTTGCTTCACGAGTTCTGGATATGCAGCACCCATATCCGCGATGAGTTGTGGCACAAGTTTGTACATAAATGCCTCTCGTTGACCGAGGAAAGTGTAACCATAACGCACGGCACGGCGCAAGATTCGGCGAATCACATAACCTGCCTTCGCATTGGAGGGGAGCTGACCATCGGTGATTGAGAAAGCGATGGTACGGATGTGGTCGGCAATCACGCGCATAGCCACATCCACTTTCTCCTCTTTGCCGTATTCAGCACCGCAAATCTCGCCGATTTTCTTCAGCATAGGTTGGAACACATCGGTGTCGTAGTTGGATTGTTTGCCTTGCATGGTGCGAACCAGACGCTCAAAGCCCATACCTGTATCGATTACATTGTATGGCAGACTGTCGAGCGAGCCATCGGCTTTACGGTTGTATTGCATGAACACGAGGTTCCAAATCTCAATAACCTGTGGGTGATCTTTGTTCACAAGTTCACGACCAGACACGGCCGCTTTCTCCTCTTCGCTACGGCTGTCCACATGGATCTCGGAGCAAGGACCGCAAGGACCTGTATCGCCCATCTCCCAGAAGTTGTCGTGCTTGTTGCCGTCGAGGATATGGTCAGCAGGCAAATGCTTTGCCCAGATGCTGGCTGCCTCGTTATCGCGCTCAATGCCTTCCTCTGGCGAACCCTCAAACACGGTCACATAGAGGTTCTTTGGGTCAAGTTTGAGTACATCTACGAGGTACTCCCATGCCATGTCGATGGCGCCTTGTTTGAAGTAGTCGCCGAAGGACCAGTTGCCGAGCATCTCAAACATGGTGTGATGGTAGGTGTCGTGACCTACTTCCTCCAGGTCGTTGTGCTTACCGCTCACGCGCAAACACTTCTGCGAGTCCGCCACACGAGGATATTGAATAGGGTCGTTGCCGAGGATGATACCCTTCCAAGGGTTCATGCCGGCATTGGTAAACATTAGTGTTGGGTCATCTTTGATGACCATAGGTGCTGAAGGTACAATCTTATGTCCCTTCTTCTCAAAATAATCCAAAAAGGATTGTCTAATTTCTTGACTTGTCATATCTTGTTATTATGTTAATCTACTGGAATAAATTTTTCCACATGGTATTCGCGCTTCACTTCTTTATGCTCCACTACCAATTGATTAGCAGTGAGTTCTGTGTTTTGTTTGCGTGCTTTCAACACATCTATTGCCGTATAAATAGCATGCAACATGCTCGTTTCCGATGCTTCATTCTTACCTGCTATTCCGTATGCCGTACCATGATCTGGGGAAGTACGTACCACACGCAGCCCTGCCGTAAAGTTCACTCCACTCATATCTAGCGCCTTGAATGGTGCTAAGCCTTGGTCGTGGTACATTGCCAAGACGGCATCAAAATGATTGTATTCTCCTGCGCCAAAGAAGCCGTCTGCGGAATATGGTCCAAACGCCCAAATACCTGCTTCTTGAGCTTGAGCGATGGCAGGGCGAATCACCTCTTGTTCCTCTTTGCCTATCAAGCCATTATCGCCTGCATGGGGATTCAATGCCAAGACAGCAATACGAGGTTTGCGACAGGAGAAATCTGTTTGCAAGGTTTGGTTGAGCACCTGCAATTTAGCCATGATATTTTCCACGGTTACCTTTTCGCTCACTTGGGCAATAGGAGTATGGTTGCAAACCAATGCAACGCGCATGCGATCGCTCAACATCATCATCAAGCTATCGGCACCATTGCCAAAGATATGTGTTAAATACTCCGTGTGTCCCGAATAGCGGAATTGGTCGCATTGGATATTATCCTTGTTGATTGGCGCCGTCACTAATGCATCCACTAGCCCTTGTTGCAGATCGGCTGTCGCACGTTGTAAACTCTTGAGCGCAGCTTGTCCTGCCTCTGGAGTAGAAACACCTATATTCACAGGCATATCATCGCCGTAGCAGTTGATCATATTCAGGCGACCATCTTTTGCTTGTTTAGGCGACTCGATGATATTCCATTGGATATTATGCAGTTCCTCATTAAGGGTCTTGGCATGTTGGCGTGCTACCTTGGCATTGCCATATACAATGGGGCGACATATCTCGCAGATATGCGGATTGGTCAAGCTCTTGAGGATAATCTCATACCCTACTCCATTGACATCGCCCGCTGTGATTGCTATAATTGGTTTCATATACCTTGCCTTTAAACTTTTAACTCTAAACTTTAATCTATCTGCATTACCTTATCGTATTGCAGTTTCTCGAAATCAAACGGTTTTCTTTCTTCGTTCTTATAGCCCAGCGACATCACGCAGAGCACAGTGAAGTCCTCTTGCAGATTAGTCAACTTGCGCACCAAGTCTTCTGCGCCCTCTCTCTGGTACACATGACACCAGCATGCACCCAAGCCTTGGTCAGCAGCGGCGAGCCATATGTTTTGTGCAGCAATAGCCGCATCGCATTGCCATGTATCTATCACGCTAGTATCCGCAGCCACCACAATGCCCGCCATAGCGGTGTCAAACATACCGCTACCATAGGTGCGACAGCCCGCTAACTGACGTAATATGTCTTGATTAGTAATCACCACGAAGCGCCAAGGATTCATACGCTTGCCCGCCGGCGACATTAGGGCGCAACGAATGATATAGTCCAATTTCTCCTGCTCTACTGGCTGATTTGTATATTTCCTATACGAGCGCCTTTGCTGGCACAAACTTTGAAAATCACGCATAATTAGTCAAAATAATAAATTCGCTGCAAAGGTACTATTTTTTTTGCATTTATGCAAATGTATTTCACGAAAAATCACATTTGTAAAAAATAACTTGCATATTCTCTTTTTTTTTTGTAATTTTGCACGATTTTTGGGTAAATGTGAATTATTATGTCTGAAAATGTCAATAATAGTCATACTGCGTTCAATCGCAGTGCCATCATTCGCGGTGCGATTACGCTAGGGGTGTTGGTGGCGCTATATGTGCTCATCCGTCGTTTGAGCGGTGTATTGTTGCCCTTCTTGATTAGTTTTGTGGTGGCCTATATGTTGGCTCCGATAGTGCATTTCTTTCAGCATACGTGCCGATTGAAGCATCGCGTATTGTCGGTGGTGGTGACGATATTGTTGGTAATTGGTGTGCTGACGGGTGCCGTAGCTGCTTTGGTGCCAGCGATGAGCAAACAAGCCAGTGCGTTGTCGAATAGCGTCAAGGCTTATGTGGCTAATTGGGAAGGCAATGCGTACTTCTCGCCGCGCGTCAATGAGCAGATAGAGGAACTCATTGAGAGTATGGACATTCAGGCGCTACTTCATTCGCCCAAGTTGCAAGCGGGCATAGAGAAAGTGTTGCCCATTTTGGGAGATTGGATCAATAGCGGTGTGAACGCTGTAATGAGTTTGGCAATCGGCTTTGTATGCATCTTGTACATTATATTCTTGCTAATTGATTATGAGAAGATTAGTAAGAATTGGCATAAGTATATTCCTCAACGTTTCAGCGACGGCATACAAATGTTGCTGCGCGATTTAGACCGTAACATGAATGCGTATTTTCGCGGTCAAGCCTTGGTAGCGGGTATTGTAGGTATATTGTTTGCCATTGGTTTTCAGATTATTGGTTTGCCGATGGGTATTGGTATTGGTTTGATTATCGGTGTGCTAAACTTGGTGCCTTATATGCAAGCGTTGGGTATTCCTCCATGTATCTTGCTTGGCTTGATTCAGTCGGCGGAAAGTGGTCGCCCCGTGTGGGTAGTGATGCTTTGCATAGCTGCGGTATTCATTATTGTACAAACTATCCAAGATATGGTATTGGTGCCCAAGATTATGGGCGATGTCACGGGCATGGGGCCAGCGTGGATATTGCTTAGTTTGTCGGTATGGGGTTCGCTATTGGGTTTTGTGGGCATGATTATCGCTTTGCCTGTCACGACGCTGCTGGTTTCCTATTACAAGCGCTTCGTATTGCACATGACCGACGATATGACCAAACCCCTCCCGCGCTCATCGTGGAATATTCCATTCCTCAAACGAAAAAGAAAATAACTCATAACTCATAGTTTATAACTCATAACTACAATGAAAGTTCGCGTTCGTTTTGCGCCTAGTCCAACTGGCGCGTTGCACATCGGTGGTGTTCGTACCGCCCTGTTTAATTATCTGTTTGCTCGCCAACACGGTGGCGACATGTTGCTTCGTATTGAAGACACCGACTCCACACGCTTCGTCCCTGGAGCCGAAGAATATATCACCGAGTCCCTCGCATGGCTCGGCATCGAGATTGACGAAGGTATCTGCCAAGATGCGCCTAACGGCAAGGGCGATCATGGTCCATACCGCCAAAGCGAGCGCCGTGAGATCTACCACAAGTATGTAGATCAGCTCCTCGCTTCGGGTAATGCCTATATCGCATTCGACACTCCGGAGCAATTGGAAGCCAAGCGCGCTGAGATTGCCAACTTCCAATACGACGCCCGCACTCGCAAGCAGATGGTAAACTCGCTGACACTCAGCAAGGAGGAGGTAGATGCTCGTATCGCCGCTGGCGAGAAATATGTCGTTCGCTTCAAGGTGGAGCCAAACATTGATGTACATGTCCACGACCTTATCCGTGGCGAGGTAGTCATCAACTCCAATATCCTCGACGATAAGGTGCTCTATAAATCAGCCGACGAACTTCCCACCTACCACCTTGCTAACATTGTGGACGACCATTTGATGGAAGTGTCTCAC
>CALCGX010000146.1 GCA_937901225.1 uncultured Bacteroidales bacterium | reverse complement strand
GCGGAAAGAAAGGGATTTAATAACACTTTTTACATTCCCACTGATAACACTGATTTGCACTAATCTTATTTGTTAGCCGTATTTATCCGTGTTAATCCGTGAGATCCGTGGGAATAACGTCGTCAGAATGCGCTTGTCGTATAGACTGCCGCTCTACGCAGCCCAAATACAGAGAAAACGAGCCTAAAAATAAACTTTTGCTCGTTTTTCTTGTATTTGTGCGATTTTTTTTGTACCTTTGTCGCCAATTCATTATAGTGGATAGTATGCGTAAATTCATTCTAATAATTATCACCCTTGTTGGTCTCAATGCAATAAGCATTGCAGCAACCATTGTACACATAGCCGACCCTGCAACATGGACATACTCCGAACTCAGACAATACGTGGGACAAACCGTACAATTTGACGTGCCATTCTACGTATGCAATAATTACAGTGGACTGACCATCTCACCACGACGAACCTACTCGCCTACAAACCAAGCATTGCCACTATCCGACAACTACTATTCGATACTCTCGCTCAATTCCACAGGAAACATCACACTTAATAATGTGAGTGGCTACCATCGTTTAGGCGAGCGATTGCACAATCTGACCGTAAAGGTAAATAGCACAAATAACGTATCATTCGTATCGTGCGATTGGCAAGGCAACACACGCGCCGACATGGAGAAGGGACCAGACTATGATGCCATCGACATGCGCGGGCAACACACCTTGCTCGTCTGCTGCATGAACCTGGAGTATTACCTCGTGGAGAACTTGGGAGGCGACATGGGCGCAAGCAACTACTCCGAACACCAGAAGCAACGCGCCAAAGTAAGCAAAGCATTGGCGAAGATCAATGCCGATTTGTACGGCTTCGTAGAGATAGAACAAGGGCAAACTGCCTTGGCAGAGATTGCGAGCGACTTGAGCAGAAACACAGGACGTAAGTTCAGTTACGTTGATGATGGCGGTTCGGCAAGTGGCACATACACCAAGTCGGGATTCGTATATTGCTCGGATGTCGTAACACCATATGGCAAACTCCGCGAGAACAACACAGGTGTTACCAACCGCAAGAAAACACAAGCCTTTGTAGAGAAAGCAACCAATGAGAAATTCCTCTTTTCAGTCAATCACTTCAAAGCAAAAAGTGGTAGAGGTAGCGGCGACAATGCCGACAAAGGCGATGGGCAAGGCACGTACAACGGCGACCGTGTGCGTGAAGCACGCTCATTGCTGAGCCATTATGAGAACGATAGTTATTATTTCGACGACGATGATATCCTTATCATGGGTGACCTCAACGCCTATGCGATGGAAGACCCCATCAAGGTGCTGCGCGAGGGCGGAATGATTGATCTGCATCGCGCTTTCCATGCCGACAGTAGTTATTCGTATGTATATCGCGGGCAAGCAGGTTACCTAGACCATGCGTTATGCAACAGCACCTTGTATCCACACGTGACGGGTATGGTGGCATACCATATCAACTCGGATGAGAGCGATAGTTATACCTACGACAAGTCCAACGACCAAACCATGTTCCGCTGTAGCGACCACGACCCTGTGTTGGTGGGATTACGATTGGATTCTGTTCACAACACTATCCCAGACACTGTGACACCTGAAGTGAGCGTCAACTTCCGCGACTTCGTGCCCTATATCTGCAACGCCGAAGGTGGCGCATATATGCTGTACTTACCAAGTGGATACAAAGTGACTCCAGACCCAGTTAGTATCCAATCCAACGAAGAGCCTATCACGGGATTGCAAAAGGGATTGTACATCATCAATGTGTATGGACAAGGCACCTGCCTGCAAACGAAGATCATGGTGAAGTAGTGTTTAGAGTTTAGTGTTTAGTGTTTAGAGATGGATTTATTTTCGCAAATAGAAAACCCAGAACGCGAAGAGATACTTGCTCTGCGCAAAGAACTGGAGCAGGCGAACTATCAATACTATGTATTGAATGCCCCTACCATGTCGGACTACGACTTCGACCAGAAGCTCCGTCGTCTGCAAGACTTGGAGGCACTCCACCCCGACATGTTCGATCCCAACTCCCCCACCCAACATGTCGGTTCAGATCTGAGAGAAGCGAGAGGCGAGAGGCGAGAGGCGAAAGGCAAGGGAAAGGGCTTCGCCCAAGTGGCGCATAGGTATCCGATGTTGTCGTTGGCGAATACCTATTCACAAGAAGAAATAGAGGATTGGCTTAGCAAACTGCCAGCAAATGTGGAGATCGTGTGCGAATTGAAATACGATGGACTGAGCATCTCGCTCTGGTATGAGAATGGCACACTCACCAAGGCTCTCACCCGTGGCGATGGAGTAAAGGGCGATAATGTCATTGACAATATCAAGACTATCGCTGCGATACCGC
>CALCGX010000145.1 GCA_937901225.1 uncultured Bacteroidales bacterium | reverse complement strand
TAATTGGTAGCAAGTTGCCAAATGTAGGCTATTCGTTTCTAATGAAGTTAGCAACAATAAAATTGCCTGCGTGTTAGGCGACCACCATAGGAGATCTGTGGGAGATCTCTGGGCTTTCGGCGGCTTAAAGGTGACCTTATGAAAAGTTCTCATGGGGCTACGCGACCACTTCGCGACCACTGTAGCACATCTGTAGCCTATCTGTGTCACAGCGTAGGCTCTCACTACTTTACCCATAAAAAGTGCGGACATCTCTGCCCGCACGTGAAAGATATCAATTGTCAACTGTCAACTATTCCACCTCCTGCCCCATGATACTATATACCTTGCCTTCGCGGAGGATATAGATATGGTCTTCGTAGAGAATCTTTTGGCAATTGGATATTGGTGATTGAATAGGAATATTCTCCACCCCCGTTGTCTTAAGATTAATAACCATCTCGTCGGATTCTACATTGCCACAGTCCGTTTCTACAGCATATTTGAGTATCACTTCTGTGATGCCTGCTACCACAAGTTCTGCACTCAAAGCAATCCAATCGCTATTATTCATGATATACCATGCCACTTCTGCATTAGGTGCATACCATGTCTCAGCAGCAATATGTGCCTGGATTTCGGCGGTTGGAATTGTCACATCGATGGCTTTACCTGTGCGAACGATAGGCAGTGTCACTGCTGTTGGCAGGGTTTGTACATAGACGTTCAGTGCCAGTTCGTGTATCACGCTATCGCACTTCATTCCTGTGTATTGCTCAGTCGCAGAATAGGTGCCTGCCTCTGTAAGCCATTGTCCGTACCACTCGTATGGCAATTCTGAAGGACAAAGGGCTAAAGTCTCTGTTTCGGTCGTTGCTTCTGGCAGAATGGTCAGGTGCAGCACCTCAATACGCTCACAACCTTGGTCGGTTGTGGTGTAATACTCATAGTTGCCACTTTCAGTATAGGTATTTCCATGCCACTCGTAAGCATCACAAGCATTTTCGTAGTACTCTTCAAGCTCGCTATGGTTGATAGTCAAGTGTAAGGTTACAATACTATCGCAGCCATTTACTGCGGCAGTGGTATAGATGTAGTTTCCGCTGGTGGTGTATGTCCCTCCGTTCCACTCATAGCTATCGCAAGCAACTATAGCTTCTTCACTATAAATAGGACTAATCGTCAAATGAAGTGTAAGAATACTATCGCAGCCAGCGATGGTGGAAAGCGTGTCAAGATACGTACCTGATGCGGTATATACATGATTATTCCAAATGTATTGATCGCAGGCTGTAGCCACATGTTCTACCCATTTCGTTTGTTCAACAGCTAATGCTGGTGTCGTTGCAGAGGTTTTATCTGTTCCCTTGGCATTGCTGAGCACCACATTATCCACTGTAATCACATCACCACAATAATCTACACTTCCTTGTGGCGTGAATAGTAACTGGTGCAACTCGCCTTCATGTCCAACGAGGGTAGCATTGGACATAGAATAGATGATAATGCGGTAACTATCCTCGTCTAAAGGTGTAACTACAGCATTATGGTTTTGCATACGCGTAGTAGGCTTGAATGCTGCTTGTGCAGTAGTTATGTCGCTACGCCAATGCACATCGTATTGCACTGCTACAATATCGCTGTAGTTCTCCAACGCTACAGATAGGGTGTATGTGCCGTCTTTGTTGTTTTGTCCACTCAGAGCAAGAGTATTTGGTTCAAAGGTATGTCCCGAAAGTGCAACCGTTTTTAGTCGGTTGTTAGGGTCATTGGTGTAGAGGTTCATTGTGGTGGAGAAGTCGCCCTCTTCGGTGGGTTGATAGGCCACAGTGATAGTAGTAGTTTTGTAATTGGCGATGGTGATTGGCAGTTCTTCTACCACGCGATAGCCTTCTGCTAAGAAAGTGGCACGCTCTAACACCAATGGCGCACTACCATTATTGCGCACGGAATAAGTGGCATATGCCTCTTCGGTGATAGCATGACTACCAAAAGCGAGTGAAGCATTGCTACTAATAGCAGGAGCTTTGATAGTTACTTTGCCTTGCGAAGTGGCAGACACCATATTCTCTTCCGTGATATTGCTGAGTACGACATCAATGGGCTTGAGGTAGTAGGTACCCGATGAGCCGTTGAGCCGTAGTTGGAACGTAGCTACCTCGCCATCATTAGCGTGAAGCGGTTGGTTGCTTATCGAGTAGAGCATCAGCACCAAGGTGTCGTCATGAACGGTGGACAGAGTTTGATGTCCGTTGCTACGTACTGCATTAATTGCCAGACTATTCGCCACATACTCCAACTGCTTAGGTAGTTTGAAAGCACATTGCATCGCTACAATAGGCTCCATGTTGTTCATCATAAGGGAAACGGTCACAATGCTATCTGCAATACCACTAGCTGTGCCTACATGCAGTTCGTTTACAGAGAATGGGTCTGCCACAATAGTGGCTACTTGTTCGCCATTGATAGCGTTAGAAGTGACCATAACTTTTTGATTTACGGCTCCGCGCTCTATTGGTGCATACTCAATAGTCACCGCAGCCGTTTGCTGTGCCTCAATAGTGAGGGTAGTTTGCTTGGGTACAAACAATGGATCGGTGGTGGCGATATTCTCTATCGTGAGGGGTAAGTTACCTACGTTTTTGAGTTGCAAGCTCTTGGTATAGGTCGCACGAATAGGAATATGTCCGTAGTCGATTTGCGGATTGACGATTTGCAACTTGGGTGCTTGGATAGTCACAGTGCCCGTTTGCACACTACCTGCAATGGATGTACCTTGTGCGTTACTGAGGACAACGGTAGGGGTGAGCGTATAGGTAGCTGGCTCGTTACCTAAGAGTAGGCGGAAGGTTAATAGTTCGCCGGTATCACCTTGCAGGGCATTGAGACTGAGGCTATAGACATAAATGCGCAACTCCTGTCCCACTTGTGCTGCGGATAGTTGGTGTCCGTTGCTGCGTGTGGTAGCGAGGGTGGCAGAGCCATTGACATAGCTGAGGTGTTCACCTAATGGGAGCACCATCTCCAATGCTGTGATGGCATCGGTGTTGTCTAAACTAACCACCACCTCTACTTCCGTCTGCGGTGTCCCGCTAACGGAAGAGAGGGAAATGGTATTGCTTGCCATGGCATAAGTACTTATGCACCATGCAAAGCATAGTATCAAAAATTGTTTCATAACCAAACCATTTGTGGTTAGTTCACCTTAATGAGTTTACTGCTTTGCATCTTCTTGCCGTCCACGTAAAGGGTCACGAAGTACACGCCTTCTGGCAAACCTGCTGGGCGCCAAGTGTAGGTGTATTCTCCGAATGTATTAGTAGTAGCATATGCATCTACGGTCAAGCCTGCTACGTTGGTAAATACCAATCGTACCTCATGCTTGCCTGTTTGTCCTACCACGTATGGGATATTCACTTGGGTGGTGAATGGGTTAGGATTAGGTAAGCGCATTTGCATTGCCTCTACGGATGAGAGGTCGGTAGTCGTCTTGCGGATAGCAGGTACGTTTTGTCCTTGGACGTTACTGAGAACGATTTGCTCAAGGGCAGCATTGCCTACATAGAGCAATGCATGTTTGCCTACGTTGAGGGTCTTGCCACTCATGGAATATGCCATAAAGTTGAGATGGTCGGTAGTCGTCCAAGTTATTTGCTCAAAGCCGTTGAGTGCCTCCAGTGCGGAGATTTCTGCTTCTGCCTCGAAGGAGAATTGCACACCGCCGAGTACGACTGGTGTTTCTACATAGAGGATACCATCCTCAATGCTATAAATAGCGGTGTTGTCGTCCGAGAAGCCGAGCGATGAAGCAGCAGGGTTCTTGATGATGTTTACAGTACCTACGATATCAAGGATATTGACTATTTGGTCGGTATTCACATCCGCTGCCTCGAAGATAAATGGCTGAGGATTATTGCCTGTGAGGTATGCGACTTCGGTTACCACATCTGCCACATCCACGCTCATACTACCATTGGCATCACCCTTTTGTGCAGTTAATGGAGTGGCAGCGACTGCATTGGAGAGAGAATAGGAAGTGAGGGCAGTAGTGAGTTGCTTGATGTAATAGTAATAGGTCTTTCCTGGAACTACATCGTAATCAATGAAGCTATTATCTTGGGCATCAATCACGGTTTGGTTGATACAAATGGTATCAATTCTCCAACCTGCTTCTACATAAGCACCAAGTTTGCTATCCCAATATCTATCCCACTTGATAGTATCATCTGTCCAACGATAGATGTTATAGCCAAGAAGGTCCTCGAAGTCTTCTTCATCGGTTTGCCAGGTGAGGGCGACTTTACCCAATCCTGCCTCTGCCATAAGTCCTGTACTGAGCGAACCCGCAGCAGATACTTGCACATTAAAGCGCATATTCTCTTCGGGTATCTCGAAATGCTCATCATCTTCTGCGCCATAGACATAGATGCGATTCAGACCATCGGAAGCGGTTTTGCCTGTAATAGTGAGATAAGCGGTATAAATGGTGCTATCGGCAGACCAACTTCCATCTTCACTAATCGCGTTTTGCGTATAAGGCGAGCGTACTCCCATAGAGATATGAGGAGTAACAGAAGTATCCATTGGACGGTTGAAATATACCTCGAATTTGTGTTTGCCTACACCGAGTGGAGGTAATAATTCAAACTCATCTTGTGCATCATAGCCATTAACTACTACTTTCCACACAATGCCGTGGGCTTCGCGAATAGGTTCTTTGGCAATATAGTTGATATCAATTTGATTATATCCATAGCCAGAATTTAGATCTTTAATACTATTTTTCATTATAGATTCATTGCCAGATCCAATGTAGGAAGGATAAGGACTTTGATACTCTATTATTTTATTCGAAACAACGGCGATAGAACTTGGTTTCTTACCAGATTCAGATTCATACCAATTTGAAAATATATTTGTGTATATTAACAAGTCCCTTCCATTCTGATGCAATAGAAAAACCGTTGTATTACCTCCTCCGATATTATTGATAATGTTAGTATAGTTTGTGATCATAGAAGATACATCTATTACCGCAGAACCAGCATTTATGTTATGAATATAATTTTGCTTTACATTACATCTGTATAGAGATTTAGAATAAAGTAATGCAAATAAGTCTGTCGTGTTGTTTTCAATAATTGAATTAGCAAAATGACAATCATAAATAGCATTTTGACCAAATGGAAGTCTATGAATATGAACATATGATAATGTATCACCGTTAAATTGAAACATTTTTAGTTTTTGTGAAAGATTTTCGCTTGTAAGCACTATTAAACTATCAGGAGTTCCATTTGCAATTATTTTTCCTTCATTTTTAATTCCTACGTTTCCCTTGAACCTTAAAATTGTACCTGGTTTTATCGTTAATGTTACTCCACTAGGTATTGCTATTGATTGTGTCACAATATAATGCACATCAGGATACAAAGTCATATCTTCTGAAATTAATCCACCTATCTCTATACCATTTTCAGCGGTAAGGATTACTTCTTGTTCTAATGTACTTTCCATATTATCGCAAGTGGCTTTCAATACCATGCAAATACGGCGACCGTCTACTACATTCTTGTCAATCACAAAGCGGATTGGGTTTGCGGATTTGTTCTTGGCGTAACTGCTGAGTGGCATGCCGAAGTCCGCCTTTTGCTCCAAGAACTTCACGATGGTATCGTTTTCCGTTTCTGCCAATTCCATCCACACCTTAATATTCTCTGCTTGTCCCCATTCGTTGCGCAACACAGGGTAGATAGCAATGGTCTCGCCAGCGTCCGCACGACCATCGTTATCACCGAGCGAGTCGGTGAGGTGATAGGTTACGAGTGAGAGCGTAGGTTTACGGTCGGCATCGGTAATGTCATATGCCGCCTTCATATCGATATTACCTGTTCCGTTGGTGCGGGTATGGATAAGATCTCCAAAGAGGACTTCCCAACTATCGTACTCCTTGTGCATCAGCAGGCGAGAAATAGCACCTGCTGCTAATGGACATGCCATAGAGGTGCCATTCATAGCGCGGTATTGACCTTTTGGAAAGGTACTTACGACGCTCTGACCTGGCGCACGAAGTTCGTAGTTATAGAGTTGTGTTTCGCTGCTATATTCTGAGTAGGTAGGTCCATCATCATCAAAGTTACTAAAGCTTGCCAAGTTGCCTTGCTTGTCCGCAGCCGCCTCTACTCCCAATACAAATTGGAATGCAGCAGGGAACATAGGGGCATTCATATTGTGCTTATTGATAAGGCAAAAGTGTTGGTTGATACACTTAAAGTCATTTCCTGCCGCAGCGACAATCACTGCTGTAGCGTAGGCTTTTCCGAGGGCTTGCTCTTCAGCGATGGAGTAACCATATCCACCCAAGCTCATGCTGATGACATCTGCACCATTGGCTGCGGCATAGTCGATACCCTTGATGATGGTTGCCACATCACCTGTTCCGTCGGATTGCATGACGGTGATAGGCATAATCAGTGCATCTGGGTTGGCACCTGTGATACCGATACCGTTGTGACCGACTGCTGCTGCGATACCTGCGCAGTGGGTACCGTGACCGTTGAAGTCAGCCATACCACCTGTTTGATTTACAAAGTCATAGCCATGGATATCGTCCACAATGCCGTTGCCGTCGTCGTCTTTGCCTGTAACACCGTTCTTCTCTTTCTCGTTTACCCAGAGGTTATCTTTGAGGTCAGGGTGCTCGGTGTCCACACCTGTATCGATAATCGCAATCACAGGGCGTTTGGTGCTAATCAGTGGCTTATTCCAAATGCTTGGCAAACCAATAGCCGCTGGTCCCCATTGTTGAGTATAAAGGGGCTCTTTGTCGTACTTATCTGCATTTACATCAATATCATTGGTAGCGAGGGTATATACCATGTAGTTAGGTTCGGCGAACTCCACTTCGTCGAGGGCTTGTAGTTGCTCCACCACTTGGTGCACGGTGCGCATCTCGCCTGCGTTGCTCATTGGGGCAGCCACTTGCTCGCTGAAACGGATGAGATAGAGTTTGCTGAGGTCGTGGTCTTTTACCTCTGCGCCGTTGTATGCACGCATGCGGCGTGGCGCTTTGCGGGCGCCGACATTAGGCATAAGTTCTTCCACTTCCTCTACGCCGAGTTCCGCAAAGAGGGCATCTACTTGACTGATACTGGCAGTCTGGAACTTGCCTTGGACATTCTTGCGCATCTGCACTGCGCCATCGGCTTTGAACTTAACAATCACTTCGCCTTCGCGATAGGCTTGTTGATTCCATCGGTCAATCTTCACAACCTCATCTTGGTTGTTGCTGCTTTGTGCCATCAGCGTAATAGTGCACGCCATGAGAAGCACCAGAGAGAAAAACTTTTTCATAATGTTGTATGTTTAATTGTTAGTTATTGGTCGAATAGGAGTTCTATAGTACAACAAAAGCGTTTATTTGCGATTGTGTTCCGCATTTTTGTACAACAAAAAAGCGTTTATCTGCGATTGTGTTCCGCATTTTTGTACAACAAAAAAGCGGGACTGCACTGTTGCTGTTCCGCTTCTCAAGGCTCTAGTATCGCCTGTAAACCCGAACAAGCAACACCGAAGCCCACGCCGATATGTACGCACACGCGCACACGTACTTAATTATACCATGTGCACTATAAGGATATACATACCCCGAGGACATCAAAATGCTGCAATGTGTTGGATTTACGTTGAATTTACTAGATTCTGAGAAGCCAAGCACAAAGCGCTTTTAACGCCTTTATTATGTCTGCAATTACCCCACCCGAAAGACATAATCCCAAGGCGTGAGCTAATTACGGTTGCAAAGTTACAACATTTTTTTGAAACCTGCAAGCATATACATACAAAAATCGTCATTTATGCCTCAAAACATAAATGACGATAAAGAAACATGAATACTTTAGTTCTAAATTATAAATCGGTCAATAAGAAAGCCATATATAGAGGGAGAGTCAGTAATTGCTCTGATCGACCAATATTATAATCTCCTAACTTCACAGCTGAATTCACATGATATTTGTCAGGGTGACTAAGTATGGTTTTTACCGACTTAGCGTTACCCGTATTGGCTTTACACTCCAACAGTGTACATTCGCCCTTATAGCGCATTACAAAATCAATCTCCAAACCACTTTCTTTTTGGTAGTAATACAATTTTCGTCCCATCTTACCCAAGATATCTGCTACTAGATTTTCATATACAGCCCCTTTGTATGTCCATAAATTGCCTTGCAAAATATCCCCTTGCGTTCCATCGTCTAACATGCTGACCAACAATCCAGTGTCTGCCATATACACTTTAAAACAATCTTGCATAGAGTTACCACTCAACGGCAACTCTGGCATTTGCAGATTATAACAACGGCGTATAATACCTGCATCTTCAATCCATTGCAGACAACTGATATATTCCTTGCTGCGACCACCTTTGCGCACCAATGAATAGGTAAACTTCTTATTATCTTTACTCAATTGGCGAGGAATAGAATCAAAGCACTCGCGGATACGAGGTTTATCTTCCGCACGAGCATACTTGATCATATCATCGCGATAGCCATTCAAAATATGTCGTTGCACTTGACATACTTGATTCATATCATGCGTAGCAAAGAATGTTTTCACCGCTTCGGGCATACCACCAACCACTACATACTCCAATAATAATTGGCGCAAGCGCTGATGAATATCCCCTGTGATAGAGGTCTCTTCTTGCAATGATTTGCACAGAAAATCCAATACCTGCTGATTGATTCCATTTGCCCACAACCACTCCTCAAAATCCATAGGATACATCTCCACAATTGTTTCTGCTCCGACGGGAATAGTCGCTTGGTCTTCTGCTTTGATTTGGTCAGCACTCTTATATCCGCTGACTCCTAACAACGAACCCGTGCAAATCACATCATATCGCCCGTCTTGCATAAAGAATTTCAAAGAGGAACGCGCGCGAGGACAATTTTGTATCTCATCCAAGACAAGACAAGTCTGTTTTTGCACAAATTGCGCACCTGGCACGGACGCAGAAATCGCCATTGTCAAATAATCAACCGACAGAGAACCTGCAAACAGCGCACACAACTGTTCTTGCTCGTGAAAGTCTATATAAATCACATGCTTGTAGTGCTTTTTTGCAAAAGCCACGACCGAACTAGTCTTACCGCATTGACGACAACCTTTGATAACCAAAGGCTTGTGATTAGGAGTATTCTTCCACTCTAATAAAAAAGACTCTATTTTACGCTTATACATATATTATTGATTATATATCACTTACATCACATACATACACTTTTCCAAGCGACTTTTTACATGATCCTCACACTTTTCCAAATGACTTTTTACATAATCCTCACACTTTTCCAAACGACTTTGCGCTGCAAAGGTACAAAAAAAAATGTATATGTGCAAGAAAAGTTTACTTTTATTGTAACATGATAAATAAAATCGTCATTTATGCCAAACATAAATGACGATTAACAATCATCTATAGGATATTCCTTAAAACAAGCTCAGTTGTTCTTCTATAGGTTTGCTATCTTCAGGTACTTCGTTGGTAATCGTGAATGGTACATCTACTATAGGCTGCACCTCCTGAACTTTATCCTCTACGTTCTCACTCTCTCCCTCTTGACCATTGGTGTCATCGTTTTCTTCGTCCATCTCCTCTTCTATCACTTCTGGTTCGGGAGTAATATCTTCGATCTTTGCCACATCCAACGTAGAGAAACGTTTTCCTTTGGCTTTAGGTGACTTAGCCTCGATAAACTCAGCCATCAGCACCTCCATCTCTGGCTTGGTCTCATCCACAAAAGTGATGCGGAAGATGGCTTCTTCGCGATCAGAAAGCAAGGCTATCTTACTATCGCTATTCTCGCCCAACATATTCTGCGACTTCAGTTGAGCATCCAATTGGAAACGCTTGCCATAGTAGTATCCCAAATCGGCATTCCACATCGCCAATGACCATACCTTATCGCTATCAAACTTCTCTATGCGCAGTATGTTTTGGTCAAAATGGGCTGTAAGCTCAAACGTAGTCAAATAATAATCTCCATTTTTGGTGATGACCAAGATACGATCTTCTTCCACAAACTCGCCCAAGTAGATACCTTGACCGTCATAGTTCAAGCGCAAAATATCTGGATCAAACCATACCTTACGCCCACCCAATGTAGAGCGACCTTTTTGCTTCAAAGTGATGGCTTTTACCTCGTATTTTGTTAGCACATTGCCTCTTGCAGTACGGCTCTTGATTGCCAATTCGCTCAAATCCTTGATCACTTCCAACTTCTTGAGATGCAATGCTGGTTTGAGCTGCACCTTAATCACCTCAGCCTCGCCATTCGGATTGGCTGTGAAATACATCACGCGCGAACCCGCTTTACCTTGAGTCAAATCGTATTCTTTATCACGAGCAACACCCGTCACAGCAAAGCGCTTCATGAAACAGATACCCTTCTTACCATCGCGGTAAATGGCATTGTAGATGGTACGATGGTCGTTCTTGCGGAAAATATCAATATGGATAATATCTGCACCTACGAACACTTTGTCCGCCACCTTCACAATCTTGTATTTTCCATCGCGATGGAAGATAATCACCTCGTCGATATCCGAGCAGTTGAAGAGGAATTCATCTTTCTTCAAGCCCGTACCAATAAAGCCCTCTGCACGATTGATATATAATTTCTCGTTGGCTTCTACTACGGTCTTGATATTGATATTAGCAAAATTGCGCACCTCTGTACGACGTGGATATTTCGCTCCGTACTTCTGCTTGAGCGACTCAAACCATGCAATGGTATAGTCATTCAGATTCTTGAGATTCTTGATGGTGGCTTTGATCTTCTTATCCAAGTCACGCATCAATTCATCTGCCTTCTTCGAGTCGAAACGCGTGATGCGAATCATGCGAATCTCAAACAAGCGCTCAATATCCTCACGGCGCACCTCACGAATCAATTTCTCTTTCCATGGCTCAAGTGCCTTGTCCACAAAAGCAATCAATTTCTCCTTGTCAGGAGCATTCTCGTATCCTTCTTCCTTATAAATACGATTTTCGATGAAGATTTTCTCCAAAGAAGTATAGAAATATTGCTCCTCTAACTCTGCCTTCTGAATCTCTAACTCCCACTTGAGCAATGCCTTCGTATGCTCTACAGACATACGCAGCAACTCGCTCACTGTGGTGAAGATCGGTTTTTTGTCCTGTACCACACAGCAGTTAGGCGACACATTCACCTCACAATCAGTAAATGCATACAACGCATCTATCGCCTTATCTGACGAACTGCCTGGAGCCAATTGCACAACTATCTTAGCTTCCTCTGCCGTGAAATCATCCACCTTGCGCACCTTGATTTTACCCTTTTGATTCGCACGCAAGATCGTCTCAATAATCTTACCAGTAGTCGTACTATAAGGTATCTCGCTAATGATTAGCGTCTTATTATCATCCGCCTTTTGTATCTTCGCACGAATGCGAATCATACCACCTCGTTCACCGTCATTATAACGGCTCACGTCGATTTCACCACCTGTAGGAAAATCAGGATACAACTGGAATGTTTCACCACGCAGATGTGCTAATGCCGCATCACAAATCTCGCAGAAGTTATGAGGAAGTATCTTGGAGTTCAAGCCCACCGCAATACCTTCTACACCCTGTGCCAAAAGCAATGGGAATTTGATTGGCAAATGAATAGGCTCTTTCTTACGACCGTCATACGACATCATCCAATGCGTTGTCTTGGGATTGAACACCGTTTCCAACGCAAATTTACTCAGTCGCGCTTCGATATAACGCGGTGCAGCTGCCCCATCACCCGTAAGGATATTTCCCCAGTTACCCTGACAATCAATCAGCAAATCCTTCTGACCAAGTTGCACCAATGCATCACCAATACTGGCATCACCGTGTGGGTGATACTGCATGGTTTGACCTACGATATTAGCAACTTTGTTGAACTTGCCATCATCCACACACTTCATCGCATGCAGAATACGACGCTGCACGGGCTTAAGACCGTCCTCCATAGAGGGGACAGCACGCTCGAGTATCACATACGAAGCATAGTCCAAGAACCAGTCTTGGTACATGCCCGTCAAATGCTGTTTGATTGCGTCGTTGTTATCAGCCATTATCCCAATTGACGGAAATAATCTAGAGATGGATTATTGATAGCGTTTGTTAAGCAATACGTGAGCAAACAAACCTGCTACCTCCAATACCATGCTAACTACCAAAAGTGCATTTTCTTGAACACCAAAATAATAGATTGCCAAGCAAATAACACCAAGAAGGACTAAAATAGCACCTAAATTTTTCAATAAAGTATCCATATCATCAATGATTTTTAGTATCCATTTTTTCGAAAACGCTACAAAGGTACTGCTTTTTTTTGAAATATGCAAACATTATTTCATTTTTTCACTCGCCACATACCTCCTGGCATTGATTTTACCACATCTTGCAACTCCAACATCACCAATTCTGACGATACCAGATTATACGCCAACTGCGTTTCCATTACCAACTGATTGATATGCAGTCCATCTTCTGCCTCACGCAGCAAATTGACCAATTGCAATTGTTGGTCCGTCAACTCACACACCAATTCCAGCATACTTGTTTGCACGGGCTTATTAGGTTTTATCTCCCACTGCATCGCAGCAATCAAATCCTCTGCACATTCAATCAACTGCGCCTTATTCCGCTTGATCAAATCATTGCATCCCGCACTGCATACATCACCTACACGCCCAGGCAACGCAAATACATCGCGTCCATAATCCACGGCCATATCCGCGGTTATCAGCGAGCCGCTTTTTGCGCCCGCTTCAACCACAAGCACCCCGTGGCTGATACCCGAAATAATTCTGTTTCTTATCGGGAAATTAGAGCCGAACGGCGGCGTTGAGGGCGCATACTCGGTTATAACGACTCCGTTTTGCATTATCTTGTCCATCAAGGTCTTATGCTCCTTGGGATAGACCATGT
>CALCGX010000144.1 GCA_937901225.1 uncultured Bacteroidales bacterium | reverse complement strand
AGGATTGAATTAGTTCATCTAGCAGAGGGCGAAGTTTGTCTTCGCTGCGTGCGTTGAGTACCAAATCGTAACCGGCTTGTGCAAATTTTTTGGCACATGCGGCGCCAATACCGGAGGACGCTCCTGTGATAAATACAATCTTGTTCATATGATGTATATTTGAAAAATGACTATTCTTCGTTTTCTGGTTCTAAATTCGCAATGGGCAGTGCTTTTTTGGTCTTTACACCCATCTCGCTCAAGCGTTTGCCTGTACTCAATACGCTTTGCGAACTGACCATCAATTGGTTGTTGGCTTCGTCGTAAGCCTTTGATGCTTGTTGAAGTGCATGTTCTATCTTACCAAATTTCTCAATGAATCCGTTCAAGCGGTCCAGCAACATACCCACTGTTTGGAACACTTTGGCATAGCTCTTATTTTGCTCAATTTGTCGCCACGTGATATTGACAATGCGCAATGCGGCATAAAGGTTCATTTCGCTGACAATAAAAATGCGGTCTTTGACAAAAGTGTCACGCCATAGATTTTTCTCATGTGCCAATGCCACTTGCATAGCGCCTTCGTTAGGGATAAACATAAACACAAAGTCGGCTGACTTTCTGCCATTCTCCATGTATGCGGAGTAGTTAGCACGTTTGAGTTCGGCTATATGCCCATGGATACTCATGAGAATCTCTTTGGCATACTGTTCGCGTTCCTCATCCGTCTTCGCGTGTACATAATTATCATAAGAGGTGATGGTCATTTTGGAGTCAATAATCACATCTTCCTTGTCATCCAAATGGAGGATGAAGTCAGGTCGCATGAGTTTGTTGGTCTCCTCATTGCGTAGAGTTTGTCCTTTTTCGTTGCGCAGGGTAGGTTGATAGACGTAGTGTACGCCTTCTTTTAGACCTTGACTATCTAGCATCTCTTTGACGATCATTTCTCCCCAATCGCCTTGTGATTTAGGTTGATAGAGCAGAGTTTCTACTAGGCGGTCAGCACGATTGCCAATGGATTCGGTTTTTTCTACCAGATTTTTGATGCTCGTTTCAAGACGCGTAGTGGTATTGCCATGTAGACTCTGTGTCTCCTTCATTTCTTTTTCCAACTTAGAGATGGTCTCCTTGAGTGGATCAATGATCGATGACATTTGTGTCTTATTGGATTGTTCTAATCTCTCGCTACGAATATCCAATAGTTTTTGAGTGGTATTGGTGAGTTCTGTTTGGAGATACTTGATTTGTTCTACCAGTTTCTCATCTGCTAGTTTGCGTGCTTCCTCATTGGCTTTGCGCTCAAAGTCCAGTTCTGCTTGTTTAGTTGCTAGTGCTATCTCTCTCTCTTTGCACTTTTCTTGTAGGCGCACGATGATATACACACCTACTGCTACAGTTGCGACGAGAAGAAATGCTAAAATACCGATAATAATTTCCATATATTGCAATTTTTGTGCAAAAGTAACAATTTTTTTTGATAAATCCAAATATCTCCACAAAAAAAGGACGATGTCTCCACCGTCCTTTACATTTTACGCTTTACACTTTACACCAAACTACTTCTTAGGTGCAGGTACGTAGGTAGGATAGAATACTTGTTGCAAACTATCTACTAGGTTCCAGTGATTCTTCAATAGTACATTAGATGGGAAATAGCATTCGCCTGTGATACCAGGGATGGTACGGTTCAAACGCAATTGACGGCAAATCTCATTACCTTCGTTCCATGCGGCTGCTTTGTGGTTACCC
>CALCGX010000143.1 GCA_937901225.1 uncultured Bacteroidales bacterium | reverse complement strand
TGAGTCGCAAACAGGGTTTTTGCTCCGATCCTTCGTCCCGCCGTATACTCAACGATAGCGCGCGCAATGCTCATTCCGTCAAACGTGGAAGTTCCTCTGCCCACCTCATCGTAAATGATCAGGCTCTTTTGCGTAGCGTTTTGCAGAATGTACGCCACCTCGGTCATCTCTAACATAAAGGTAGACTGACCCGAGGCAAGGTCATCCGACGCGCCCACGCGGGTGAACATCTTGTCCACCACGCCGATGGAGGCCTCCACGGCAGGCACGAAAGAACCGATCTGTGCCATCAGCACAATGAGCGCCGTCTGACGGAGTAGGGCAGATTTACCCGCCATATTCGGACCCGTGATGATGATAATCTGCTGACCATTATTATCTAGCAGCACATCGTTAGGCACATACTCCTCATCTAGTGGCAATTGCTTTTCAATCACAGGGTGACGACCTTGGCGGATATCAATCACCAGACTATCGTTGATGGCAGGACACACATACTTATTCTCCACAGCCACACGCGCAAAGCCCATCAAGCAGTCCATCTGCGCTATCACGTTGGCATCCATCTGCATTTGTGGTACATACTCGGTCAATGCCAACATCAGTTCGGTGTACAGACGTGTCTCAATGATCTGAATCTGTCCTTCCGCATTGAGAATCTTATCTTCGTATTCCTTGAGCTCTTGCGTGATATAGCGCTCGGCATTCACCAAGGTCTGCTTGCGAATCCATGTCTCAGGCACTTGATCTTTGTAGGTGTTACGCACCTCCAAATAATAGCCAAACACATTGTTGTATCCTATCTTAAGCGACTGAATACCAGTAGCATCTATCTCTCGTTGTTGTATTTGCAGGAGGCGTTCTTTGCCATGGGCTTGTATGTCGCGCAGTTCGTCGAGTTCGGCGTTTACGCCACGTGCAATGGTATTCGGACGACCTTGTACAGCAGGCGGATCGGGGGTGATCTCACGTTGTATTCTCTCGCACATCTCGCTGCACAGACTCAGTTGCTCGCCGAGCAAACGCAAGTACGAATTGTCGGTTGCGCTCTCACAAATCTGCTTGATAGGCGCAATGCATTGTAATGCCACACTCAGTTGCACCATCTCGCGAGGGGATATTCTGCCAGTAGAAATCTTGCCCACGATGCGCTCCATATCCATGATTCGCTCTAAGTTCTCACGAATAATCTCGCGCTCCTCTGGATGGCGGAAAAGATACTCTACCACTGTCTGACGGTTGCGAATCGCACGCACATCCTTCAGCGGGAATGCCAACCAACGGTGCAGCAGTCGTCCGCCCATTGGCGTAGTCGTGCGGTCAATGATATCATAGAGCGTAGTGCTATTTTCGCGCTGTCCGCTCAATAGCTCCAAGTTGCGAATCGTGAAGCGGTCCATCCATACAAACTTATCCTCCTCAATGCGACTAAGATGCTGAATATGACCATTTTGCAAGTGTTGTGTGGCATCTAGATAGTGCAATATCGCACCTGCTGCTATCACGCCTTCAGGCAATTGCTCCACGCCGAAGCCTTTCAAGTTCTGCACCTGAAACTGCTTGGTCAGTCTATCCATCGCAGCGTCGTGGGTCATCATCCAGTCGTCCAACTCAAAGGTAAAGTATTTGTTGCCGAAAGCGGCTTCAAACATTTGCTTCTTTCCTCGCAAATACAATACCTCCTTAGGCGCAAAGTTCACCAACAGTTTGTCAATATAATCGCTTGTGCCTTGTGCAACGAGGAACTCGCCTGTGGAGATGTCCAAGAACGAAACACCCACCTCACGTTTGCCGAAGTTTACGCATGCCAGCCAGGTGTTCTCTTTTTGTTGCAATGTAGTATCCGAATAACTCACACCAGGCGTAACCAACTCAGTCACACCGCGTTTCACGAGTTTCTTAGTCAGTTTAGGGTCTTCTAATTGGTCACAAATAGCCACACGCAACCCTGCGCGTACTAGTTTAGGCAAATAGGTGTCTAGCGCATGGAAGGGGAAGCCAGCCATCTCTAAGGCTTTAGCTTCTTTGCTCGTGCCGTTGCTGCGATGCGTAAGCGTGATATTTAGAATCTTACTTGCCCGTACTGCATCTTCAGCGTATGTCTCATAGAAGTCGCCACAGCGAAACAGCAATACCGCATCGGGGTATTGGTTTTTTATCTCGCGAAACTGTCGCATCATCGGGGTTTCTGCTGCGTCTATTTTTGCCATATTTTCGGAATTTGCTGCAAAGTTACGCATTTTTCGTGAGATATGCAAAAAATGCCTTCTTTTTTATACAATTATATTCGAGATAAAGTGACTATTCCACGTTGGTCACCTTAACCCTGCTATTAATGGAAACTGTCATGAGTCATATTTCGAGTATCAATCAGGTACGGGCTACAACTACTCTAAATAGGGACTCAATCTGGCAGGTAAGGATTTTATCCAAACGCTTACCGATGCCATCTATAAGAGTATGTAAGTATTTGTGTTATCACTCTACAAAACAGGCTGCCTTGAGGCAGCCTGTTGTTGTATTTAATAGTTGATAACTATTGCTTAATATGATTACCAACCTTGGTTTTGACCGATTTGTGGGTTCAAAACGATTTGACCACTTGGGATAGGAGCGAGATAATGTTTCTCCTCGAACTTACGAACATAAGTGTCATTGAGGTCAATATAGCCATTAGCATCGCGCTTAACTTGGTCAGCACCTGGCCATGAAGCATCAATCCAAGCACCCTTTGTTTGATCAGGATATTTCTCTGTATCAAGCAAATCCAATTGGTGCCAGCGGATGAGTGACCAGTAGCGGTCGTTGTTGTCGAACATCAACTCAACGCGACGCTCACGACGAATCTCCCAAATGAGATCGCTTACACCAATGGTGTTAGCAGGATCATTAACTGGAGCGTACTCAGGCATACCTGCACGTACACGGAGCTTGTTGAGAGAAGTTTTTGCAGCAGCATCCTCACCGAGCTCAGCGCAAGCCTCTGCGTGGGTAAGAAGAATCTCAGCCAACCAGAAGAGTGGGCAGTCAGTTACGTTACCAGTAGTTGATTGACGAAGTGAAGATGGAGTAACAGGCTCGTCAAACTTTAAGATACCATAACCAGTAGTTACTGTATTCTCAGCTGCACCTGCTTGCTCTGGAACGCCCTCATAACGAGCGCGGTTGTTACCTACGTAGCAGAGGTAGCCGTCGATTTGTTGAGCAAGACGTGGGTCACGTGCCTCGAGAAGGTGGTAGATAACTGGTTTACCAGCATCGTAACCTTCGGTGCCCAGTACACCATGGTCATCATTCTTATCAGCAAGAGTACCATCTTTCTTCAAATATGCATTGAAAGCAGACTTGCTCATACCATTGGTTGGAGTAGAACCACAGCAGTAGTCTTGAGTAGCGTGGCGGAGAACGTTTTGTACATAACTCTTGTACATAATCATCTCAGTATTGCCAGCGAGTTCAAGAGAGTTGTAGTTAGCACGGTAACCCTCAGCACCTGGGGTCAAAGTGAATTCGCCAGAGTTAATGATTGCTTCAGCAGCTGCTTTAGTCTCTGCCAAATACTTTTTAGAACGCTCTGTGTCATTCTTGTGGTATTTAGCGTATGTACCCTCAAAGAGACAGATTTGTGCCTTAATAGCTTGTGCTACATACACGTTATAAGCTGTGCGAGAATCTGCATTCTTTGTACCCATGTTTTCTACCGCGTAGTTGAGATCAGCCAATATGTTATCCATAACGAGGTTACGGTTTTGACGTGGACCATAGAGAATATCAGTATCCTCGGTAGTGAGAGAATGATCTACCCAATAGCAATCACCAAACTTACGTACTACGCAGAAGTGTTGCCATGCACGATAGAGATGACCAAGAGACTTGTAGTATTCCTTAGTTGCATCGTCCATTTCTACGCCATCAATGTTCTCAAGAAGGATATTAGCACGACGAATCTCTTCGTAGCTAGCATCCCAAGTACCATCTGTAGCAGGAATTGTAATGAAATCCCAAGTAGTGATACCGGTAACAGCTTGGTTATCGTTGAGAGTAGGGAAATAGAAGGTGCCATAAGTACCATTGTTTCCATAACCACTCCATTCGCTGTAGAAAGCATTGGTATACATCTCTACGTTGGTTTCGCTGGTAAAGAAGTTTCCTTTGGTGAAAGAATCGTCTGGATCATTGTTCAACAAGTCGCAACTTGTGAAGATCACCATACCAGCCATCAAACTTAAAATTATCTTTTTCATAATTGTATTCAATTTAGTTAATAGTTAATAATTAATAATTAATATTCATCAGATAGTTAAACATTAATTATAGAGTTACTTGAATACCGAATGAATATGAGCGCATGAGAGGTGTAGTACGAGCATATGCTCCGTTGCCATAATTAGCACCTTCTTTACCTCTTGAAACCTCAGGGTCGAAACCGTATTGAGCGGTGTGATTTACGAGGTCAGCCAAGTTGTTAAACGAAGCGTAGATACGTACCTTCTCGATAGTAGCCTTGCGTGTCAAGTGTTGTGGCAAAGTGTAACCTACGGTC
This sequence comes from uncultured Bacteroidales bacterium, assembly GCA_937901225.1. Classification (GTDB taxonomy): domain Bacteria; phylum Bacteroidota; class Bacteroidia; order Bacteroidales; family Paludibacteraceae; genus Colicola. The sequence goes on along the minus strand of CALCGX010000143.1, from coordinate 4,532 downwards.
AAGTTCTTCAAACGGAGATAAGCCATGTTGATCAAATATCTATCTTGTGGTACATAGTTGTTGCGACCTGCATCCATGATAGAAGAAGATGCGGTGTAACCTTCGTTACCAGGGAAGATACGTGGATAGTCAGCATCTTGACGGATGTTGCCAGCCTCGATTTCAGCCTTGGTAATATAATCAGTTTGGTTAGCATAGATAGTTACGTCAGCTGCACGCATCATAGGCATTACGAATGCAGATGTGCTCCACATATCTCGTTTACCCACACCTTGGAAGAAGAGGTCGAAGTCAAAGCCCTTCCAGTCAGCACCGAGACGGAAAGAGTATTGCCAACGTGGAGTGGTGTTACCGATTTTCACGAGGTCACCGTGATTCTCCACTGTACCATCACCCCAGTTGATTTCGCCGTCACCATTTTGGTCAACGAACTTGATATCACCAGGACCGAAGTTGAACTTAGGATCTACTGCAAGGAGAGTTTGGTCTGCTATGCCATCAGCATATGTACCATCAGCTTTGAAGTCAGCTGGAGTGAAGTAACGATCGTACTCGAAGCCCCAAATCTCACCATACTCTTTGCCAGTATAACTGGTGTTGATAAGGTTGTCAGAATCCCACTTAGTAATAGTTGCTTTGTAGTCAGCAAGGTTGAAGTTCGCGTGAATTGCCAAACCGTCAGCCTCTTGGAATACGTGGCGATAGTCAATATTCAATTCCCAACCACGTGTGCGAAGTTGACCAGCGTTCTCATAAGCTGCAGAAGCACCAAGAACAGATGGTAACTCTTTACCAGGAGCCAACATACCATTGGTGGTACGTTGATACCAGTCGAAGTTAACATTCAAATCGTTGTTGAGGAAACCGAGGTCGATACCAATATTGGTGGTAGCGATGCTCTCCCATGTGAGTGATGGATCCACCATCTTAGGTTGACCGAAGTAGTCGTACAATACTTCACCATTACCAAGCCAGTTAATACCATTGGTGTATTTAGACATAGTCTCGAGGAACATGTTGCTACCAATCTCTTGGTTACCAATCACACCGTAAGAACCACGAACCTTCAAGTTGCTAATATAGTTCTTAGCCTCTGCAAAGTAAGCTTCCTCACTGATACGATAACCTACAGAACCTGAAGGGAAGAATGCCCATTGTGTGTGAGATGGGAACTTGCTAGAACCATCGTAACGACCACTCAACTCAAAGAGATAGATACCCTTGTAGTCATAGTTGATACGAGCGAAGACACCAGCAGAACCACTATGGCTGTGTGCTTGACCGAAGGTCTTATAGTCAGAGGTGAGAATCATCTCTGGCAAGTTGAGGTCTTGCAAGTCTTTACGAGTAAGGGTGAGGTATTGATAATCGCTCTTGTCGATGTTTGCACCTACCATTACGTTGAGGTTGTGACCGCTCCAAGAACCGTTGTAGTTCAAGAACATATTAGCTACGTGGTTGTAGTAGTGTGAATTAGTTTGGGTGAGGTAGCTATCTGTTGGATAAGGAGCAATTGCACCACTCCAATCTTCTGTAAACAGACCTGGGCTCCATGTATCTACTTGATATTTAGCAGGCAGACCAATTGCTTTCTCATTACCTGCGCGATAAGTAAAGGTGTAGTCACCATTGAATGTAAGACCCTTAGCAAGATTCAACTTGATGAAACCACCAGCGCGCATGTTCATACGTTTTTTATAAGCTTCGCCAGCCTCTTTCAAGCCGCCAAGGAATGTATAGCCATCATATATTTGACCTTCCTCATCTTGGAGATATCCCCAAGGACCGAAGAATGAGCCCCAACGCCAGAGGTTAGAGTAACCACCTACGCGGTTTTCTGGATAAGTATAATTGCGGTGTTGCATGTTGAAACGAGCACCAATCTCCAACCAGTGGTTAATCTTAGTAGAAAGGTTGATGGTAGCGTTGAACTTTTGCATCTTATCAGGATTGAAGTTCAAGATACCTTGTTGATTGTTGTAACCTAGAGACATATAGTAGTTGGTCTTACCAGAGTTACCAGAAACAGAAAGGTTGTGTTGTTGAGAAGGAGTAGCATCGTTGAAGAAGATATCAGCTACATCCCAATCTGCATAGAAACCATTCTCGTCATAGTCCAAACCATACACCATCTCGCGATAAGGAGACTTGTTATTCTTCCAACCTTGAGTTTTTGCCCATTCGAGCCACTCTTTAGCTTTGGTTTGGTAAGCCTCTTCATCTACATACATACCGAAGAGCTCTGCACGCTCACCAAGGTAACCCTTAGCCTCTGTCATAGCAATTGCTTGAGCATATACGGTTGGGTAATCAGGAGTTGCAGTGGCACGGCTCCATGCGAAGTTGTTGTTATAGGTGACACTTATCTTATCTTGGGTCTTAGCAGTCTTAGTGGTAACCAATACAACACCAAATGCCGCGCGCGTACCATATATAGAAGTAGCAGAAGCATCCTTCAATACGCTGATAGACTCAATGTCGTTAGGGTTGAGGTAACCAAGGTTCTCCATAGGCACACCGTCCACGATGTAGAGAGGAGTAGAAGTACCACTGTTAGACAATGTACCAATACCACGAATAACTACAGTAGGATCAGCATCCAAGTCACCAGTAGCATTGGTAATAGTCAAACCTGGTACAGCACCTTGCAATGCCTTAGCCACATCAGACTCGGTTTTTGATTCGAGAGTTTTAGAAACATCTACGGTTGTCACAGCACCAGTAAGGTTCGCTTTCTTTTGCGTACCATAACCGATTGCTACTACTTCGTCCAACACTTGGGTGTTCTCACGAAGTACTACAACCATGTCCTTTTGAGCGCGAACTTCTGAATCCTTGTAGCCAACATAGGATACATGTAGGGTAACGTTCTTTTCTACGTTCAGCATAAAAGCACCATCCAAATCGGTAATAGTACCATTGGATGTTCCCGCTTCAGCAACGCTAGCACCAACGAGAGGTTCGCCATTAGCATCCACTACTTTACCTACAATCGTAATAGGTTCTGCCATAGCAGCGATGCTAACCAACGACATTGCAAATACTGCAAATGTCATGAGTAGGCTACGAAAGCCATTCTCTTTGTGTTTGTTCATCATAACGTTTATTGTTTTGGTTAATATTATGTGGGACTCTCACCCACGTTATTGTTGTGTTGTTGTTTCGTTTTTTCTACGCACGCATGGGTATTAGGCATAGATGACTGCCCAATTAAATTGGTCGTTTTTACATGACAATTCGATTATCCATAGGATACATCATACCCATTGCGCCTACAAAGTTACTGCTTTTTTTTTATTCCAACAAATAATTGTAGTAAAAAAAATAAGTATTTTATATACAATAACGAAATATATGTTTAACAACATATTTTTAGATAATCATGCTTCAAAATCTCATATTTATAAAATAAAATTACTTAATTATGATTTATGGATATATTAGAGTCAGTAGTGACAAACAGACGGTAGAAAACCAACGTTTTGAAATTGACAGTTTCTGTAGTTCTCAACAATTATTGATAGATGATTGGATTGAAGAAACTATTAGTGGAACAAAGAATTTCTCAACTCGTCAACTCGGGAAACTACTTCGAAAAGTTAAGAAGAATGATATCATTATTTGTTGCGAATTATCACGTCTTGGGAGAAACTTATTCATGATTATGGAAATACTCAATATTTGCATGACTAAAGAATGTCGCGTATGGACTATCAATGACAACTATCGTCTCGGAGATGATATACAGAGCAAAGTGCTTGCATTTGCTTTTGGCTTATCTGCCGAAATAGAAAGAAACTTGATTAGCCAAAGGACTAAAGAAGCTCTTGCTAGAAAAAAAGCAGAAGGAGTACGATTAGGAAGGCCTCGTGGTAGGTCGTTTTGTAGGAGTAGTTACAAACTACATGATAGAGAGCAACAAATAGCAAGAATGAGAACTGACGGAATGTCTTTCCAGAAAATTGCTGATGTGTTGCATGTTAATCGCGATACTGTGCGCAATTATTATTATACTTTTATCAATGAGAAAACATAAATGCTGTTGATATTGCATAATTTAAACGACCGATTTAATTGGGCAATCATCTATGCTTAACGCTCATGTGCGCGCATATGTTAAGGTGTGCGTAGGAAAAACGAAACAAAAACATGAAAGCAACGTGGGTGAGATTTAATACTAACTTAAAAACAGACATTATGATGAACAATCTCATAGTCGGAAAACGATGTAGTTTTTCTCCTACTTTCGTTTTCCGACTATGTGACCTCTTTGGTTAAGTACATACTCTTTCCATCTCCACCTCACGATGGATACTATTGTCCGTGGCTGGACGCTTACTGCATAAAGGCTGTTAGGGATTTACACCTATTAGAGTATGTATCTGCCGAACAAACAACAAAGAGCGACACTATTTTGAGGTGTCGCTCTAATTGTTCATTTATTCGTTTGTCCAATTATCCTACATCTCCCTAATCTATAGGAGTAGAATATTATTTGTCTAATTAGTGCTTGAAGTGGCGTGTGCCGGTCA
>CALCGX010000142.1 GCA_937901225.1 uncultured Bacteroidales bacterium | reverse complement strand
GACAAATACTTCGTGCGCAAAAAGGTTCAATTTGAAGGTATCCAAGAATTCAATAGCATCAGGATCGGGGTTAGCTAACACATCTTTAATCTCTTGCAGCCATTTGTCCAACTCTGTGCTATTATGTTCACCTGACTTATAACGCCAATGGGCAGCCAATCCGTGCTCTGCCAACTCGTGCATGCGATTGGTGCGAATCTGCACTTCAATCCACTGACCATTTTGTCCCATTACCGTCACGTGCAATGCCTCGTAACCATTTGCTTTCGGCATGGAGATCCAGTCGCGAATACGTTCAGGGTGTGGACGGTAAATTTCGGTAATGGCGGAGTACAACATCCAACATTGATCTTTCTCCGAATATTCCGAACTTGGCTCGAAGACGATGCGGGCAGCCACCAAGTCATATATCTGCTCAAAAGGTACACCCTTCTTCACCATCTTCTTGTAAACCGAATAAACAGATTTTGTACGTGAGAAGAGTTGGTAACTATATCCCATCATCGTGAGTTTGCGTCGTATAGGTGCTGCAAACTCCTCAAAACTATCTGTCTGTATATCCTTGTTGGCATGCAACTTGGCTTCAATCTCTGCGTATTTCTCTGGATATTCGTATTTGAAACTCAAGTCCTCCAACTCGCGTTTGATAGGCGATAATCCCAATCGGTGCGCCATTGGTGCATAGATATATTGGGTTTCAGCAGCAATCTTGCGTTGTTTCTCAGGGCGTTGCGCTGCCAGTGTACGCATGTTGTGCAAACGGTCAGCCAATTTCACCAGCATCACACGAATATCATCACTCATCGTGAGCAGCAACTTGCGCACATTCTCCGCCTGTTTCATAGCTTTGTCGGCGAACACACCTCCCGAAAGTTTGGTCAGTCCTTCCACGATACTGGCAATCTTGGCGCCGAACATACGCTCAATATCTTCTGTCGTATAATCCGTGTCTTCTACCACATCGTGCAGCAACGCAGCACATATACTCGTACTACCCAATCCAATCTCTTTCACCACAATACGTGCCACGGAAAGTGGGTGCATGATATATGGCTCACCAGACAGGCGACGCACGCCATTGTGTGCCTGCTTTGCAAGATGATACGCACGAGTAATCACCTCCACGCGTTGGCGGTGCATAGAGTGCAAGTAATCGTCTAATAGAGCTTGAAATTCGGCTTCAATTAGTCGTTCCTCATCTGGGGTAAAATCACTGGTTACCATATCAATTGCATTGCTGTTAAAAAAATACAGTTGCTATTTTTACAAAAATAGCGTGCAAAGTTACGACTTTTTATTGACATAACCAAATTTATTTGCATTTTTACTGAAAAAAGATAATCACAACAAGCAGTTTCAACCGAATCAATGGATTCGTTCTGCGAGTATAAGGGTAGGTTTGGTAGCAATGCGTGCACCGATGAGGAAATGGCTGTCAGATTCTTGCACTTTGAATTTCTTGCGCAGTTCTTCCGGCGTGAGCGGATAGTTGCGTGTAAGTATAGCTGCTCGTTGTATGCCTAACGCAGCAATATCGCGTTGATTCTTAATGGGTTGTGCTGTTACTTTCCACACACGTCCAGGGAAATCTTCAATGAGTTGGTCGGCGGTATAGAGGTGGGTATTGTGGTCTAACTTGTATAGTTGATACCGCTCGCTCACCAATCGAAATGCGCCTGCTTTGATGATAGCTGCGTTGGGCTCATAAATATACTCACATATGCAGTCTGCCATAGCACACAAAGCACTCTTTTCTTCGCTACGAGTAAAACTAAATTGGTCGTTTCCTTCGTGAAGAATATTGACAGCATGAATACGATTATTGCCTGTGACGAAGATGATTTCTTTCACTTCATTATGCAGCGCAACCACATGCACATCCCATTCATTGCCAAGTGATTGCAAGGCGGAAGTAATATCCAGCATGGGGCTGAATTTAATAAGAATGGTGTTGGAAATGGCGCGAAGGGATGGTAAGATTTTGATAACATTAGGTTCGCAATCTTCAATACGAAAAACTTTACCTCCATGTGCATCTCTGCGTGCTGGGTCAAGATAGACAACGACCTCCTTTTTTACGTCGGACGACACGCTTCCTGCCATCGGATATTGAGCAAGGAAGTCTTCTGCTGAAGTATTGTGAACGTGGATTGATTTGTTAGCAATCTGGAAGTTATGCTGTGCTATGCGACACAACTCCTCGTTGCGTTCCACATAGTGCGCTTGCGTAGTTTGTTCGCTAAGAAAATAGGTATCCACGCCATAGCCTCCAGTCAGGTCAATCAGTATATCTTGCTTCTCGCCTAATTGCCTAATAATCGCTGCTTTATAGCGTGCTGTGGCTTCGCTCGAACATTGCTCGCAGGACAATCGAACGGGATACCACCAATCCTCTATTTGTGCAAACGTAGGTAACTTGTCATGGGTACGCTGACGCCCCTCCACTTGTTGGAGCATCCATCGCCATTCCTCGTCGGAGAGATGTGCGAATCGTTTACGCTGCAATGCCAATTCCTCTACTTTCACCTCTAACCTCTAACCTTTCACCTTTAACCTAACAGTCGTATATCCTTCACCACAGCACTACCGACTTTGTCATTGAGCTTCTTGACAATCTGGTGGCGTTGTTCAAAGAGTTGCTGGCGCAACGCTGCCGAATGAATATGCACGTAGAGTATGCCATTCTTCACTTCCATCTCGCCCGTGAATTGCACAACCACATCGCCCATCAATTCAGACCAAACTTGAGGGATTTTGCGCTCGAGTAGAGTAGTCTCTGCCTCTGTACCGCGGATGAACTCGGCTAACAGGTCGCCTATGGATTGCGCCTTATGAATCATTTCTTGCGCAATTTGAGTCGTTGAGATGTTTTGAGTGGCGTGCCGTAAGGTATGCCATTGAGTTCGTAAAGACTTTGGAGACGAATGCCATATTTCTGTGCAATCTTCCACGCATCATCACCTTGTTTGAAATAATAGTAGCGGTATTTGCGTGCAGCTTGTTTTTTCTTTTTGTAGATATACACCATATCGCCTGGCTCAAGCTCGCGTGTATCCAACGCGTCGTTGTATTTGCGGAGGGTACGCTCGCGCATGTTCAAGAAATATGCCAGCGAAGCAAATGTCTCGCCCTCTCCAGCAATGATATAACGCACGCCATTGCGGTAACCCGAAGCATGGTCGTCGAATATCTCAAGATCCTCCATTGGGGGATATACATAGTCAGGCATGTTCTCTTGCGCGTGAGCAATCACATCATCTGCTGCTGTGGACTCTTGCCATGTGGTATCTTTATCGCTAACAAATCCGCCTTTCTTCAATCGCTCATCCATTGTGAGTTTGTCCAACTCATAAAGTTCGATAAGTTGGATAAGTTTCTCTGGATACTTAGGATCGGTAGCATAGCCACATGCTTTGAGACCATGTGCCCAACCTTTGTAATCGCCTATAGGCAAGGCGAATAGGCTCTCATAGCGTTTGCGCAATAGGAAAAGTGAGTGATCTTCATAAGAGTCCTCCACGCGTGCATAGCGACGGAAACATTCGTTGGCTTTATCATCATCTTTATTGATGGTACGACCCTGCCAATCTGATGTACACTTGATACCAAAGTGGTTGTTGGCCTTTACTGCCAATTCCGAACGACCAGCTGCCGACTCAAGGATGCCTTGTGCCATAGTGATAGCTGCTGGCACCTTGTGCTTGCGTTGTTGGGCAATAGCAAGATCCCTGTACTGAGCGATATAATCTAAATATGCTTGGTTTTTCGATTGAGCTTGCATCGCTAATGCTGCAAGCAAAAGGTAGGAGAGTAAAAGAAATTTCTTCATAAATATGCCAATTTGGGTGCAAAATTACAAAAATATTTGCACATACGCAAAAAAAACTGTAATTTTGCAGCGAATTTTATAAAAGTAGGAAGATTATGAAAAAGATTTTGTTTTTGTTATGTATGACTTGTGCGTTGGTAGCTTGTGTAAGCAATCCAACATATATTGAGCAAGAAGGTGCAACACTAAAAACGATTCAAGTGACAGTGAATGCCAATGAATGGTCTTATACTCAGCAAGGTGCTGAAGATCAATTCAATAACAATTATTTTTATGCAGTTGTAGAGATGCCTGAGATTACCAGAGAGGTCTTCAATTATGGCGAAGTAAAAGCATATGCCGTATTTGATCGCAGCAGTTTGACCTACGCTCGTAAGCACTTGTTGCCATATGTGCTACACATGGAGGAACCTACCAATACTGGCGAGTGGCTCTATTTTACTGAGACATACGACTTTACCTATGGTATTGGTTGGGCAGAATTTAACTTCCGCACGAGTGATTTTGCATACGAAGATAATGTCAATATCAATCCTCCTGCTATGGACTTTGATATTGTTATCACCTATCCACAGGACTAATTCGTGCTTTATCCGCATAATATAGAGCAGAAAATCGACTTTCAAGTCATTCGTGATGGCTTGAAGGGGTGTTGTATGTCCGGCTTGGGCAAGGAGCGTGTAGATGCCATGCAATGGCTGACACATTATCCTACTGTGCGCGATCTGCTAGCTCGCGTGCGCGAGATGATGGCTGTGTTGACCGACCCAGCATTGGCATTTCCTCATGGTGAGATATATGATTTGCGTGAGGCATTGTCGCGTATTCGTATCGAAGGCCTCTTTATGGACGAGGCAGAGCTCTTCTCTTTGCGCAAGATGCTCGACTATGCAGGGCAATTGGAGCGATTCTTTGCTACGTTGGATAAGGCAAAATATCCGCTGCTGAGTCAGGAGTCGGGAATAGGGAGTCAGTTGGGGAATATAATTACTACGATCGACCGTATTCTAGACCGTTATGGCAAGATGCGTGACAATGCTTCGCCTGAACTTGCTCGTATCCGCAAAGAGATTTCCGCTTCGCAGGGCTCTGTTAGCCGTGCGCTGAACGCTATTCTTCGTCAGGCACAAGCGGAGGGAATATTGGACAAAGATGCTGCACCCACTATGCGCGAGGGTAGGTTAGTGCTTCCTGTGCCACCTGCCTACAAACGTAAGATTGGCGGTATCGTGCACGATGAGTCGGCTACAGGTAAGACGGTATTTATCGAACCGCAACAAGTGGTAGAGGCGAATAACCGTATCCGCGAATTAGAAGGTGAAGAACGTCGTGAACGTATGCGTATCTTGATGGCTATCACGGCAGAGATACGTCCGCAGGTGCCGCAGATATTGGAGACAGAGACTTATCTGGGTGAGGTGGATTTTCTGCGTGCTAAAGCCCTCTTTGCGATTGATATGCACGCCATAGTGCCAGAGATAAGCAAGAAGCCAATGATTGATTGGCGCGAGGCATATCACCCTGTGCTATTGCTCAATTTCCGTCGTCAAGGCAAGACCGTTGTCCCCTTGACTATCCGCCTCACGGATAACCGAATACTTGTTATTAGTGGTCCTAACGCGGGTGGTAAGTCGGTGTGTCTGAAGACTGTAGCGATGTTGCAGTATATGCTG
>CALCGX010000141.1 GCA_937901225.1 uncultured Bacteroidales bacterium | reverse complement strand
AACAATCATTGATACAGTTAAAGAATTATCTGTTATCGAATTATCCGAATTAGTAAAAGCTTTCGAAGAAGAATTCGGCGTAAGCGCAGCTGCTCCTGTAGCTGTTGCTGTTGCTGGCGGTGCTGCTGCAGCTGCTGAAGAAGAACAGACCGAATTCGATGTTATCCTGGCTAACGCTGGCGCTAACAAAATCAACGTAATCAAAGTAGTACGTGAAATCACTGGCTTAGGCTTAAAAGAAGCTAAAGAAGTAGTTGACGGCGCTCCAAAAGCTGTTAAAGAAAAAGTAGAAAAAGCTGAAGCTGAAGAAATCAAGAAAAAATTAGAAGAAGCTGGCGCAACTGTAGAAGTAAAATAATTTTACTTCCCGTTGACCGGGTTCTAAACACAAAGGCATTTGCTGTTGAGCAATCAATGGCAAATGCCTTTTTTATTGTTTTAATCCGCATTAATTTGTAAAAAAAACAGTCAAAAAGCAAAAAAATTTGTTTACAAATGGAATAAAATGTGATAGTATTTAAGAACATGACTAATAAAATGGATGGAGTTTGCGACTGAATTCCAATTCCAAAATATTGTAAAAGTCAAACGTTGATTATAAAACTTTAAGGGGTGAGGAGCATTGGTCAATACGACACATGCACTAAGAGAACGGCATAGTTTTGCTAAAATCGATGAGATTATGGTTATGCCGAATTTAATTGAAGTTCAACGAAATTCCTACAAGTTATTTCAGGATGAAGGGTTAAGAGAAACTTTTGCGGAGGTTTCCCCGATTCAGGACTTTACCGGTAATCTGGTTTTGGAATTCATCGATTACAAACTGGAAGACAAGGTTAAATACGACGTGGAGGAATGTAAGGAAAGAGATGCCAATTATGCATCACCCTTAAAAGCACGCGTGCGCCTTATTAATAAGGAAACAGGTGAGGCTAAAGAGTTGATCAATGACGTTCTTTGGGACAACCCAGGTTTGGATTCACTCGTGTTCCGCTTTGACGCATTTGGTGTAGCAGGTGATGTAACCAAGAATGGTGTGGTTATGGCTGCTGATGCTACTGCTAACAACTGGCTCGTATATCGTTGGTTGATTGAAGACGGTGTAGTAGGTGATGGTGAGCAAGTGGCTATTCTCTTGGATCCAGCTGTTGACCAATCACTCTATATCAACGCTGCTGGTTTCAATACTGCTCCTCAAATTTTCCCACAAGATGAGGCAGGTAACCTCTTCTATGTAGATGGTTTCAATACCTTGCCAATGTTGTTCTACGGTAACCCAGAAGAAGGTGCTGTCTTGGTTGATGACTTCATCAATGTTCCTACTGGTACAAAGGTTACTAACAATGAAGGTGAAGTGCTTTCTATGAACACTGGTCACAATGGTCTCGTTGAGTTCCAAGTAGGTGAAGACTACTTCCTCCTTATGGCTGCTACCAACACAGCAGGCTCTCCAACTTCTGCATTTGCGCTCTATAAGTTTGCTGATGCTGACCGTACGTTTGATGGTATGACACCACTCTGGTTCTTCCCACACAATGGTCTGGGTGCTTCTACTAATGGTTGCCGTACCGCTGTTCCTTCTGTGGACGTAATCAGCGACACTGAGGCTGTGCTTTACATCTACGCTAACAACAATGGTTATGCTACTTACACATTGACCATCGATCCTACTATTGCTGACAATACTGCAGTAGAAGATGTTGAGGCTGTTAAGGTAGGTGCTGAGAAAGTTGTTGAGAACGGTCAAATCTTCATCTTGAAGAATGGCGTTAAATACAACGCTCTCGGTGCAGAGGTAAAATAAGATATATCTTATAAATAATTATTCAGAGTGTGTCCTTCTGGGCACACTCTTTTTTTATAAAAAATCACAAACGTTTGCATATTTCAAAAAAAAGTTGTAACTTTGCAGGCAAATTTCAAATCAATAGGTACCATGAAAAAAATTCTACTTTCTATTTTCGCTATTTGCGTTACCGTTTCATCCTTTGCGGCGCTTACATTGAATGGCGTAGCATACAACATTGACACATTATCAATGTATCCAGCAGGACCTGGTGCTACTTTCTACGAGTTACGTATGCTCCGTCAGAGCGATGCCAAAGGGCGTCTTGATTGCTGGCTTTTGACGGTAGATACACGCAACCCATATGTGCATATCGAGGAAGTGCTTGGCAAAGGACAAATTGTAGGTACGGAGCGTCCATCTGCAATGGCTACTCGCAGTACCACGGATAACAAGATCTTCTTCGCGGGTACCAATGGTGACTTCTTTGTGACAACTGGTGATGTGGGACTACCTGTTGGTTTGACGATTGTGAATAGTGAGTTCGCGCACACGCCTTCGGCTGCCACATCTCGCCGTGCAGGTGGTGTGACCGATGAAGGCTTGGGTATCCTAGCTACAAATATTGGCTATTCATTCGCACTTGTTACTGCGAATGATACCCTTAAAATTCATCATGTGAATTATAAACGCAACGAGAACGAACTCGTACTCTATAATGCCCACAACGCTGCTACCACAGGCACCAATGCCTATGGTACAGAGCTCCAAGCAGAGCTTCTTTCTGGCGAACGTTGGCAAACTTCGGGCACTATGAGGCTGAAAATTACTGATAAACAGCAAAACATAGGTTCTATGCCGCTATCTGCAGGTAAAGTAGTACTATCAGGTCATGGTACCATGGCTGCTGCTTTGGATGCAATCAATGTCGGTGATGAAGTAGCAGTAAATATGTCGCTCATCTTTGACGGCAAAGAGGTGGATGTTGCACAATGTATAGGTGGTGACACTTATGGACTAATTGTGAATAATGGTCAAGTAGAGCAATCCAATTTCTGGAACGAATTGCACCCTCGTACCGCTTTTGGTACATCGGAGGATGGACACATCCAGTATTTCCTTGTAGTGGATGGACGTAGCAATAAGAGTGCAGGATGTACCACTAAGGTGCTGGGCGAAATCATGAAGCATTATGGTGCTCACTACGCAGTCAACTGGGATGGCGGTGGTAGTTCGGGCTTGTATATTCGTCCTTTTGGACAGATGAATAATGGTTCGGATGGCAGCGAGCGTGCGTGTGGTAATGGTATGTTTGCGGTGGCAAGCGTTCCTGAGGTGGATAATACCATCACTGCTATTGCACCATACCAACCTATTTATTCATTGCCTCGCTATGGCGTTGCAGCACCAAAATTCTTGGGTTACAACCAATATGGTGTTCTCGTTGATACCAATGTGGTGGACGTAAAACTCTCTTGTGATCCTTCTTTGGGCGAAATCTTACCTGATGGTCGTTTGCTTGCTTCTGGTACGGAGGGAGGAAAACTTACGGCTACTTGGGGTAATATCTCGACAGAGTTAGATGTGCGTATTATCATTTCAGCTTCTATCTCTATTCGATTGGATACTGTTTTGTGTGATGCTCTGCATCCTTACAAAGTGGAAGTTAATGGTACGGTAGGCAATAATAAGATTGAAATCTTGGCGGAAGCTTTGGAGTGGAACTCGTTAGATCCTGCGATTGCTACAGTCAACGAACAAGGAGAGATCACAGGTCATACAAATGGTCAAACCATGATTGTGGGTACTTTGGGTGAGTTCGCGGATACGCTTATCGTAAATGTAGAGGTGGCTGAGGCTAACAAAATAGTTTGGGATGACTTCCGTGCTACAGCAACATGGGAACTTACTGCCTCGCCAACATCTTTCAAACCTACATTGTCAGTTCCTTCTAATGACGATGTTCCTGTTACTCTCACTTTTACCTATGGATCAGGTCGTAATAAGTTTGTACAAATGGCTAAAGACTCACTATTGTATTCTTTGCCAGAAAAGATTCAAATTCCATTTACTAGTGATGCGGTTTATGAAAAGGTGATTGTCATGCTTCGTGCTAACAATTCGAATACGACCAATCAAATCACGTTCTTAAATCCAACTGTAGGTAAAGAGAATGTGTTGGAAATCAATGTGAAAGAAGTATTTGGTGAGGATGTGGCGATATTTCCATTGCTCTTCAAAGCATTAAAGTTTATTCCTACTACTGGAACCGAAAATGGTGAACGTTATATTACTTTGCCAGGTATCATTGAGGTGTTCAGCGATGATTCTACCAATACTGGTGTAGAAAATACGATTTCATCTTCTGAATCTACTAAGTTCGTGGAGAATGGTCAATTGCTCATAAAGCGCAATAACCAAATATATACCATTCTTGGTACACAACGCTAAACGATGTTGAACTACTTTGAACAATATTAAACAACTTTAAAATAATACTTTTATGAGAAAAATTCTTACTATTGCTACATTATTTTGCGTTTGTTTGTCAATCAACGCAGATCTCCGTGTACTCAGCAATGTAAAGTTGGGAGAAGGCTATTTCCCACGTTTTGCAGATGCTAAAACCGTTACTTATCTCAAGGCAGAAAATGCTAGTTATCTAACAGCAACTGTAGATGAAAACGCAACACTGCGTGTAGATAATGAGAACCTCGAACTGAATCTCTATCGCAATGGTGAAAAGGTGGTGCTCAAACCCCACGGTGATGTCAATTATATTTGGGCATCGCTTTCTCCAGATCAAACAATGATTCTCTTTAATACCAAGTTGGGTACAGCGGTTTGCGACCTCAATGGTAAGGAGATTATTAATGTAGGTAATGTGAATGCACCTGTATGGTTTGGAAATGACTATATTGTGGGTATGAACGACCAACACGATGGTTATTATTTCACTTCCTCCAATATCGTTATTGCTTCTGTGGACGGTTTAGAGCGTCAAGAGTTGACTGATGCCAAGGAAATGGGATACTATCCTAATGTGGACGCTAATTCTGGTCGTATTGTATATCACACCGAGAAAGGTCAGATTCGTTTGATGCAGTTGAATCTCACAGAACAACCTATCCGCAAAGAAATGCCACGTTTGGTGCAAGAGGTGGATGGCACCTTGCTCAATGAGATGAAGCGTCAAGCAAAACGTGCTGCTTCTACCAATCCAGCGGACTACAAGATTTACATTAACCCAGGTCATGGTGGTTATGACTCCGATGACCGCTTGATGTATCTATATCCTATTTTCATAGGCAGTGTAGTAAATGAGGAATTGGGTTATACTCGTGAGCAAAGTTTCTGGGAGAGTACTTCTAACCTCGACAAAGGTCTCCGTCTTGATACCATGCTTCGTGCACTAGGCTTCCAGACCAAGCTATCACGTATTCATAATACTACTGCTGATGACCGTTCCCTCTCTGGTATCTCTGCTGAGGCTAGCACATGGAATGCTGACTTTATGCTCTCTATTCACTCGAATGCAGGTAACCCATCCAACTATATCTTGCAATTGCACTCAGGTATTACACCAGGCGACCCTTATGGATTGAATGGTTATCCAGAGAAAGTTCCAGAGTGGGTTTGCAATGAAGCACGTGCCATTACCACATTGATGGGTAATAACCAATATTCTAACCAAGTGAGCTGCTGGTCACGCGAGCCAAACATTGCAGGTGATAAGACTTTTGCTCGTACCATCATGGGATGGTCTAATGGTTATGGTGTGATGCGTAACTTGAAAGTGCCAGGTACGATCTCTGAGGGTATGATGCACGATTATCTGCCTGAGACATACCGACTTATGAATATTGACTACAAACGTCAAGAGTCATTCCAATTTACAAAGACCTTCTATACCTACTTCTGCAATGGTGAATTGCCATATGGTGCAATTGGTGGTCGTATTCATGATGTATATCAAAAGCAAGAGTTCCCTAATTACAAAGCGCGCAAGGGTACTCGCGACGAGTATCGTCCAATCCTCCGTGGCTTGGTAGAACTTTGGCAAGGTGACCAACTCTTGGATACATATGTTACCGACACATTGTACAATGGTGTATATTATTTCTGGAATCTCCAACCTGGTACTTATACCGTGAAGGCAAAACCAGAGGGTTATTATCCACAAGAGCAAATACTTGAGGTGAAAAACAACGAGATCTCATATGGCATATTTGCTCTATCTTTGATGCGTCAAACTCCTCCAGAGGTAATTGCTTATACTCCAAAGGTTGAAATAACAGATAGCGTATTGGTATCTGTACAACCTACTATCACTTTCAACTGGGATATGAATACCGAAGCTACTGCTGAAGCACTCACTATTTCTCCTGCGGTTGAAGGTACGATTAGTTTTGAGAATGATAACCGTACATTGCGCTTCAAACCTGCTAAACGTTTTGAGCCAGGTACCGAATATACGATTACTATTGGTACTGGTGCTTGCCATCCTGATACTACCTTTGAAAATTATATGCAACAACCATTCTCTTTCAAGTTCCGTACATCATTGCGTGGTAATCTTGAGGTGGTTCAAACTTATCCTGTAGATGGTTCGGAAGGAGTGCCATTGGATGCTGCGTTTATCGCTATTTTTGATGGTAAATTGGCTAATACAGCGAACAAATATCTCAAACTCTATGATGCCAATGACAAGGATATTAGTCCTGTAGCACGTAATATCAAACTTAATGGTGCTGCACCAGAACCTTACGGTTCCGCAAGATTTGAGTTGAAAGCAGGTACATTGCAACCAAATTCTGATTATAAGATGGTCATTGGAGCTGAGATAGCAGATGTCAATGGTGTACTTGTGACTGATCCTGTTACCATTACTTTCCGTACTGGTGGTGAAGTTGCTACTTCGACTCCTATGGTTAATACATTGGATACCGTATTCTTTGAGGGTGATAAAGAAAACTCTGTAGGCGTAGCATCTGTATCTACAGGTATTAATAAGAACTCTAAAAAAGAAGGTTTAGCTTCCAATAAATTCTCATATACCTTCTCTGAGGATAATGGTGAAGCTGTCTATGTGGCTGATAATGTGACTGCTATTTTGGGAAATAGCAATTCTATTTTGGGTATGTATATCAATGCAGATTACTCATTCAATACACTTTATGCGAAGTGGGCTGTAGAAGGTGATATCCAATATACCAAGATCTGTGATTTGGATTATGCGGGCTGGCTCTATCAAGAGGCTGATATGTCGGCTTTGCCAGCAGGCGTAGATTACCAATTCATGGGCTTTAAGTTGGTTCGCCAATCTTCTTTCTTGTCAGGAAAGGGTGAGGTAAGTGTTGATGCTTTACGCGTGCAATTTGAACCTTCTGTATCTTCGGATGTAGAGCAAATTGTAGCACCAGAAGATAGTAAACGTAAGTATATTGAAAATGGTTATCTCCACATACTCCTGAATGGCACAACCTACAACGCACAAGGTGCTACCATTAGCAAATAATAGTATGTAAACCTTACTAATCGTCAAGATAATTGGTGATTCATATTAAAAGAGGGTGTAAGCACCCTCTTTTTTTGTTTTCTCTTGCATAAGTGCAAAAAATATACTACCTTTGCGGTCAATTTGTTATCATACTATAAGACAATGAAAAAAACACTCATTTTTCTTCTTGCAGTCCTTTTTGCAAATGTGGTCCTTTTCGCGGAGAACCCCATGCACGAGTTTCGTGCAACGTGGCTCACAGGTAATGGTATTGATTGGCCTAAAACAACTCACATGCAGTCGCAGAAAGAGATGCTGTGCAATATCTTCGATATCATGGAACTTGGTAATATGAATGCGGCATGTCTGCAGGTTCGTTCCTTCTGTGATGCGCTTTATCAATCATCCTATGAGCCATGGTCTCAATCGCTCACAGGTACGCGAGGTGGCGACCCAGGATATGACCCATTGGCATTTGCCATTGAAGAAGCCCACAAGCGGGGTATAGAATTGCATGTATGGGTGAATCCGTTCCGTGTTACCTCATCTGGAGTGCTTGATACAACTGATTTGGTATGGAAGAATGCAGGACAATGGATAATTAAATATAATAATAGCTCCTTTAAGGGACAAATCATAGATCCAGGATATCCGGAAGCACGCGAATATGTACATAATGTCATCATGGAGATTATCAATAACTATGATATAGATGGAATAGTGATGGATGATTATTTTTATGCGTATGGCGGTACTTATAGCGAGGATGCCAAGTCGAAGGCATTATATAAACCATCCAATGTCAAAGATGTGGACAGAGATGGTAGCACCGATGATGACTGGCGTCGTGCCAATGTAGATTCCGTAATATGCAAGTTATATAAGGCTATTCAAGAAGTGAAACCATGGGTTCGTTTTGGTATGGGTGTTCCTGGAAGTTGGTCTATGAAAGCTAATGCAGCAGCAGCTTATGGTATTTCACTGCCTGCAGGTATCAGTGCGATGGAGTCGTATGATTATCTCTATTGTAACGCATTGGAGTGGGCAAAACAAGGCTGGGTGGATTATCTCAATCCACAAATCTATTGGTCCACTCAAGTGACAAGGCAAGATTATGATGTACTCTGCAAGTGGTGGGCAAAAACAGTATGCGAGAATTTCTCTAACAAACTTTCGAATGGTCAGCGTGTACATTTTTTTGCTTCACAAGCAGCCTATGGAGTCACAGATCCTACTGCAGGTCTCTCTGGATATGGTGATGGAGTCGTGGAACTTCAACGTCAAATAGATGCCAATCGTGCGAATTTATCGTCAGGTTATACTGGTTCAGTATTTTTTCACACGACAGCTTATATGCAATTATTCAGGGAACTTAAAGCATCTCATTTTCAATTAAAGGCTCTGCCGCCGCCAATGAGTTGGAAAGCAAACGAATCTTTTACTGCACCTACAGATATTATACTTACCGATTCTATTCTGTCGTGGTCGCACCCTACTGCAGAGCGCTTCACTGTCTATGCCTTTCCTCGTGGTATGAGTTGGGAAGATGCAATTGATAACCCAGAATATCTCTACAGAATGACCTATAATAAATATATTAATTTAACAGGTTTAGGTGATATAAGTAAACTTACTATAGCAGTTTGTACTTATGATCGTTATGGAATAGAACATGCAGCTGCTACTTTTGAGGGGACTGGAGTATTTGAACACCCAGCAGTGATATTTTGGGAACTCAATGGTGGCGTGGTGGATGTAGAATTGCCAACCTATGTTACGGAAACATATATACTGCCTATCCCGAGAAAGGATGGTTGTGAGTTTGGAGGCTGGTACAATAGTAAAGCACTGCGAGGTAAGAAATTTACAGAAATACCAGCTGGTTGGAAAGGAACATTGTATGCGAAGTGGGCTGGGGCTGCATCTAATTTGGATGACGTGGTTACTATTTCCGAAATGCGAGTTTATGATATCATGGGGCGTTTTGTTGGAAATGAACTTCCTAAGGGCCAGAAGGGCGTTTTTGTGATAATCCAAGATAGTGAGAAATATAAAATTATACTATAATTGTGTTAGACAAAAATGCAAAGAACTTGTATATGTCAATGTTTTTTTGTAACTTTGCACGCTAATTTGTGCAATCAAATGAAATGTCAATTATTAACTGTTAACTATTAACTAAAAGATATGGGATTTGTAGAAATAATAACAAAGTTATTTGGCAATAAGTCGCAAAAGGATATGCGTGCTGTGATGCCTTATGTGGAGAAAATCAAAGCAGCCTACGCTGAGATCGATGCTTTGAGCAATGACGAATTGCGTGCACGTAGTGCAGCGTTGATGCAACGCTTGCAAGATGCGGTGGCTGCGGATAAGTCCAAGATTGTTGAACTCAAAGCAAGCATCGAATCGCTCGATATAGACAAACGCGAGAAAGTGTATAATGAAATTGACCGCCTTGAAAAGGAGGTGCTGGATATCTATGATAAGACACTCAACGATATCCTGCCAGATGCGTTTGCTATTGTCAAGAGTACCGCTCGCCGTTTTGCAGAGAACGAGACCATCGCAGTGACAGCTACACAAATGGATCGTGACTTGGCTGCTGATCCTCGTTTCGACTTCGTAGATATTGATGGTGACAAGGCAATCTACCATAACTCATGGACTGCGGGTGGTAACGAGGTCATCTGGGATATGGTGCATTACGATGTCCAACTCATTGGTGGCGTGGTGCTGCATGGCGCTGTGAAGAACGACAAAGAGCAACGTGGCTCTATTGCCGAGATGGCTACGGGTGAAGGTAAGACACTGGTGGCTACCTTGCCTGTTTTCCTCAACGCATTGACCCATGAGGGTGTACACGTGGTGACTGTCAACGACTATTTGGCTAAGCGTGACTCCGAGTGGATGGGGCCGCTGTATATGTTCCATGGTTTGACCGTAGATTGTATTGATAAGCACAAACCAAACTCCGATGAGCGTCGCCGTGCGTATGCATGCGATATTACTTTCGGTACCAACAATGAGTTTGGTTTCGACTACCTCCGCGACAATATGGCCACTAGTCCTATGGACCTCGTGCAACGCGGACATAACTACGCTATCGTGGATGAGGTGGACTCTGTGTTGATTGATGATGCACGTACCCCATTGATTATCAGTGGACCTGTGCCAAAAGGCGAAGACCAACTCTTCGACGAATACAAACATCGTGTAGAGCTTCTGGTTCGCACACAAAATACCCTTACTACCAAGCTCCTTGCCGAGGCTAAAGCGAAGATGCAGAGTACAGACGAGAAGGAACGTGAGGCAGGCGAACTCTCGCTCTTCCGCGCATACAAGGGTATGCCTAAGAGCAAAGCCCTCATCAAATACCTCAGTGAGCCGGGCGTAAAAGTGCGCTTGCAAAAGACTGAGGAGTTCTACATGCAGGAGAACGAGAAGAATATGCATGTTGCCACTGATGAACTGTATTTCGTAATCGACGAGAAACATAAGACGATTGAGTTGACCGACAAGGGGATTGATACCCTCACAGGCAACATGGAAGATACTCAATTCTTCGTACTCCCTGATGTAGGTAGTGAAGTGGCTGAAATTGAGAAATCGGGACTCTCAGTCGAGGAGAAACAACAAAAGAAAGACGAAGTACTAGCTAACTATAGCATCAAGTCGGAACGTGTACACACCGTACACCAGTTACTGAAAGCTTATACCCTCTTCGAGAAGGATGTGGACTACATCATTGATGATAACCAAGTTAAGATCGTCGATGAGCAGACTGGTCGTGTGATGGACGGTCGTCGTTGGTCAGACGGTTTGCACCAAGCAGTGGAGGCAAAGGAGAATGTGAAAGTGGAAGCGGCTACCCAAACGTTTGCTACTATCACGCTGCAAAACTATTTCCGTATGTACCACAAACTATCTGGTATGACTGGTACTGCTGAAACGGAAGCAGGTGAGTTCTACAATATCTATAAATTGGATGTGGTAGTTATCCCAACCAACCGCCCTATCGCTCGCGAGGATATGAACGATCGTATTTATCGTACCAAACGCGAGAAATACAATGCGGTTATCGAAGAGGTGGAAGAATTGGTTAAAGCTGGTCGCCCTGTGCTTGTGGGTACTACTTCTGTGGAAATCAGTGAGTTGCTGAGTAAGTTGCTAACCCTTCGCAAGATCAAGCACAATGTCCTCAACGCTAAGTTGCACCAACACGAGGCGAACGTGGTGGCTGAGGCAGGTCGCCCAGGCGTAGTGACTATCGCTACCAACATGGCAGGTCGTGGTACCGATATCAAGCTTACCAAAGAGGTGAAGGATGCAGGTGGTTTGGCTATCATCGGTACCGAGCGTCACGAGAGTCGTCGTGTGGACCGTCAGTTGCGTGGTCGTGCAGGTCGTCAGGGTGATCCAGGTAGCAGTGTATTCTATGTGAGTATGGAGGATGACTTGATGCGTATGTTCGGTTCGGACCGCTTGGCAGGCTTGATGGATAAGATGGGCTTCCAAGAGGGCGAGATGATTGAACATAACATGATATCTTCTTCTATCGAGCGTGCACAGAAGAAAGTGGAGGAAAACAACTTTGGTATTCGTAAACGCCTCATCGAGTATGATGACGTGATGAACCAGCAGCGTAATGTCATCTACGCAAAACGCCACCATGCGCTTATGGGTGAGCGTATTGGTGTGGATATCACCAATATGATTTACGACACTGCTGATGCGCTTATCGCAGAGGCACGCGCGACGATGGACTACGAGGCACTCCAATTGGATGTCATGCAAGTATTTGCAATGGAAGTTCCTTTTGCTGAAGATACCTTCCGTTCGAGCCGTGAGAATGTCTTAGCTGACCAATTGGCAGAAGCAGCATTAGAGACCTTTAAGCGCCGTATGGAGACACTCCAGAAGGTGGCATATCCTGTGATTAAGAAGGTGTACGAGGAGCGTGGCGCGATGTATGAGAATATTCTGATTCCTATCACAGATGGCAAGAAGGTCTATAATATTGCAGTGAATCTCAAAGCAGCATATGAGACTGAATGTAAGGAAGTTATCCGCGAGTTTGAGAAGCGCATGGTGCTCTATGTGATTGATGATGAGTGGAAAGATCACTTGCGCCAATTGGATGAACTCAAGCAGTCGGTACAAAACGCAAGCTACGAGCAAAAAGACCCATTGCTTATTTATAAGTTGGAATCATTTAATATCTTCAAACAGATGTTGGATGCTTTCAACCGTCGTACCATCTCTATCCTCTTCCGTGGACAAATCCCTAATCGCGATCCTGAGGAGGTACGTCAAGCGCATGCGCAACAACGTCATGACTACTCTCGCTACCGTACCCAAAAAGATGCAGTCGCTCAAGCTGCACAAGCTAGCGGACATGCAGCTGCAGCAGGACGTGATACCCGTGAGCAACAGCGCCCAGAACCTCTCCGCGTAGAGAAGAAACCTCGTCCAAATGATCCATGCCCTTGTGGATCAGGCAAGAAATACAAACAATGTCATGGTAAAATGGAGGCATAATTTAGAATTAAGAATTTAGAATTAAGAATTATGTTATCAGCTATAGTTTGGGATATAGACCCAGTATTGGTGCATATCGGTGAGGGGGGGATTCGTTGGTATGGTTTGCTGTGGGCTATTGGTATCTATCTATGCTATCTCATTCAGGTCAAACTCTATAAAAACGAGAATTGTCCTGCCGAGTGGACCGACAAACTATTCATGTGGATGGTAATAGGTCTTATTATCGGTGCCAGGGTAGGGCATTGCTGGTTCTACGAGTGGCATGATGTAACCTTGCCAGGCATGAAAGCCTATTGCCAGTATATGGGCATATCCACGGACCCCGTGCAAATCTTCGGTTGGAATATCAACTATCGCAACCCATATATTGAGCATCCTCTCAAACTGCTCAAGATTTGGGAAGGTGGACTCTCTAGTCACGGTGGCGCATTTGGACTATTGACAGCAGCTTGGCTACTTAATAAGAAAGTATTCTCCAAAGAGCCAAAGTTCCATACATCACTGCTGTGGATTATGGATCGCTTGGTAGTAGGAGTCTGTGTGACGGCTACCTTGATTCGTTTGGGCAACTTGATGAACTCTGAGATTTATGGAACTCCTACCGACCTCCCTTGGGGCTTTATCTTCGTGCGTGACGGTCAGACTGTTCCTTGTCACCCTACTCAAATCTACGAAATGCTCTATTGTATAGTCGGTTTTGTTGTGACATGGCTCATGTATTGGAAAGGTAAGGCATACAAACGCGAGGGATTGCTCTTGGGCGTTTTCCTAGAGATCATCTTCTTTACGCGTTTTATGCTGGAGTTTATCAAGAATGACCAGGAGCTTTTTGAGGCGGGGCATGTGTTGAATATGGGGCAGCTGCTGTCCTTGCCATTTGTGATTTGGGGTATTTATTTGATTATTCGTGCCTTTAAACGTCCTGCATTGCCTTGAGGTGGCGTATCTTCATAGTGCTATTGTGTAGTGCCTTCATCTCCACTGTCATGGCGCAAACGGTAGATGACGACGCGTTGTTGTTGGAGTTGGTGGCACAGCAAGGTCGTGATTTACATCAAGATACAGTGATGTTGGCGGATTCGATGGTAGTGGTATGTGATACGATTTGGGAACGCTATCCTCATCCGTTGTGTGTACCTTTGATGTATGTGCCAGAGCCAATGCGTTCGTTGAACGATACGGCTGCTGATGAGCGCTATTCGGTAGCTGCTATTCGTCGCAATGCACTTCGATATATTACTCGGAATCATGCTGATTTATACACTTCGGTCAGCGATCCAGATCGATTGAAGGAGGTGGCAATTGGACGTGGTAAAATACAACGGGCCATTGTGCGTAATATTCGTGAGGATGCCTTGGATGCTGCACGTGCGTTGCGCGATTCGCGTTCGCCTTGGCGAAGAGAAGCCAATATGTCGCTGCAACTGACACAGAACTATGCCACCGAAAATTGGCATCAAGGAGCGGCTAATGCCTTCTCCATGCTTTGGTCGGCAAAAGCTTTTGCCAATTACAACAAGAATAATCTCTCTTGGGAGAACAATGCAGAATGGCGTGTGGGTGTGAGCACGGTGAGTGGAGATACGCTCCGAAAAATGAATACAACGGATGATATCTTTAAGGTTTATAGTAAGTTGGGTTATCAGTTTCATAAACATTGGTATGCGTCTATGTTTGTTGAATTTCGAACAAACTTCTTTCCGAACTATCAGAAGAATACCAATCTCCTCAATACCACATTCCTAACACCAATTCGCTATACGATGGGTATCGGTGCGGACTATAAACCAATTAAGGGTTTGTCAATCAACCTTTCGCCTGCAACATATAAACTGGTTTATGCCAATATCGCAGATGCAGATTGTGTAAATGTGACAGAATATGGTATTGAAGCAGGGAAAAATATCTTGCACGAAATAGGTAGTGCCTTGCGAGTAGAATGGAAATGGAAACCTCTACGAGAGATACATTTGGATACGAAATTTTATTTCTTTACCAACTATAAGCAAATAGAAACGGAATTAGAAGTCAATGTGGACTTTATTATTAATCGATACTTGTCGGCAAAAGTCATGCTCCACCCTCGCTATGATGGTACGATAGAGCAAGTGACTGACCATAGGTCGCAAGTTCAATTCAAGGAGTTGATTAGTGTGGGCTTTGCGCACACGTTTAGATAGTTTAGTGTTTAGAGTTTAGTGTTTAGAGAAATGGATAAGCAATCAATACGAATTATTTACATGGGTACGCCTGACTTTGCGGTGGAGAGTTTGCGTGCCTTGGTGGAAGGGGGCTACCAAGTAGTGGCTGTGGTGACTATGCCCGACAAACCGGCGGGACGTGGACACCAATTGCAATTTTCGGCGGTCAAGCAGTATGCCCTATCGGTTGGCTTGCCCGTGTTGCAACCAGAGCGCCTGAAGGACGAAACGTTTCTTGAAGAGCTACGTGCGTATCAAGCAGATTTGCAGATTGTAGTGGCATTCCGAATGTTGCCGGAAGTGGTGTGGAATATGCCACGGTTGGGTACCTTTAATTTGCATGCATCCCTGCTACCGCAGTATCGCGGTGCAGCACCTATCAACTGGGCGGTGATGAATGGCGATACCGAAACAGGTGCCACCACCTTTATGCTTCAGCATGAGATAGATACAGGTAATATCATCTTGCAGGAGCGTATATCTATTGCTCCAGATGAAAATGTTGGTTCTGTACACGATCGCCTTATGACCATGGGAGCAACGTTGGTGACACGTACTGTAGATGCCATCATTGATGCCGAGAATCAGGGAGTAGTACTTTCTACTATGCCACAAGACAATACGATCGCTTTGCGCCCTGCACCTAAGATTTTTAAAGATACTTGTGCGATTGATTTTTCGTGGAATGCCGAGCGTATCCGCAATCATGTGCGTGGTTTGAGTCCCTATCCAGCAGCATGGATCAATGAGCTACCAGCATCTCATCCGTTGGGAGATGTGCTCAAAGGTGCTAAGGTTTATAAGGTGGCAGTCACTTCGCTCGCTGAGCAGAAGGGGCATATCATCGTTCCTTGTGGTGATGGGTATATTGATCTGCTTGAGTTACAATTGCCAGGCAAGAAGCGTATGGATGCTGCTGCGCTGCTCAATGGTTTAAAAAATTCACTAAACTCTAAACACTAAACACTAAACACTAAACATATATGACTATCGCTATCTTTGGTAATACCCTTCGCTCGGAAACTATCCGCGAGGTAAAGCATATCGTTGAGTTTCTTCAACTGCGTGGAGTAGATATCGTCCTGTCGCATGAACTGCGTCATGAAGCGTTTAATCGTGAGTTTCCTTCGGTAGAGGATTATATGTCCCAGACGGGCGAGGTGATTGATTTTGCACTTTCTGTAGGTGGTGATGGCACTTTTCTTCCCACGGCATCACTGGTAGGGCACTTGGATATACCTATCTTGGGTATTAACTGTGGACATTTGGGGTATCTCGCAGAGGTTCAAACGGAGCATATTGATGCGGTGCTTGATCAACTGATTACGAATAATTATACCATTGAACAACGTCGTATGCTGGAGGTAACTTGTCAGCAAGATGGTAAGATTGCTTCGCCTTATGCGCTCAATGAGGTGGCCATTCTAAAGTCGGGTTTGAGTAGTATGATTACGGTGGATGTTACCCTCAATGGCGAATTTCTTCATAACTACAAAGCGGATGGCTTATTGGTGGCAACTCCTACAGGATCAACCGCTTACAATCTTAGTGTGGGTGGTCCATTGCTGGACCCTCATGTTAATGCCATCATCCTTACGCCTGTAGCCACCCATAGCCTTAATATCCGTCCGCTGGTTGTACTTGATGATAGCAAAATCGATGTTAAGATCTCAAGCCGTAATGGCAGTTTCATGCTTAGTGTAGATGGACGTAGCCAAGTCTTGAATCAAGATATTCAATTGCATATCGAGCGCTCGCAACGCACTATTAAGATTGTGCATGTGGAAGGACAGTCGTTTATGCAATCGCTCAAAGATAAATTAAATTGGGGAAAGTGATGATTGCAGTTGACAGTTGATAGTTGACAGTTGAAAGTGAGATGATTGATTATAATCAGATAATAGCGAAGTATTGTGGTGGAAATGTGGAGCTTCTGCATATTTTGCTGACACATTCTCGTCAGGTGGCAGATCGTGCTCTTGCCATATTACAGGCTCATCCCGAATGGATAGAATCTGGTGAGGTGGATCCAGTTTTTGTGGAGGAGGCAGCAATGCTGCATGATATTGGTGTGGTACTCTGTGATGCTCCTAAAATTCATTGTTTAGGTACACATGCCTATATCGAACATGGTTATCTCGGTGCCGAGATACTCCGTCAAGAGGGTTTGCCGAAGCATGCCGCAGTTGCAGAACGTCATACTGGCACAGGAATCACCTATGAGCAGATTATTCGTGAGCAGTTGCCTATACCGCTGCGGGATTATTCGCCACAGACATTGGAGGAGAAACTGATATGTTATGCCGATAAGTTTTATTCTAAAACCAAACTCGGACAAGATAAACCGATGGCTAAGATTCGACTTCATCTGTGGAAATATGGTTCGGATACAGTCGCTCGCTTTGACGAACTACAAGCGCTGTTTGAACCAAATATATGAATACTCCTTGCAACCTACGAGGAAAGTATAGGATGGTAATGGAGTGGTATCGGTGTGGTAATGAAGTGGTTTCGAGAAAGATGCGTAGAGGGAGAATAAAGGGAAATGGTTTGTAAACTCAGAGTAGGCATATTTTTTTTGTGAAAATCTTGCGTATCTTTATTTTTTTTTGTACCTTTGCAGCGATTATGGCAAGATTAAGCGTAAATATAAATAAGGTAGCTACATTGCGCAATGCACGTGGTGGCAATTTGCCAGATGTAGAGCAATTTGCGCGTGATTGCGAAAGCTTTGGTGCAGAGGGAATTACGGTGCATCCACGTCCAGATGAGCGGCATATTACTCGTGCGGATGTGCATGCATTGGCGGGTATCGTGGAGACTGAATTTAATATAGAGGGTAATCCAGAGCCTGCTTTTATGGATTTGGTTTTGGCGGTGAAGCCAACTCAGGTGACGCTGGTGCCCGATGCCCATGATCAACTCACAAGTAATCATGGTTGGGACACGAAGTTGCACTTGGCGAAACTGACGGCTATCATTCAACGTTTTAAGTTGGCAGGAATTCGTGTGTCGGTGTTTGTAGATGCTGATGCAGAGATGGTGGAGTATGCGGCTAAAGCGGGTGCAGATCGTGTGGAACTCTATACGGGTCCTTATGCGGAGATGTATGACAAGGATCCAAATGAGGCGCTCGCGATGTACCGTCCTGCGGCGGAGAAGGCGCATGAATTAGGGCTTGGACTCAATGCTGGTCATGACCTCAATTTGCGTAATCTGAAGGCATTTGCGGAGGCTTTCCCGTGGTTGGATGAAGTGAGTATCGGGCATGCGTTGATTGCCGATGCATTATATTTAGGAATAGAAGAAACTATAAAACAATACAAATATGCTCTTTCAAATTCAAACTGACATGGACACATTAGCTGCTGTACAAGATACGGTGGCTATGGTAGAAGAAACTGTAGTGGAAAATTCAATTAACCTGCTCACTATGGCTGAGTATGGTGGATGGATTATGATCGTACTCGCTTTGATGTTGGCGTTTGGTATTTACCTATTTATTGAACGTATGGTGGTTTTGACCAAGGCAACCAAAGAGGATAAGACCTTTATGAATCGTATTCGCGATTATATCAAAGAGGGTAAGATTGATTCTGCAATCAAACTGTGTCGTAAGGAAGATACTCCATCAGCACATATGGTGGAGAAAGGTATTACTCGTATTGGTCGCCCTATGCAAGATGTACAGGTGGCTATAGAGAATGTGGGTAACTTGGAGGTAAGTAAACTGGAGAAGGGGCTTGTCTTGATGGCTACCATAGCTGCTGGCGCACCTATGCTCGGCTTCTTGGGTACCGTGTTGGGTATGATTCAGACATTCTTCAATATGGCGCAAAATGCCAGTGGCGTGATTGAGATTTCTTCACTCTCTGAGGGTATGTATCAAGCTATGGTGACTACTGTAGGTGGTTTGATTGTAGGTATTTTGGCAATGTTTGCTTACAATTTCTTGGTTTCTCGTATTGATCGCGTAGTTCGCCAATTGGAATCCCGCACCATGGAGTTTATGGATCTCCTCAACGAACCTGCATAATCCTGACTTGAAACTATAAACGTTAAACTGAAGTTATGGCTTTGAAAAGACGAAATAGGGTAGAGGCTACGTTTGCGATGTCGTCAATGACTGACCTCATCTTCTTGCTCTTGCTATTCTTTGTGATGGCAAGCACGATGTCTTCGCCCAATGATATAAAAATCAACTTGCCTACTGCACGTGCGAAGACTACTACCAAACAAGTAGTGGCTAAGGTGAGTATTGACAATCTGGGTAACTATTACGTGGCACTCGGAAGACAAAAACCGGTCACTATAGCTGCGGATGAGTTGGAGGGCTACCTCAGTTCGATCCAGCAACAAGATAGCAGTATGTATGTGGCTCTTCATGCGGACCAAGATATCCCATACCGCGATGTGGTGCATGTCTTGGATATTGCAAATCAACATAAAATGAAAATCGTAATTGCTACAAAGAAGTGAGCAAACAATCTCAATCACATATCATCGCTTCGGTAGGTACGGTTGTTTCTATGTGCCTCATCTTTTTGTTGCTATGGTGGTTGCAAGTGAAAGCACCAGTGCAAATGGAAGATGAAGGAATCGTAGTGGCTTTCGGTGATGCTGAAGAGGGTGGAGGAATGCCAGATGTACGTCCGTTGGATGCAATAACGCAAGTAGAACAAATCCCTGCTCCAGCAGCTCCTGCTCGTCCGTCGGAGAACGACTTGATGGTACAGGAGGATGAGGAGTCACTGGCACTCGCTAAGCAGGCAGAAGAAGAGAAGAAACGCCGAGCAGAGGAGGAAGAGTTGATACGCAAACGCAAAGAGGACGAGGCACGCGCAGAAGCAGAGCGTATTGCCAAGGAGAAAGCACTTGCCGAGCAACGCGCTAAAGAGCAAGAAGCCATCGATAAGGCTAACCAGTTGGCAGCTCTCTTTGGTCAGGCTGGTACTGCTGAAGGTGCGAATGCAGACAATGCGTCGGCGAACAATACATCGGGAACGAAAGGTAATCCTGTGGGGAAAGGAATGGGTGTGACCAATGGCAATCAATGGACACTCTATGGTAGAGATGTGAAACGCATGCCTAAACCATCGTCGAATTTTGCACAATCTGGCATTGTTGTCGTCAATATCATGGTGGATGCGGCTGGTAATGTGACCAATGCAACTGTGGCAGATGGTACCACTATTTCTGATCGTGGCACACAGCAATTGGCACTCCAAGCAGCGCGACAAGCTAAATTTACAGAAGGAGATACACCTCAAATAGGTAAAATTACTTATACATTCAAACTCAACTAAAACAAAAACAAGTATGAATTACATCTTCTTAGACAATGGATTCGAGGAGATCGAAGCCATCACGACAATCGACCTACTCAGACGTGCTAATATCGCATTGACTACCGTGTCGGTAACAGGTGTTGAAAGCGTCTTAGGAGCCCATCATATAGCAGTGAAAGCAGACAAATCGTTTGCAGATGTAGATTTTACGGATGCAGAAATGTTGATTCTGCCAGGTGGCGCAACGAAGTTGCATGAGTGTGAGCCACTATGTGACTTGCTGGTAACTCATAACCAACAAGATAAACTCATTGCTGCTATTTGCGCAGCGCCTTCTGTGTTGGGACGTTTGGGAATACTGCAAGGTAAACAAGCAACTTGCTATCCTGGTTTTGAGACTTACCTGGGCGAGAGCTATATCGATGGATTGGTGGTAGAGTCGAAGAATATTATTACCGCTAAAGGTCCTGGATTGAGTAGTGATTTTGCATTCTGTATCATCGAAAAAATGGCAGGTTCAGAAGTGGCAGATCAAGTGTATGATGCCGCACAATATTGATAATCAAATAAATAATATATAATAACTAATAAAATTAGAAACAAAATGAAAAAATATTTACTTTCCATTTTCTCTCTATGTTTGGCAGCCACAATGGTAGCTCAAGAGGCAGAGCAAACTCCGTCTCCATGGGATTTCTCAGGTGTTGTAGGACTTAACGCAAGTGCAACAGGATTAGTGAACTGGGCTGCGGGTGGTAACAACAATGTGAATGGCGTAGCTTTCGGCAAAGTGCGTTTGTTATACAATGAAAATAACCTCTCTTGGGAGACCAACCTCAATTTGGAATACGGACTTTCTTATATTGATCAAAAGAATGATCCATTCCAAAAATCAAGCGACGTGATTGATTTTAATACCAAATTTGGTTGGCAGTTCCACAAAGCTTGGTATCTGACTGCTTCTGCTGGATTCAAGAGCCAGTTTGCTTTTGGTCGTGCATACGATGGTACAGAAGCCGTGGATCCTATTATTTCTAAATTCCTTTCTCCTTCATACACAGATATTTCTGTCGGTATTGACTGGAAACCAAATTCCATTTTCTCGCTTTATCTTTCTCCTATAGCGGGTAAGATTACTACTGCTTATGTAGGTGATGCGCTTGAAAGAGCAAACCCAGGTTTGCGCGAACAAATGCAAGATAAATATGCGACTTGGGTGTATAGCAAAGAGGCAAATGCAGACGGCACATATGACAAAATATACAAGAATGCCAAGGCTGAGCTTGGTCTTAGTTTCAAGGGGGGGATTAACTATACCTACAAGGATTTGAAGATTATCACCACTCTTGGTCTCTTTACCCCATATGCTTGGGATAAGACTGAGATGTTTGATGCAGAGAATAAGTTCATCGGTTATCGCGACAACAATCGCCGTTTCGGTAACTTCGACGTGGATTGGGATGCTGCTATTTCATACCAATTTCTCAAATGCCTCAACGTGACCCTTTCTACTTCACTCAAATACTACAATGGTGTGAAGATAGCCGATAAAGATGGCGTGTCGGCTGAGCGCGTTCAGTTCAAGGGCATCTTGGGTCTCGGCGTAGGCTATAGCTTCTAAAAATAAGGTTGCGCACGATGGAATCGCTCGCTGCTTTAGCACAAAATATCCAACAACTTTTGGCTCAGTATCAGAAGTTGCAGGAGGATATGCAGTTGCTTAAAGAGGAGAATATCCGTCAGCGAGAAGAGATACTGCAGTCGCATGCTGAATTGCAGCAACTCAAGCAAGAGTACCAACGCCTGAATACGGCGCATGCGTTGTTGGTGAGCGACGAAGGGCATGATGAGGAACGGCAGAAAGCTAAACAACGACTGACGGCTCTCATTGCGCAAGTGGACAAAGCATTGGAGGTACTGAAACATTGACAATTTGAGATAATTGGAACAGCGTAAGCAACATATCACTCTGCAGTTGGATGCACACCATATTTCGCTGAACGTACCAGCGGATAAGGAGCACTTGTATCGCAAAGCAGCAGAGATGATTAACGAACGGTATCGACACTATCAGAAGATAGCACCTAATAAGTCCGCAGAGCAACTATGGGTGTATGTGGCACTGGATATGGCTGTTAATCTTACGGCCGATGCGCATGCGAATCGCCTGCAACCTATTGATGAGAAAATACAAGAACTAAATAAACTAATTATACAACACATTAAATAAAAAAATATGCTACTAAATGTAATTATAGGACTAGTATGTATGTTGATAGGAGCGCTTATCTGCTTCATAATCTTCAAGATACATAGCAAAGGAATCTTACGAAAGGCGGAGGCAGAAGCCGAAGTGATCAAGAAAAACAAAATTGTCGAGGCAAAAGAGAAATTTATTGCTCTCAAACTTGAGCACGAAAACCAGGTTCGTCAGGCAGAACAAAAACTCCACCAACAAGAACAACGTCAGCAACAACGTGACCAACAACTCAACCAAAAGCAGAGTGAGGTACAACGTGCACAAAACGAGTTGAATACGCAACGTCAACAGCTTGAAAATCAACAAAAGGCTGTTGAACACAAAGCACAAGAGGTTGAACGTCTCCACCAAAAAGCGGAACAACAACTTGAGCAAATATCAGGACTGTCTGCTGAAGAAGCAAAAAGGCAACTCGTAGATGCGCTTCGTGATGAAGCTAAGACTGCTGCCATGGCGTATATCAACGACACCATGGACGAAGCTCGCCTCACCGCAAGCAAAGAAGCTAAGAAGATTATTATCCAATCTATTCAACGCATTGCTTCTGAGGCGACTGTAGAAAATGCTGTTTCGGTATTCCATATTGATAATGATGAGGTGAAGGGACGTATCATTGGTCGTGAAGGACGTAATATCCGTGCCCTTGAGGCTGCTACTGGCGTAGAAATTGTAGTGGATGACACTCCAGAGGCAATCACTCTCTCTGCTTTCGACCCTGTGCGCCGAGAGATCGCGCGTCTCTCCCTCCACCAACTCGTGCAAGACGGACGTATCCACCCTGCTCGTATCGAAGAAGTGGTGGCAAAGGTCACCAAACAAGTAGAAGAAGAGATTATCGAGACAGGTAAACGTACTACCATCGATCTGGGTATCCATGGTATGCACCCTGAGCTCGTTCGCCTTATTGGTAAGATGAAATACCGCTCTAGTTACGGTCAAAACCTCCTTATGCACGCACGCGAAACAGCTAATCTCTGTGCGGCTATGGCAGCTGAGTTGGGACTCAATGTCAAGAAGGCACGCCGTGCAGGTCTGCTTCACGATATTGGTAAGGTCAGCGATGAGGATATGGAGATGCCACACGCACAGCTCGGTATGAAACTCTGCGAGAAGTATGGCGAGAAACCAGATATCTGCAATGCAGTGGGGGCTCACCACGAGGAATGTGAGATGGAATCTATCATTGCTCCTATCGTACAAGCGTGTGATGCTATCTCTGGCGCACGTCCAGGTGCTCGCCGTGAGATTGTAGAGGCATACGTCAAACGTCTCAACGACCTCGAGAATATCGCTATGTCTTATCCTGGCGTGACCAAGACTTACGCACTTCAAGCGGGTCGCGAACTCCGTGTAATCGTGGGTGCCGACAAACTCAGCGACAAGGAGACCGAGCTCCTCTCATTCGATATCGCTAAGCGAATCCAAGACGAGATGACCTATCCTGGTCAAATTCGTATTACGGTTATCCGTGAAACTCGTGCCGTAAGTTACGCTAAGTAAGAACCGATAAGATATATCAAAAGTAATAGACTACCCACATCGGTAGTCTATTCTTTTTTTATTTCTACCCCCATACTATCCCCGTTCGCACCGCACAATAACCGCACTATTACCGCACAATAACCGCACAATTCAGTACCTTCACGTATGCCCCTTATCTCCTAATGTTCACTTTTTTACTGCTTCCTCTTGTATAATTCAAAAAAATATTGTAACTTTGCAACCCCATACGCTAAATATGGAGCAAAATCTTTACAAACAATACAAAGGCTGATTATAAATTTAATACCAACCTCTTAAACATATATGATTATGAAAACAAAAATCCTTTTCACTTGCATGGCATTGTGCGCCATGATGATTGGTTTTGTAAGTTGCGAACCTACCACTTTAGAAAAGAAAAATGTGCTGATTAACTTGGCTGAGTTAGGAAATGAGGTGCAGAGTCTGAGTCATATGGAACAAATTCTACAACAAAAAGGCTTTGTTAAAATCCATGAAGAAGTAGTAGAAACGGAAGAGTATGTGGATGGTACTTTCGTATATGCCAATAATATTCAATTAGATAGCACATTAATAAATGCAGAAGATAAGATTCGCCAACAAATTGAAAATGCAACTATTTTGACCGTACAATTTTATAGCGACGAGTACAATCTGGATGTAATGCTATACGCTTGCTACATTCTCCCTGAAGAGACAATCGAAAGTTATAAAACAATTAGCAACAATCTCTATCATTATTACTCTAATAAGTTCTCATATATTCTCTACGGAAACACGGATAATTTGAGTCAAGAATATAGTTGGTATGGTTTTATTGATGAAAAAGAATACAACAATAAGGACGAGCACTACACCTATATCTTTAACAAAGGAGCAATAACCAAAGAAGAATATGATAAAAAAATGGCAGATGCCATAGAGGAAACAGATGGTTTCCGCAAAGATTTTGTCGCTCAAATCAAAGAACCAGAATGGGGTATTCATGAAGAAATAGTAGCGTCGAGCTACCAAGCAAACCATGAAATAGTTAATATGACTCTCCTAACCATGTCGGATGAAAATCAGTTCAGTGTTACAGAAGTACCTATCGTTGAATGTGTATGGATGGGTAACAATTATGCGACACTCGAAGTAATTAAAAATTCAAATAGACAAAATCATACTGCGATTAGAGACAAAATCAAGGATTTTCGTGTAATGGAAAAGTTTGACTGATATATGCGATATAAAGATAGTTATCGAAACCCTCCAACATCTTAATATAGTATTTGTATGAAACTCAAAGATTTTCGCCAAAAATACAATAGCCTCTTGCAGAAATTTATTCGTCTCTTCTCGTTATCTAGTGTGGCATTTGTCGTAACGGCATGTTATGGACCTGCACCTTTTGATTATGAAGGATATGTAGATATTGAGGGCA
The DNA here is from genome assembly GCA_937901225.1 of uncultured Bacteroidales bacterium. Taxonomy (GTDB): domain Bacteria; phylum Bacteroidota; class Bacteroidia; order Bacteroidales; family Paludibacteraceae; genus Colicola. The sequence goes on along the minus strand of CALCGX010000141.1, from coordinate 8,309 downwards.
GGGTATTAGACGAGGGCAATCAACCGCTGGAGTCTATACAAGTGATACTAAGAAATGAGGATGAACATTATGGATTTTCTGATACAATTTACACAAATGAATCTGGTGAATTTTCCAAGCAATATATTGAATATCATGTTGCATTCTCTGACTCGATAGATATAGTAGCTCACGATACTACAGATGTCTATGCTGCTGATTCTGTGCGGGTATCAACTAACCAAATCGAATTTCAGCGAATTGAAGATTTAGGTGATGTACAAAAGCAATATTTTTCTCTCAATACTGAACTCCAACTCAAAAAGAAGTAATCGTTCGAAGGCATAAGCCGAGATAAGTAGTAATCGATTGAGCCGTTAGGCGAGATAAGAAATAGTTATGAAAAGATTTCGTATTTTATTAAACACCCTATTGACATCGCTCTTGGGATTATTTGCCGCTTCATGTGATAGGGGAGGTAGTATGGTGTGTATGTATGGTCCAATGCCTGTAGATGACATGGCTGTATACAAAGTGACTGGACAGATAACTGATGAGCAAAACCAACCATTGGATTCTATGCGGGTACATTTCTATTTGGATCAATTTGTCCGTACGGACGATTTCCATAGCGATAGTATTGGTGAATATCATGCAGAGTTATGGACATGGAAAGGAGCGGATACCTTGCAATTAGTTGTGTATGACCCAAAGAAAGAGTATGCTTCTGACACAACAAGGATTGCTATATCTGATATGAAGTTAACTCCCCATGAAGAACTGAGTTGCTCATATTCTGTAGAATTAGATATCCAACTCAAAAAGAAATAACATTTCCTAGCCGCTGGGGTATGTTCTTATCTCACATTCGTTCGAACGATTATTAGTTCCCCAGCGGAATAGTTGTTGGTTTATGTTGTTTAAGTTGTCGTTAATAAAAAATCCATATGAACCTTCGCAAACGCATTATATTCGAGCTTGAGCGGCTTCGCCGCAAGAACCTTCAACAGTTGCACCCACTGCAACAACTCTTTTGGGAGTCCACGCTCCGCTGCAATGTCCATTGCCTGCATTGTGGTAGTGATTGCAGCAGTAGCGAAGTAACACCCGATATGCCAGCGGGCGATTTCCTCAATGTGTTGGACAAGTCAGTCACCCCTCATGTCGATCCACACAAGGTGCTGATCATCATCTCGGGTGGCGAACCGCTGATGCGTACCGACCTTGCTCAGGTAGGCGCAGCACTCAAGCAACGCGGCTATCCTTGGGGAATGGTCACCAATGGTTTGGCTCTGACTGAGAAACGCTTCAAAGAACTCATGGCTGCGGGCTTGCGCTCTATGGCCATTAGTTTTGACGGCTTGGAACTCGACCACAACTGGCTCCGCCAACACCCGCTTGCGTTTGAGGGCGCTACTCGCGCCATCAAACTGGCAGCTGCTGCGCCGTCGCTCATTTGGGATGTGGTGACTTGCGTTAATCAACGCACTATCCACCAGTTGGATGAGATGCGCGAGCACCTGTGGTCTATTGGTGTACGCAACTGGCGATTAATAACTATCGATCCTATGGGGCGTGCTGCGGAGAATCCTGAACTATTATTGACTCCCGAGCAGCATCGTCAGTTGCTAGACTATATTCGCGAGAAACGCAAACAGGGCTTGCATATCTCTTACTCCTGCGAGGGCTTTATGCCTGATTATGAATTGGAAGTGCGCGACCACCTCTTCCATTGTGCTGCGGGGGTGAGTGTCGCTTCTATCCTCATTGATGGCAGTATCTCCGCCTGCACGAGCATTCGTGGCAAGTACTACCAAGGCAATATCTACAAGGATGATTTTTGGGAAGTATGGGAGAATGGTTTTACAACTTACCGCAATCGCAAATGGATGAAACAGTTAGAACCTTGCAACAACTGCAAACTATTTCGCTATTGCGAGGGCGGTGGAATGCACCTCCGTCGTGAAGATGGCTCCCTTATGCTTTGTCACCAGAACAAACTTTTTTCTTATCTCTCCTAATGGCTCGAACGATTATTTCTTCACAGGATCGCAGGTGAGTTCTATACCTAACTTGCGGAAGATCTTGCGGTCCACCTCAGATAGCATAACGGTGCTATGCACTTGACATCCTGCCAACTGGGGTAGGGCTTCGAGTGTCTTACGACAGTTCTCGTCATGCAAACTCAATACCGACAATGCTACCAATACCTCATCCGTATGCAAGCGGGGATTACGCCCTTGCAAGTAGTTAATCTTAGTATGCTGAATTGGCTCAATCATCTCCTGTGGGATGAGTTTCACATCGTGGTCGATGCCCGCCAAATACTTCGTCGCATTCAGCAAAAGTGCAGCACTTGAGCCGAGTAGAGGAGAGGCTTCGGCGGTGATGATGGTACCATCATGCAACTCAATCGCGCCCACTGCCATACTATTATCACGTTCTTTGCGTTCGTTAGCGGCGGTTGTGGTTTTGCGGTCGGCTGTGGAGATTCCTACTTGTTGGAACAAGCGACCAATACGATTGACTACTGCTTCGCTGATATCGCCATTGGCAAAATCATTCAGCGCGTGGTAATAACGACGAATAATCTCCTGCTTGCTGGCTTGGCAACATGCCTCATCATCTTCGATACAGAAACCCACCATATTCACGCCCATGTCGGTAGGCGATTTGTATGGGTTGTGACCATAAATGCCTGTAAATAAGGCATCTAGTACTGGAAAAATCTCCGAGTCACGGTTGTAACTTACTGCTGTTTTGCCGTATGCCTCCAAGTGATATGGGTCAATCATATTCACATCGTTGAGGTCTGCTGTAGCCGCTTCGTAGGCTTTGTTGACTGGGTGCTTGAGTGGCAAGTTCCACACAGGGAAAGTCTCAAACTTCGCATATCCCGCTTGATTGCCGCGCACATGCTCGTTGTAGAGTTGGCTCAGACAAACTGCCATCTTGCCACTACCAGGACCAGGAGCCGTAACAACCACCAATGGGCGGGTTGTCTCGATATAATCATTCTTACCAAAACCATCTGCGGAATCAATCAACGCCACATTGTGTGGATAACCCTCAATGGTGTAGTGGAAGTAAGTCTTAATGCCAAGTCGCTCAAGACGCTGACTATAGTTTTGTGCCGATACTTGACCGCTGTAGTGGGTGATAACCACGGAGTTAACGAGGAACCCTTGGTTCATAAACTCCTCTCTGAGGCGCAATACATCCACATCGTAGGTGATACCTAAGTCTTGGCGCACTTTGTTTTTCTCAATGTCGGCAGCAGAAATGACAATGACAATCTCCATGGTATCACGGAGTTGGGTGAGCATCGTCAGTTTGCTATCAGGCTGAAAACCAGGCAGTACACGACTTGCATGATAGTCGTCAAAAAGTTTACCACCGAGTTCAAGGTAAAGCTTATTACCAAACTGCGCAATACGCTCTTTGATATGCTCCGACTGTATGCGGATGTATTTCTCGTTGTTAAAAGGAGTCATGTTGTATTTATATTTCCCACTAATCTCACAGATTTTCACTGATCTTTTTAGTATTTGTGTTCATCCGTGTAATCCGTGGGGATTGATTATTCTTCGGGATTGGCGCCGTCGAAGCAGAAGGTGCAGACTTTGCACTTGGGTAGTCCGATGGCGGCAATGAGGTCCTCTATTTTGGTGTATTTGAGTGACTTAAGTGCGAAGCGGTCACGCAAAGCACGGATCATGCGTTGGTACTCCAAGGAGTCGGTCGTAGCATATGCCTTGATGCGCTCTGGATTGTTGGCTGCTTCTTCGCCCTCCAGATCCGCAATGATTCGACGAGTGATGAGTTCCATATCTGACTTCGATGTGGTGAAGTTGGTAAATGGACAGCCATACATGATCGGTGGACAAGCGATACGCATATGTACATCCTTGGCTCCTGCTTCCAATAGACATCGGGTATTATCGCGCAATTGTGTACCACGCACGATGGAGTCGTCGCAGAAGAGAATGCTCTTGCCACGAAGGATAGAGTAGTTGTGGATAATCTTCATCTTAGCCACAAGATCACGTGTCGCTTGTTGTGAAGGGGTGAAAGAGCGTGGCCAAGTAGGCGTATATTTGGTGATGGCGCGTTGGTAAGGCACACCCGAAGTGTGGGAGTAACCAATCGCCATAGCTATACCTGAATCAGGAATACCGCAGACAATATCTGCTTTCACATCGTCGCTCTTACCCATCGCATGACCGCACGCATAACGCACTTGCTCCACATTGCGACCTTCGTAGTCGGAAGTAGGGAAACCGTAATACACCCAAAGGAAAGAGCAGATTTGCATCTTGTCGTTGGGTTTGCGCAGTTGCTCCACACGGTCTGCATACACGCGTACAATCTCACCAGGGCCGAGGAAATACTCAGTTTGGAAGCCGAGATTGAAGAACGATGATGACTCGCTTGCAATCGCGTAGGCGTTGTCTCTTTTACCTAATATAATAGGTGTGCGTCCCCATGAGTCGCGGGCAGCAATGATGCCGTCTTCGGTGAGGATGAGGATAGAGCAAGATCCCTTGATCTGCTTGTACACATTCTCAATACCCTCTACAAAGTCTTTGCCTTGCACGATGAGCAAACCTACTAATTCTGTAGGGTTTACACGTCCGCTACTGAACTCGGAGAGGTGCACTTTTTGCTCAAGTAAGTGAGCAACCAAATCGTCTTGGTTGTTGATTTTGCCAATGGTGCTGATAGCAAAGCGACCGAGGTGCGAATTGATGAGCAGTGGCTGTGCATCGGTATCGGAGATGATACCAATGCCCGCGTTGCCACTAAACTCGTCCAACTCGTGTTCAAACTTCGTGCGGAAGTGTGAGTTGGAGATATTGTGAATGCTTCGTTTGAAGCCGTTCTCCTTGTCGAAAGTTGCCATACCAGCTCGGCGTGTACCGAGGTGGGAATGGTAGTCCGTGCCGTAGAAGACATCGGTGACGCAACTCGTTGTTGAAATAGTTCCAAAGAAACCTGCCATTTGTTTAAATTTCGTTTATATTGTTTCTTAATAATCTTATTTGTTGTTAATGATTTTTTCACTCTTCACACTTCCATCATTCATGCGATGTTGTAGGATATACATTCCATTAGGAAGATGGGTGGCATCACGTTCATCACCTATGATAGTTTGTATCAATTGACCGCTTATAGTATAGATGGAAGTGGATACAATCACGTTGTTTTCTAGGTTCTCTACGCCATTATAAGTTGCATCCTCATAGGTTGAATTAGCATCATTTGAAGAAGATATTTTGGGTACTATGCGCTGAGGGGCTGCAGTCGCTTGTGTGGTTGTGGGGGCATCTACTTGGATGTGTAATTTACTGCCTGCCTTCGCATGGAAACCTGGTTTTAATATAACTTTATCTATACCTCTTAAAGTTACATTACTTCCTGTTTCAAGTACGACATCACCATATGGTTTTGCATCTGTTACTGCGTAGCCTGCTGTAATTTCGGTAGCATATTCATATACCTCTTGTCCTGATAGATACACTTGATTTTGAATATGTTTAGGCTGTGCAGCTAACACGGCAGCGTAGGCATCTACTAAGCCGTACCCCATCTCTTCATGCCAAGTACCATTAGGACGTCCTTCTTTTTTTGTATAGTTATATCCGCCTACTTTTTGTGCGGTTGACTCAATGATGTTAGCAACTTGTTTTGCGGTAAGAGTTGGATTGACTGACAATATTAACCCTGCAACAGCAGCAACATGAGGACAAGCAGCGGAAGTGCCATTAAAACTAGATGTATAATCGCTAGTATTATCAAGTCCTTTCTTCCCTGTCAAATCAGTTGTAGGGATTAATACACCAGGAGCCATTATATCTAATTCAGGACCGAATTGGCTTCCCCATTTACTTTCTCCATCGCATGAGATTTTACTTTTACGTTCTCCACAAGGAGATATAGCTCCTACTGCAATGATACGTTCATCGCTATTTGCAGGATATGCTATTTGATTTATATCATCGTTACCTGTTGCAAAAACTACAACACAACCTAATCCATTACGCCCCTTTTCTAGTGCATAATCAATGGCCTCGTCTATCGCCGTTAGATTCACTTTACATCCCCATGAATTACTAATTACTGCTGCGCCATTATCTACAGCATAGCAAATTCCATCACCTCTGTTCTTTCGTATAGATTTATTTGAAAAATCGTGACTAATGGACATAAGTTTTCCATTAAAGATTCCACTTATACCAAGACCATTGTTAGAAATAGCTCCTATAATTCCAGCGCAGGCAGTTCCATGTGCACCTCTAAGATTGCTTGATATTTTTTTCTTGTCTATATCGTAATTTGGTCCCCACATATTTGTTGTTAAATCAGGGTGATCATATTGAATCCCTTGATCCAGTACAGCAATTATGACATCTGATAGTTCAGGAACTATGGAACAAGCACTATCGTAGTTGATATCAATGCCACTAAACATTATATCATATTGACCTGTATTTCTTAAATTCCATTGCTGATCAAATAAAGAATCATTAGAAAATAAATCGTTACCTTGCCAAAAATCAGGTTCGGCATATTCAAACAAGCCTGATTCATAAAAAATATTTGCCATCTCAACAGCATTTCTATCACAATTTATGCATGATAATACATACCACAATGGTAAATAATTACTATGTTCAACTATTAATACATCATTTAGAGATGCATATTCTGCTAATAAGTCAAAATCATCACTATCTTTAAGTTTTATATAGAAATATTGGGAAGCAAATATATCATCCATTGCTTCAGAAAGTTTAAAGGTTGGTACAGAATATATGACTGTAGATTGATCCAATTCATTATACTGTGCGTCTGATATTACACCGCTATATGCAATTTTTTCGATTGTTGGTATTAGTGTAATGCTTGAATCTATCACTATTGTATCAAGATCAAGACCATTAGACAATTGATTGACAATTACGTATTTTTGATTCGATAGAATTAATGGAACTCTTTTGTTTCCATACCAATAATGGTCTTGAGAGAAGATAGGTATAAGATAAACTAAAGAAAAAATCAGTATTATGTATTTTTTTATCATAATCTTTCCTCCTTTATCAATAATAGTATACATTTTTCATTACTAACGGATAAAATATAGTTCCGTTATGAGAAAATTGATTTATCACTAAAATACTATCATTTACTACAAAATCAGTTCTAAATTCAAATGATGTATCAGGAGCATGCAGTGAATCTATCGTAGGATCTGCATATATGAATAATTGACCGTCGCGCACATAATATTGAAAGTCAATGTAAGTTCCAAGCCAAAGGTCAGGAATGCCCAAGCAATACTCTAATACACCATTGGCTTTAAACGTCAGTTCGAAAGAAGGTGTGTTCTCAAAAAGAAGTGTGTCATAGGGATAAGGATAAGTATCCCAGATTTCTAATGTATCATACCAGACTTGACAAAGCAACTTAGTCAATTCTATATCCGACAATGTATCCATTGTATCGTACCAGTCTTCAAACGTAACACTATCCACCTCAGCCACCGCAAAACTCGTTGGCACTCCATCCTGCCACACTTGCATTTGTCGTTGAGCAAATGTAATAGATGTGATTGATAAAAACAATCCGAAAAATAAAACTTTTTTCATAATAATTCGGTATTTTAAGGTATCAATTATGAATCACTTTCCTTGCGATATATCCTTGGCTTGTTTCTAAGAACAGAACAAAAACTCCCGAAGCAGGCAGAGCGATGCTTGTTATATCTGTAGAAGCAAACCTTTCGCTCACAAGCACCTTGCCTGACATATCTATTAAATACAAATGCTTAATAGTGGCATCACTTTTTATTGTTAGTATATTGCCCGATTTAGAGATATGAATGGAGTTAATGTTAACATTCTCAACAGCAGAAGTATTATTATCGCTAAAAGTAATTTTCTCTACATTATCCAATGGTAAGCGGAATTCGCCTTCAGAAGTAGTTAGCACCAACACATCTTCTTCAAATGTAATGTACTGGATACTTACTAGTGAGGTAGATTGCTCCGTCCCATCGACCTTTTGCACATGCAAACTATTTGGTTCTTGTGCAAATATCCATGTTGGTATAGACAACAACAATGTAGTGAAATAAATGATGACCTTTTTCATAAGATATTATTTCACATAATTTTACTTATTCAACTCTGCTTCTAACGCCTTTATTCTCTCCTCCTGTTGGAGAATATAGAGCGTCAACTCCTCTATCTTCTGCAAAAGTTGTGTTTGCAATTCATTAATGCCCACACCATTCTCTTGCATCTCTTGAGCTGATTTAATTTCTGGCA
>CALCGX010000140.1 GCA_937901225.1 uncultured Bacteroidales bacterium | reverse complement strand
TTCGGGATAGTAGGTGGCAATGCCGGGGAAATTCAATCCAGCCATACTCAGCCCCTTTTCATTGGTGGCTTCGTAGTAAAGGGGATAACCGTCCACCACCGTTGCCATACCAATGAGGGCATAGTCGTGTACATCTGCACCATGAATGGTCACATTATGCCCCACAGACACATAATCGCCAATAGTAATGGTGCTTTTCTCATAGAGTGTGTGCAAGACCGAACCATCTTGTATATTCACATGGTTGCCAATCTTGATCCAATTGACATCACCGCGCAAAACAGCGTTAAACCAAATGGAGCAACCATCGCCGATGACGGTATCACCGACGATAGTTGCATTCTCTGCCAAAAAGCAGTCCTTGCCTATTTGCGGAGTAAATCCGCGTACAGGAACAATCAGTGCCATGATTAGCGTGCAGCAATGATAGCGCAGAAGTCAGCGGCTTTGAGTGATGCGCCACCAATCAAACCACCATCTACATCAGGATTTGCAAACAGCTCAGCAGCGTTCTTTGCGTTGCAACTACCACCGTAGAGAATGGTGCAGTCGTCTGCTACTTGCTCACCGTATTTCTCTGCTACGAGAGAGCGGATATATGCGTGAATCTCTTGAGCTTGCTCTGGAGTAGCAGTCAGACCTGTACCAATAGCCCATACTGGCTCGTATGCCAATACGATCTTACCAAAGTCCTCAGCGCTGAGGTGGAAGACAGAACCCTCGAGTTGTGCTTTCACAACCTCGTTTTGTTGGCCAGCCTCACGCTCCTCTTTTACCTCGCCGATGCAGAAGATAGGTTTGAGGTTGTTAGCGAGTGCCAACTCTACTTTGTCTTTCAAAATCTCGTAGGTCTCGCCATAGTAAGCACGACGCTCAGAGTGACCAAGGATGCAGTACTCAGCACCAGTAGAAGCCACCATAGCTGCGCTTACCTCGCCTGTGTATGCACCTTGTGCTTTGTCTGCGCAGTTCTCAGCAGCCACAGCGATTGGGCTGTCCTTCAAGAGCTCAGCTACAGTAGCCAAGTGGATGAAAGGAGTGCCGATAACTACGGCGCACGCTGGGTTAACAACTTGATTCTTCAATTCGGTAGCCAATGCTACACCTTCTTGCAGGGTCATGTTCATCTTCCAGTTACCTGCAACCATTTTTGTTCTCATTTTTGTAAGTATATTTAATAGTTAATAATTAGTTTTCAACTTCTCTAAACTAATCGCTTAGTGATTTCTCACGTTATATTTGTCTATTACCATTCCGTTTTGAACCACAATCACTCCTGGATTAGCACGTACAATCGTCTTCAGCGTCACTGGGTCGCACGTACAAATACAGTCGCTCAAAGTAGGGTGCTCAAGGCTAAAACTAATAATTTCATCTGTACTTGATCCCGTGAGGATATAGCACTGCTCCATATTCATCATACAATTCTCGTTCAATGCTTCCACCTTCGCCATTTGTTTTTTATCGGCTTTTGCCAAGTCATACATCACCACCAATGTCACAGGAGCTTCACTTTCCAAAATATCCCATGTGAGGTCTTCATAGTCAGCATTCATTATCTCCAAATCATGTATAGGCGGCTCATAACCTTTTTTGATTAGTTTAGACTCTTGGCGCACGAATGTCCACGTACTATCTCCTTTGGGATAGTTTGCCAATGTGAATGTTTGCTCTACGCCATCTCGTGCATATACAAACGATATGTCGTATTGATCTGGCTCTGCATCGTCTGGGTATTCCATCAGGGTTGGAATATGATTTCCAATCTTATACGGACGAAAATCGATTATTGGTAAGTGTTGTTTTGTCCATACCATGAATGTTATTGCAGCAGTGATGACTATTGTTGCTATCACAACTTCCATCCACCAACTCCATAGCGAACGAACACTCTTTCGCAGTCCGACTAATACAATAGCCAGTATAATCAGTATCACATTCTTCCAAAATGTTTGCCAGTTGGTTAAGACTATGGCGTCGCCAAAGCATCCGCAATCGCTCACAGGGTTGACGAGCGCTATATAAAGAGTGAGAGGAGTCATGACGCAATAAAATAGCAGCGAAATCCATGTTGTCCACTTGGTACGCACATTGAGCAACATGCACACACCAAGCAACAATTCCACCACTATCAATCCCCATGCTGCCACTTCTGCTAAAGGCAGCAAATCTACAAAGAAACTGCCAAAAGCTTTCAAATAATCCTCAATCTTATATACGGTTCCTAACGGATCAATTGCTTTGACTGCTCCCGAGAATACAAATACCACACCTAACAATGTGCGGCATATAGCGGCTATAATAGTCTTACTTCGCTTCATTCTCCATCACTTTAATGAGGTAGAAAACGGCATAGTTGAGCATATCGAAATAGTTGCCATCTACTCCTTCAGAAATAAGTGTCTGATTATCATTTGCAGCGATTTGTTTGTTGCGATTAATCTTTGTCAAGATGATATCCGTCAAACTGCTCGCAAACATATCTCGCCATGCCTCACCATAATCGTGGTTCTTCTTCAGCATCAGTGCCTTAGCTTCTGCCATATAGTGGTCGTAGAGTTCAATCGCACGCTCGGCGGTCATATCCACTGAGTCTGCATAGCCTTCAAAGAGCTGGATTAGCCCAATGATGCTGTAGTTCACGATAGCCATCATTTCGCCCTCAATGCTCTCACCCACCATATTCACACCTGTTTGCTCAATCTCGCGCACACGCTTGGCTTTGATAAAGAGTTGGTCGTTGACAGTCTGCGGACGCATAATGCGCCAGCTTGGACCGTAGTCTTTCATCTTCAGTTCATAGATGCGGCGGCATTTGCCTGCCACGATATCAAATTGCTCAGGAGTTTTCATTATATTCTTTGTCTCTAAACTCTAAACTGTAGCCCGTAGGGCGTTCTCTAAACTAATGTTTTGTAACAAACACTTTCTTACCATTCATGATATATACGCCATCAGCAGGTACATCAAATGGGCGATTGTCACCTGACTGCTTGCTATCCACGAGGCGTCCCATCAAATCGTAGAGAACTACAGCTTGTTGTATATTCAAATCCTCAATACCTGTAGCCTTTGTGTTAATCTCAAATTGCTCTTCTACCGCATCGCCGATGTAATACTCTTGTGCTTCATCCACTGGGCGAATCCACAATGTGTATGTGCCGTCTGCTAATTCATCCAAAGATACACTTTTGAAATCGACAATAGCTTCCGCGATTGTTCCTCCTGCGGCACTAGTTACTTTTACATGGAAATTAGGCGCGTCGCTCTCAAATGAGAAATATACAGAGCTGCCTTCTGTTCGGACTTGTAGATTGGTAATCTCATAATTTTTCGGAGTGCTATGGCTATATACATACCCCTTAATTTCAGGTGTATTACCCATATAATTTTGCACCTGTCCATATATCACTACCTCATCGCCCAATGCCACTTCATTGCCCGTGACAAACGCTGTGTTATCCAGCCACTTAGTGTTATAGCAATAGAATTGATTGTTGGTCGTTCCATCATCAGATATGTCAAATCGTGCACTCTTGTATTGCACAATCTGCTCAGGCGTATTGCGCATATTGGAGATGATACCCCCTACGAAATACGACATCTCTGTCGCGTCGGTATGCCCTAAGGCTTTAGTCATTTGTAATGCTTTGGATGCAGGCAACGCAGTAGCTAAGTCAAAAGTATAATCCGTGTTGTATTGGTAAGTATCACCATTGGTGGTGTACCAATCAGGTGTAGCGGTGTACGAACCTTGCTTCACCTTACCATTAACCTCCATATAATATTGTACTGTCACCTTTTCTCCTCCTGCAGGCAGGATTGTCAGATGCAAGGCTGTTGGCTGGTATTGGTAACAAGCATTGTGGTAGCCCTCTGCATATATGGCGTTGGCGTCAATCGTACCTGCTTCCATCGTGTAGGTACCTACCACGGCCTTGTCGCTATTGCTGTGAAGGTTACAACGGATGAGTACATCAGTCTCGGATGGGGTGTCTGACCAGAATTGGCTAGAGAATAAATCTACCGACCATGTCTTACTGCCCTCTATGAGAGCGAAGTCGGCATTGGTGAATGGTCGTAAATCTTTCTCTGGTTCCGCTATTTTGCCAAACACAAACTGACTGCTAGTCACCATGAATGGCACGCGCACCTCTCCTAACCCTTTGACTAGGATAGGGTGGTCTTTGTCGTTATCGTCTATATAGCGAATTTCCAACTCATAATCGCCTTGCGCTAAATTGCTTGGCAATTTTTGAGAGATATTGATAGCACTCGTATAGCCGTAACCAGGATCTAATTCAAAAGTACCTATTTTCACTTTGTTCACTACTTCGCCCGCGTTGTTGTAGATAAAGTAGGTCACCATACCTGCTGCGGTAGCGATACCTGTACTGGTGAAGGCGTCCAAGCTAAAACCAACTGCCGTTGTTTTGTTGATGGCATCACTGGATGTGCGAGTCAATTTATCTACCGTTACGAGTGGCATTGCCTCGCCACCTGCACTAGGCTTGATGTTAGTATAGAGACATACTCCTTCTGTAAAGGCTAAATCGTTCGCGCTACCACCTGTTCCTTGATTTTCAGGGTCAAGTGCGGATAGAGCAAAATAACCATTGCCACTGCCGTTCCAACCCCAGTTAATATGCAGATATCCATCGCTTTGCATGCCATCGCAAACAAAAGCGTGTCCTTCTTGATTGACAGTCGAGCCACTGATATATACTGGTCGTCCCTCTTGCAAATCGCTTGCAACGGTTTGCAAGACAGTTTCCTCCTTCATAAAATCTTTAGGTAGCACATGGATACTTTTGTTGTAACCAAAGTACTCAGTGATAGCTGCCAACGCGGCGGAAGATATCGCGCCACTACCATCTGGGTCATAATCCATATCGGCTGCCACGCCCACATGATACATCAGTGTCGCTACGGCATTGGCTTGAGTGCTGTTATAGTTATTCTTGTAATAGGGCAACATATTCCCCCAATCATAGGTCGTTGCTCCGAAATTAACATTGAGTCGCAATCCATGAGATTCCGTGGTATATGTCTTGCTTCCCGTACCCTTTGTAGGGTATTTGTGCACATACATAATCTGACTGATGGCTGTTGCCACGCAACCCGTCACACTACGCTCATTACCTACCATTGGACATAGATTATTATATGGCTCATCTTGTCCCCATTCTACCTCGCCCAAGATAGGGCTGATGGTTGGATAGGTAGCTTGGGTCTGGGCAGCAGTTCGCCTTTGTACCCTTCCCTTTAGGGAGGAGGTAGGCTTACTAGCCAACTCATCAGCATACATCTGCAACCAAAATTGCATATTCTTTGGCATGTCTGTCGCATCAAAACGACCATGGTCAGAATATCCCAATATCGCGCGTGCATCGTCCTCTGCCGACACCAATACAAATCCATCTTCGCCGTTAAATACATACACCGCAGGTTCGTTATCCACCTGCATTTGGGTATATGCGATTTCCACAGGAGCCGTCACGGTTGCCGCTTTTTCTGCTTGTTGCATACGACGAACAGCAGGTGTATTCTTGCTGCTCAAAAACTCACTTGCTACACATGCTGCTTGCTCTGGTGTGCGTGCCCAAATGCTCATACAGCACAGCAAACCACCAATCAACCATAACTTTTTCATATCTCTAAATACTAATCACTAAACACTAAACACTAAACACTAAACTCTAAACCTTCGTATATATCGAAGCCAAGTTTCTTGCTTTTTCATTCAAATCCAACCCATAGCCAATGATAAATGCGGGTGGTATAGCCAATCCATAGTATTGTGGCTTCACGTCCTCATAACGCAGCGATTCGGGCTTGTACAAGAACGATGTCAATGCCACCGACTTAGCACCCATCTCGCGCAACTCATTCATAAACGCATGCATCGTAATGCCGGTGTCCACAATATCCTCTATCACAATCACATCCCTGCCTTTCACATCCACTTGCAGCGGAATCAGCATCTTTACTTTGCCTGTCGTTTCTGTTCCCTCATACGATTTCATACGAACGAATGTAATCTCACATGGCAAACTGATGTGCTTCATCAAATCAGACGCATACATAAATGCGCCATTCAACACGCACACAAACAGCGGCTCACGCCCTGCGTAATCCGCATTGATTTCATTGGCAACGCGTGTAACTTCTTGCTCTATTTTGGCTGCGGAAATGCTTTCCTCAAAACACAAACCTTCGTACTCTAACATAAGACTAAAATGCGTTTGAAATTCAATAATCAAAAATCGCCACAAAATTACAACTTTTTTTTGAAATATGCAAATTTGTTTGCACCATTACGCAAAAATGCAGGATAATTTTGCTCGATTATGTATAATTATCCATAATTATTCTTCCCTACATTCTACATCCTATACCTGCCTTTCCGCTGTCAATTACGTACCATATACGTAGGATATACGTAATATATACGTAAGATATACGTAGGATATACGTAGGATAATCGGGTTAATACCATAGGATCACCGAATCAATGCCCTACGTTGTACCTTATATCAATACCATTTTGTCCTTTCATTCCTCTGCTGAAAAACATAGCGTTTTTTATGAAAAATACTTCACTCCTTTATATTTATGCATGTACGCGCGAAAAAATTTGCATATTCCAAAGACTTATATTAATTTTGCGCCGTTTTTCGTGCTGTACTATATATATTAAGTATTACAAATCTTAATAAAAAGCACAAAATCTTAATAAACGGAATATTAATTAAAAAACATTTTTATAGTATGAGAAAGATTTTTACTAAATTATTTTTGCTTGCAACTCTTTTCCTCGCAAGCACCAACCTCTCCGCCCAAACCTACAATGGTGGTACATGGTATTCGTTGTATGATGCAACTGAATACAAAAATACAAATAAAACATTCTCAGTATTCTCTCCAACTACAGGAAGTCTTAGCTTTCAATGGAAAAAAACAGGATGGCTTGTCGCGTACCCTATATACAATCTTACTGTTTCGGAATCATCAAATGGTTCAAACTATACACAAAACTATAAGCTAGAAAGCGGAAGTGGAAAAAAACAGGAAAGTTATGTATCTGTTACAGCGACTATCAGCGAGAATATTACACATTTGAAATTCGAACAAAGTGGAAGTTTGAATCGATTTTACAAAGATGTCAAAATTCCTTTGAAACAACATATTCTTATCGCTGATGGTGGTTTTGGAAAAGCTGAAGAATCTAAATCCTTTGGTAATGTTACTATAGGAAATATCTCTGCTGTTCAAACAGTCAAACTCCGTTCGTTCCTTACCGCAGGCAATATCACCATTACGAGCAACAACCCTGCTTTCCGTGTTGGCTCTTCTTCCAACCAAGGCACTCATGTCTTCAACGTAGGTGCAAATGCTTGTGCTTCTACTAATGGTGCTTCTGGTACCCCTGCTAGTGGTGGTACACTCGGAGATATCAACTTATATGGCATCAATATTTATTTTGTTCCTACCACCGCAGGTGAATACTCAGGTACAATAACCATCTCAGATGGTACCAGCTCTGCTACTATCTCAGTATCTGGAGTTGGTGTGAAGAAAACCCAAACCATCGCTTGGGCTGAGGCTTTGAGCGGCAGTGATATTGCACTGCCTATGGGTAAGATCATAACCCCTCCCGCTAATGCGCAAACTGAGATTACATATAGTGTCAAAGATGATACCATCATCTCTATAAATGGAAATACCTTAACTGCGCTCAAAGCAGGCACCACTACGATTACTGCCACAGCTGTGGAAAACGAAGAATGGCTTAGTGCGACTAGTACCATTACAGTAAAAGTTACAGAGAAAAAAGTACAATATATCCATTGGAACGATAATCTTACTCGCCTCAAAGTAGGAGGTGAACCTGTTCTTCTTACTGCGACAGCATGGGTTTTAATCGATCCTAAAACAGAAACTCAAGAGGAAAATTCCGAACGCACACCTCTTATTACATATGCGAGCGCGAACGATAATATCGTATCCGTTTCTGGTAATGTACTTACCATCGTAGGTGAAGGTGAAACAATTCTTACAGCTACGCTTCCTGGAGATGATGTCTATGAAGGTGTAGTAGTCTCTACTCCAGTACACGTACGTGCTGTTTCTACCTCTGTGTGTGAAGCATATGTCTTAGATGATTCGAAAACACGAACGCTTAACACGATTGATAGTGAAGAATATACAATCAATGGACCTGCTGACAAACTCACATTTACTGCTAACCGTGAGAGATTACTGGGATTCTCTGACGGTAATCTTAAAGTAGATCAATATTACAATGGAGGGTGGCATAATGTTTTTGATCAAGGGGTAAGCCTCAATGATTATACACAATATGCTTCCATTCAGTTGAATCGCAATGCAACAAAGTTAAAGTTCTATACAGAAACTGGTGCAACTGGATATAAAAATATCAAGGATGTAGCAGTAACAATGGCAACATATTTAGAGACAACTACTCCTAAGATTGTTGTAGAACGTTCGATTATTGGTGCTATTATTGATGAAACAATTCGCATTCAGTATAGTAATCTTCCAGATGATGTGCCTGTTGTAAACAACTCAGACAAAGTCACTGTTAGGGAATCTGGATTAGGTAATGTTTGTGGAGAGTATGGTGAGAAAGAGCTACATCTAACTATCCGTCCTACTGAAATTGGAGTAATTGAAGATGTCATTACCATTCACGACGAGGCTACTGGCAAAAAGTTAGAGATTCCAGTTACTGTGCACACACAACGCAATGCCCAAACCATCAGTTGGGAGCAAGACTTGGCTAATATCCACACTACCGACAGCATTGCCCTCAATGCTACTGCTCAAACTGAAATATATTACACATCTTCCGACTCTACTATCGCATACGCAGAAGGCAACGTCTTGAAAATCAATAAGCATGGTCAAGTGACTATCACAGCCGTTGCTGTGCAAAGCGAAAAATACGAGCAAGCAACGCTCCCTAAGGATATTACAATTAGTGCTGTTCAGCCAATTGTCAATACTTGGCCTACTGTTGAGCCTATCGCTTATGCTCAAGCACTCACACAAGATTTGCTTATCGGTGGTGAAGCTGAGGTAGAGGGTTACTTCGATTGGAATACCGAACGTAATCAAACACTCGTTCCTGGTACACACGACCTCCCTGTACGTTTCATGCCTACCGACACCGACTATTATGCTCCGGTTGATGGTACTGTAGCAGTAACCATCAACAAGTCTGCACAATCCATCGTTTGGAACGATAGCTTTGAGAATATTACTGTCGCTGATTCTATTGTTCTGACCGCTTATGCTCAAACACCTATAGAATACGTGGTTTCTGATGTGGAGTTGGCATATATTACCAATAATAACGTACTCTACTTTACACGTGGCGGAAATCTGCAAGTTACTGCTTATGCAATCGAAGATGCCTACTACCTCGCTGATACCCTCGTGCGCGAATTGGAGATTCTTCCTGCTTATCCAACTATCGAAACTTATCCTACTGCATCCCCAATCTCCTATGGTCAATTATTAGGTGAGTCTGAGCTTTCAGGAGGTGTTGCAAATGTTTCTGGTGCTTTTGCGTGGGTGGACCCAGCTGCAGAATTGGAAGCAGGTGAATATCACCAAAATGTATTGTTTACGCCAGATGACCAAGTGTCTTATAAGCCAGTGGTGATTCATGTCATTGTAGTCGTAAATCCTATTGCTCAAACCATCACATGGGAGTTGAATACCATCGAAGTACGTCAAGGACAATCACTTCAATTCAATGCAGAAGCTTCCAGCAAATTGCCTATAACCTATTCTGTGGATAACACTGCGTTGGCTAAAGTGGAAAATAATACTTTCTATGCTTTAGAGGTTGGAAAAGTGGTTGTTACAGCTACGCAAGATGGTACTTACACTGACGAATACGGCGATTTGCATGCTAATTATACTGCAGCTGAGCCAGTGTCAAAAACAATTGTTATCGTACCACAGCAAAGCCTACAAACCATCGAATGGAATGACAATATAGATACTATCAAAACAACCGACAATATCACACTATCTGCTATAGCAGAGACACCTATTCATTACCTTTCTTCTGACTCTACAATCGCCTACGTGGAGGCTGATAAGTTAATCATCAAACGTTTCGGTACACTCACTATCACAGCTGTTGCACAACAAACCGAAGATTACGACCAAGCTATCCTCGAGAAAGAAGTGAATATCGTTGCTGCTACTCCAAGTATCATTGCATGGCCAACTGTTCAACCTGTGACCTATGGCACAAAACTGAATGTGACCATGCTCTCCGATGGCGAAGCGGATGTGGATGGTTATTTCGACTGGAACACTGACCTGTCGCAAGAATTGGTTCCTGGCACATATACATTAGGTGTACGCTTCGTGCCTGCTAACCTCAATATCTACGCTATAGTTCTTGACTCCGTAGAGGTAATCGTCAATAAGGCACCTCAAACCATTGTTTGGAATAATAACTTCGAAAATATATTGGTTTCTGACACCATTGTATTGAATGCTTCTGCAAAAACTACAATCACTTACGAAGTATCAGACATCGAGGTGGCTACTCTCGAGGGCACTCTCCTCTATTTCCATCGTGGTGGTATGATTAATGTCACTGCTTACGCTGCAGAGAGCGAACTCTATCTCGCTGATACATTGGTACGCGAACTGATCGTTACTCCTGCTGAACCAATCATCTATGCTTGGCCTACTGCTTCTGGCATCACTTATGGTCAGTTATTAGGAGAATCTATCCTTACTGGTGGTGAAGCAAGTACCGATGGTATTTTCGAGTGGGTAGACCCTAACGAGAAATTCGAGGTGGGAGATTGGGCACCATACGTTCGCTTTACGCCAGACGATCAAGCATCATTCGCTATTGTTGAAAATCAAGTAGAGATAAATGTTACTCCAGCACTTCAGACCATCGAATGGGAATTAACTGATTTTGTGATAGAGGTAGGCGATACACTTCATCTAACTGCAGTTGCAACCAGTGGTTTAGAAGTTACCTATACACTTGATAACGAAGAACTCGCAGAGATTAGCGGCAATATCCTCATCGGTTTGCAAGTAGGTATGGTTACCATTACAGCTTCTCAAAGCGGAGTATATGTAGATGAGTTCGGCGAAGAGTTTGCCAACTATCTTGCAGCAAAACCTGTATCACAAACCATTACCATTGTGGCAAAAGATATTAACACAGGTGCTGATATGATTTTCAACGAGGTACAAGCTGCCAAGGTTATCCGTGATGGTCGTCTCTACATCATTCGCAACGGTCATATCTACAACGCCAATGGTCAAGTGATAGAGTGAAACTATATCATGTGAAAAGCATTCTGCCATAGAATGTGCTTCACATAATATAGTAATCATCATAAACAAAAAAGTTCGGCAACTGCCGAACTTTTTTTATAAGGGAGTATTTATCTTAGATACTTAGCACTTGCATCGCTGCCCACTTGTCATCATTCACATCCTTCTTTTGCTTGATAGCTTTGCTCAGTGGCACATATACGATTTCATCTTCTTGCAATCCTACCATGACATTGCGTTGGTCGTCCAGTAGTGCTTGTACCGCAGCAATACCCATACGAGAAGCTAATATACGATCGCTGGCTGTAGGCGAACCACCGCGTTGCAAGTGACCTAAGATAGTTACGCGCGAACTAAACTCAGGGTGTGCCTCTTCCATCATCTTGGCAACTGCCTGTGCACCACCTTCAATAGCATGTTCTTGCACCAGCACAATACTGCTGTTCTTGCTCTTGCGCTTGCCTTGACCAATGGCCTCTTCAATCTGCTCAATGATTGTAGCGCGCTCTGGAATAATGGCAGCCTCAGCCCCCGCAGCAATCGCCGCATTCAGAGTCAAGAAACCTGCATCACGTCCCATAACTTCCACCAAGAAGACACGCTCGTGGCTAGTTGCGGTATCACGCAGAATATCCACACAATTCATAATCGTATTAAGCGCAGTATCGTAGCCAATAGTAGCATCTGTACCCCATAAGTCATTATCGATCGTGCCAGGGATACCAATCACAGGAATATTAAATTCTTGTGCAAAAAGACGACCGCCCGTAAAAGATCCATCACCACCAATTACAATAAGCGCCTCAATACCTTCGCGTTGAATCGTAGCATAAGCTTGTTGACGACCCTCCTTCGTGGTAAACTCAGGGCAGCGAGCTGATTTAATAATAGTGCCTCCGCGTTGAATAATACCACTCACATCTTGGGTCGTAAACTCCTTTACTTCGCCGTCTATGAGTCCCTTATAACCACGATAGATGGCTTTGACTTTGATATTGTTAGAAATCGCAGCGCGTGTCACCGCACGCAACGCGGCATTCATACCCGGTGCATCACCTCCAGAGGTAAGAACACCAATTGTTTTAGGTCTGTATTCCATATTTCTTTTCCTTTAAACGCTAAACTATAGGCGCTTTACGCCGTTCTCTAAACTACATCGAATCTGCTCCATCAGCCATTTGGGAGTGGATGTCGCGCCACAAATACCAACTCGCTCGGCTGCATGACATTGTTGCAATATCTCTAAAGTGATATCATCCGTACTGCTAACAAAAAGTGTGCAACTATTGACTTCTAAACAATTGTTGAATAACACTTTGGCATTGGAAGATTTCTTTCCTCCTACAAAAATCACCACATCATTACTCCGAGCGAAGTCTTGCAAACGCTTGACGCGGTTGGCTACATTGCGACAAATAGTGTTGTGATATTCAAATACCGCAGTATCCTGACTTTCGACTCCCGACTCTAAATTCTTGACCGCTGTCCTTCTCCTCTTTATTTCTTCCACAATCGCCTCAAACTCCTCCACACTCTTAGTCGTCTGCGAAAAGAGATAGATTGGACAAGTGAAATTCAGCTTGCTAATATCATTGATAGATTCAATGACGATGGCAGTATTATTAGTTTGACCTTCAAGACCAATCACTTCCGCATGCCCTTTTTTACCAAAGATGACAATCTGAGCACCTGTATTCTTGCCATGTAGAGTTTGGTATGTTTCGCGAATGCGTTTTTGCAAGTGCAATACCACTGGGCACGAAGCATCAATAATTTCGATATTATTGCGCTTAGCAATATGATATGTAGATGGTGGCTCACCGTGTGCACGTAGCAGCACGCGGACATTATGCAAGGTGCGGAGATCATCATAGTCGATAGTTTCTAAACCCAACTTATCCAATCGCTCTACCTCTTGTCCATTATGTACAATATCCCCAAGGCAGAAGAGTTGCCCCTTCTGCAATTCGCGTTCGGCAGTCTCTATCGCAGTAGTTACACCAAAGCAAAATCCCGAATTCTCATCTATCGTAACCTTCATCCTTCGCCTTTAACCTTTAACCTCTCACCTTTAACCTCTAGCCTCTAACCAATAGCTCGCTTGCGAGCGTCCCCTAAACAGTAGCACAGCGTTCTCTAAACAAATGAATGATATGCTGCATTTGCTCTTCGCGAGTCATATGGCTATTGTCCACAACTACTGCATCATCTGCTTGACGCAAAGGACTTTCTGCACGATGGGTGTCGCGATAGTCGCGGTCATTGACATCTGCTAAGACTTCTTCCCAAATAGGTCTCTCTCCTTTGGCTTCTAATTCCTTAAAGCGGCGCTCTGCGCGCACTTCAGGCGAAGCCGTCAAAAACAATTTCAACTCAGCTTGTGGGAATACTACCGTACCGATATCTCGTCCGTCCATTACAATACCCTTCTGTTCTCCCATGGCTTGTTGTTGTGCAACGAGGAAGGCACGCACCTCCTTAATGGTAGAGATCTGCGAAGCCAAATTTCCAATCTCAAGGGTACGGATACATGCTTCTACATCTTCTCCATTTAGCGTCACGTGCTGTCCATCTGAAGTTAGAACAAAGCCTATCTGGATATCTTTTAAAATAGAAATTACAGCTTCTCGCTTCATCGCCTCATTGTCTAATCGCCTTGATGCATACAGCGCCACTGCGCGATACATTGCACCTGTATCAACATAGGTGTAACCTGCATGTTTTGCAAGGGCTTTAGCGATAGTGGATTTTCCGCAAGAAGAATAGCCGTCAACGGCTACGATAATTTTATTATTCATATTTTAGACCTAATTTCATAGCAGACTTTACTCCCTTCCCTTTAGGGGGGCGGGGGTGGGCTGTATTATTTCAAGAAACTATTGATATCAGTAGATAGCGATACTTGATAGGTAAAGTTGCTTTTAGTGTATTGGCTCATGGCAAAACCAAGACGGAATTTGTAAATCTTCACACCAGCACCAAATGCAAAACCTGCCAAACTACGAATATTTGTAATGTTCATTTCCGATTGACGACGGTGATTGTAACTCACCGTAAGGTAGAACTTCTCGCTCTTGGGTACGATGTCAATGGCCCAAATCGTATGGCGGAAGAGCATATCGTACCACTTCACGTCTTCTCCAGCAGGGGCAATATCCCAGCACTGCAAATTATGCGCCGTCAGCGAGAAACGCAACGGAGCATGTGCCAAACGATAACTCAATCCCAATTCCAAATTGAGTGGAAGCATCTCAGTATGTTGACCATAATCCTCCTCATAAAACGCCTTGAGTTGCCAACCGATATTGCGGAGAGTCAGACCCATTTGGAATGTACTATCTGCAGTCTGAAAATGTCCACCCACATCAGCCCCTAACGCAAAACTAGTGTAGCGCTCGTATACACTGAAAATAGGTTTAAGCGTTGCACCTACACGAAACATCGGGCCTAACTGTCTAGCATACATCACATTGACACAAATATCTTTGGCAGTAAAGGTTGTGCCAAGCAAATTGCCTAACTCATCGGCATATGCCATTTGACCATAGTCAAGATAGTGAACTCCTGCTGCAAAATAGTTCTCCTTGTAGTTGTGTCCGTACATAGCACTTCCGAACATCGTCCCCGCGAGATAGTAGGCATAGTTGAGTTGCAACACCTTATCGGTATGTGCCGTCAATAGGGCAGGGTTTGCAAAAGCCATACTAATGTCATCATCAGCAATAGATACATTCTCGCCACCCAATGCATTTAGGCGCGAAGATGCAGGCAAATTCAAGAAGTGAAATACACTACTTCCCGCACCCTTTATTTGTGCCTCCATAGGAAAATTTAGGGTGACGAGTGCTAGCAGTATGTAGATATATCGTTGCTTCATTGATACAATAATGTCCAAACTATTTCAAGTTACAAAAGTACTGCTTTTTTTACAAACCTGCAAATTTTTACGGCATATAGTGTGCATTTTAAACATATTTTATATTCTACAGCAGTTTTTGTGGGTAAAATTTGCTTATGCAAAATATATTTCGTACCTTTGCACGTTGATTGGTGTGCCATGCACTTTTGCAGCATTTAAACATTTCAACAAGCACCTCTGGTGCCTGAAACACTGAAGCATTAAAACAATAATCATAATTAAAAACAACAAAAATCAAAAAACTTATGTGGTTAAAAGATTCATCTATTGGCCGTAAATTAGTGATGAGTATCACTGGTTTGGCTTTGGTTTTCTTCTTGCTTTTCCACGGCGCGATGAACCTCGCGTTGGTGTTCTCGGAGGAGGCCTACAACGTAATCTGCTCTATTCTTGGAGCTAACTGGTATGCATTGATTGCTACTGCTGGACTCGCTTTCTTGGTGGTTTTGCACTTTGCATACGCTTTGTATCTCACCATTCAAAACCGTATGGCACGTGGTAACAGCCGCTATGCAGTTACTGCTAAGCGCGAAGGCGTTGAGTGGGAGTCTGAGAACATGCTCGTTCTCGGCTTCGTAGTAATCGGTTTCCTCGTGCTCCACATGGCTAACTTCTGGTTCAAGATGCAGTTTACTGAGATCATGCACATCTTGGGTGCGCACGACTTCTCTGTTTCTGAGTTCGCTCCAACCGATGGTGCTGGCCTCGTGAAAGCGTTGTTCACTACTCCTATCTGGGGTCAAGTGTACTGCGTTCTTTACCTCGTATGGTTGGTTGCTTTGTGGTTCCACCTCCGTCACGGTGTATGGTCTGCTCTCCACACCATGGGCTTCAACAACCTCGTATGGATGAAGCGCGTTAAATGCATTGGTGCTATCGTAGCTACCCTCGTAGTAGGTCTCTTCGCCGTAGTAGTTCTCTACTACCTCGGCGTTGGTATCGGTATGCTCTGCGCATAATTGAAACTTCTGAAACTTTGAAACTTTTCAACAAATTTTGATAAAAATTTCATTAAGATATGGCAACAAAAAAAGAAACTGCGCAGGTTATTACGCCTGAAATGGCGAAGATTCCTGCTGGTCCACTCGAGAAGAAATGGACCAATTACAAAGACCATCAGAAGTTGGTCAACCCTGCCAACAAGCGTCGTCTTGACGTGATCGTAGTTGGTACTGGTTTGGCTGGTGCATCTGCTGCGGCATCCCTCGCAGAGATGGGCTTCAATGTACTCAACTTCTGTATCCAAGACTCTCCACGTCGTGCACACTCTATCGCAGCACAAGGTGGTATCAACGCAGCTAAGAACTACCAAAACGATGGCGACTCTGTTTATCGCCTCTTCTACGACACTATCAAGGGTGGTGACTACCGTGCTCGTGAGGCAAACGTATATCGTCTTGCTGAGGTGAGCAACAGCATCATCGACCAATGTGTGGCTCAAGGTGTTCCTTTCGCTCGCGAATACGGCGGTTTGCTCGACAACCGTTCATTCGGTGGTGCGCAAGTATCTCGTACTTTCTATGCTAAGGGTCAAACAGGTCAACAACTTCTCCTCGGTGCTTACTCTGCACTCAGCCGCCAAATCGGTAAGGGCAAAGTGAAGATGTACAACCGTCACGAGATGTTGGATGTAGTTATGATCAAGGACGAGAACGGCGAGAACCGCGCTCGTGGTATCATCGCTCGTAACCTCGTTACTGGCCGCATCGAGCGTTACTTCGGTCACGCTGTGGTTGTAGCTACTGGTGGTTATGGTAATGCATTCTTCCTTTCTACCAACGCGATGGCATCTAACGGTTCAGCTGCTCTCCAATGCTACAAAAAAGGTGCTTGGTTTGCTAACCCTTGCTTCGCTCAAATCCACCCAACATGTATCCCTGTTCACGGAACATTCCAATCTAAATTGACTCTTATGTCAGAATCTCTCCGTAACGACGGACGCATCTGGGTACCCAAGAAATTGGAAGATGCTAAGCGTCTCCAAGCTGGCGAAATCCAAGGTAAGGATATCACCTTCAATTGCCACTTCTATATAGGCATTACCGACATCACCCTTTGCGAATTTCTCATTACAGAACCTTATTGAAGAATTATCAGATGATGCTCCGGAGAATCTGTCCCGACCTCCTAGATATGACTTGTGGGTGTTGAGTACTACATAGTCTCCAGCTGATTCAACTTCCTCTGCAGTCTTGAGACCATCAGTCGATGAAAGCCAGAATTCCAGAAGATTGTCACCTGCATCGTAGCTGACAACTGACTTGATGTCGAAGGTGTAACCGTCGTAGATATAGAATTTTGTCTCTTTTTCATGGTTTGCGCCACCATTCTGGTTGGCTTCCTGGCCTGCCTGTACTCTCTGATCGGCCAGTTCAACCTGCTGACCGACCTGGCTGTGTTCTCCTGCTGGATCTTCTACACCCTGACCTTCTACTGCGTTATCGTCCTGCGCAAGAAGCAGCCCGACGCCGTGCGGAAGTACAAGGTCCCCTGCTATCCTGCGATCCCCATCCTGGCCATCCTCA
>CALCGX010000139.1 GCA_937901225.1 uncultured Bacteroidales bacterium | reverse complement strand
GAGGAGTGGCAAGCACTCTTCTGGGAGCATATATGGCATACCCTCCTTGTAATAAACAGGGAATGGTTCGCCCCAGTAGCGTTGGCGGCTGAAGACCGCATCGCGGAGGCGGTAGTTCACTTTCACGCGACCGAGGCCGGTGTTGGTGATATGCTCTTTCATTGCTTGGATAGCATCTTTCACTTGCATGCCATTGAGGAAGCCTGAATTGATCATCACGCCCTCTTTGGCATCGAAGCTCTGCTCGCTTACATCTGCGCCTTCAATGAGTGGGATAATAGGTAAGTTGAAGTGCTTAGCGAAAGCATAGTCACGGCTATCGTGTGCAGGTACCGCCATGATAGCGCCTGTGCCATAACCGCTCAATACATAGTCACTTATATAGATAGGTATCTCAGCTTTGGTGAGTGGGTTGATAGCATAGGAACCAGTAAAGACACCTGTCACACGGCGGTCAGCAATACGCTCACGCTCGGTACGGTTCTTCACCATTTGGAGGTATGCCTCTACCTCTGCTTTTTGCTCCTCGGTAGTCACACGAGCCACATACTCGCTCTCTGGGGCCAACACCATGAAAGTCACGCCATATACAGTATCTGCACGGGTGGTGAAGATAGTAAATGGTTCGTCTTGACCCTTGATAGCGAAGCGCATCTCTGCACCCTCGCTGCGGCCAATCCAGTTGCGTTGGGTTTCCTTGAGGGAGTCAGTCCAATCTACGGTATCAAGGCCTTGGAGCAGGCGTGGCGCGTAGGCACTCACACGAAGGTTCCATTGGCGCATGACGCGTTGCTCTACAGGATAACCACCACGAACAGAAAGGCCCTCGCTTACCTCATCGTTGGCAAGCACACAACCGAGTTGTGGGCACCAATTGACCTTGGTATCTGCCAAATAGGCGATACGGTAGTTCATAAGGCGCTCTTGTTGCTCTTTCTCGGAGAGGGTTGCCCAAGTTGGGTCGGTTTGCTCGAACTTCTCAATCAGTTTGCTGATAGGCTGTGCCTTTTGCAAAGAGGTATCGAAGTAGGAATTAAACATCTGGATGAATGCCCATTGTGTCCACTTGTAGAAGTCAGGGTTGCAAGTCTTCACCTCGCGATCCCAGTCGTAGTTGAAACCAATCTTTTGGAGCTGCTCGATATAGTGAGCGATATTCTCCATAGTGGTTTTCTCTGGGTGTTGACCTGTTTGGATAGCATATTGCTCCGCAGGCAGACCGTAGGAGTCAAAGCCCATTGGGTGGAGGACATTGAAGCCCTGTAGGCGTTTGTAACGGCTGTAGATATCGCTGGCGATATAACCGAGAGGGTGACCTACGTGCAAACCTGCGCCCGATGGGTAAGGGAACATATCGAGCACATAAAATGGCTTTTTGTCGCTTTGGTTACTTACCTTGTAAGTACCCGCTTTCGCCCATTCGGCTTGCCATTTCTTTTCAATTTCACTGAAATTGTAATCCATAAAATTATTTGTGATTTAATTATTTGCTATTTATTCATTTCCGATTTCGGATTGGCAGCTTCAAATCATCTGCTTACACCGTGGTCATTTAGGCGTGACCTTTGCGCTGCAAAGGTACTACAAAAATTGCATATATGCAAATTTTTAACTGTTTTTGTGGCGAATGTGCTATTTATCGAAGTTTTGCGTGTGTTTTTTTTGTAAAATATCGAAATAATTACACCTTGAAACAACACAAAAAGGGAGAGTACACCTTTTGTTAGAAGCTCTGCCAATTTCGCGACCTGAAGGAGTGCGACGGAACGCACTCCGAGCGCAGCGCCCGAAAAGTCCCCACTTTGAGGAATCAGCGCAAGCACAGAACAAAACAAGGAGATCTCTGGGACATCTCTGGGCTTTCGGTGGCTTTCTACAAACGCGTCTCTATAATAATGCTGCAAAAATCTTCGGCATTATAGTCGTTTTGTGCCGAAGATTGGAGATTCGGGAGAGGGAAAGGGTATATGTAACACGCGGGAAGTGTAGTATTTACTAAGCTTCCCGCGTGAGTGTATTTTTTTGAAAAAAGTTTTCGTGTGCCGAAGATTGTGCCGAAGGTTTAATCTCGCAAACATGCCAATGGTATTACTTTGACACCATCTTCGCGAGTATATGCAAGTTGTCCTCCTGTGATAACCATCATTAAGTCAGGTTCACGTAAAGGTACTTGCTTTTCATATTTATTGTATTTACGAATTAGATCGCGTAACTCTATCAAATGATTAGCACCTTCTTCAATCTCTGAACTACCCAGTTTGAACTCAATCAACGCAAATTGTCCATTAGCAATGCGCAAGACAGCATCTGTTTCTAAATCGTAACGGTCGTGGTAATAAGACAAACTACCTCGCATAGCTTGTGAATAAGCTCGCAAATCACGAATGCCCATTGTTTCAAAGATAAATCCAAAAGTTTTCAAGTCCATCTCCAATATCTGTGGTGTCAATCCCAGTGCCGACACAGCAATAGAAGGGTCACAGAATTCGCGTTTCATACCGCTACGAATAGCGGATGCAGAACGAATAGCAGGACACCAAGCAGGTAAATCTTGAATAACGAAGAGGCGTTGGAAGGCATTCAAATAACTATCGAATGTACTTTGAGAAACGCTCTCAAAGTTGGCAACCACATCTTTTAGCATATTCGTCTTTTTTGCCAATGTGGAGATGTTACGTGCATATGATCGCAATATGGCTCGTGCCAACTCTTCGTTTCGTTGTACACCATCTACGGTAGAAATATCCGTAGCACAAAGACTATCAATATAGTTTTTGGCGACATTTAGTTTGGCAGTATTACTTTTAGCAATATGTGCAGCAGGCCAGCCACCACGACATGCAGCAAAGATTAATTCTTCCACACTGATTCGAGATGTGACACCATCAATGTCCAAATTAGGATTGTCAAACAATGCCTTAAGTGAAATTTCTCCTGTAGATTCCCCCGTTTCATACAAACTCATCGGATGCATTCTTAGCCGAGCTATACGACCCGTACCCGAATGCATGATTTGTTGATTATCCACAGAATTGCTCCCCGTCAAAATAAATTGTCCCATTTCTTGTCGCTCATCCACAGTTACACGTACTGCATCCCACAATTGTGGGATTATCTGCCATTCATCAATCAGGCGTGGCGTTTCACCTTTTAAAAGAAGTGAAGGTTTGGTTTTTGCCGTAGTAATATAAGCTTCGCGCGTATCAGGGTTTTGCAAACGAATAACACTCTTAGCGTGTTGTTCTGCTGTAGTTGTCTTGCCACACCATTTAGGCCCCTCTATCAGTACTGCGCCTGATGAATCTAACAATTCCTCTAATAGACTATCAACTTTTCTCTCAATATATGCCATATAGGTTAATTTTTGAAATACGCTGCAAAGGTACTAAAAATAAATGATATATGCAAATCATTACGTGTTTTTGTGGCATTTTATTATGTGTTTTTGTGGCATTATGTTACGTGGTTTTGTGGTAACCAACTGAAGGCGATTTGAGAATATGGAGAGTAAAAAGGTATATACAACACGCGGGAAGTGTAGTGTTTACTATGTTTCCCGCGTGAGAGTATTTTTTTTGAAAAAAGTTTTCGCGTGCCGAATATTGTGCCGAGGGTTAAGTTTTTATGGATTTAGGAATTTTTAATTCTCAAATAAATAGGGCGATGGTAACTCTCCAATAATGACATGTTTAATTGTATCGTTGCGAATTACAAAGGAAGTTGGAAACGCTTCTACAAAATCAACACTGTTTTTGTTTACTTCATGAATCTCCAATGATGGATAGCGTTGCGTGAAGACCATTCGCAATGAATCCGTATTGATGTTTGTAGAATCCACAACAACATATGCTAAAGTATTCTCAACAGCTCCTGTAGATTGCCAAGCTTTAAAATTCTCCATTGAGTTGATACAATATGGACAAGAATATGAAAAGAACATAATCAATGATGAACTATCTGACTGTTGATTATATTCTTTAAGGTCAGTTTGGCTAATTGGTTCGTGTTCAAAAGGATGTTTGTGCTCTATAAAAGCAAATGGTTTGTATGTCATACCTGCAACAAATGTTGCTGCAAACATAATCGTATAAATAGTAATTCGTTTCCAGTTTTCCACAGATTGAATATCAGTACCTCTAAAATAAACAATGCCAAGTAGCACTAAAAGTACAATGTTACGGATATAGGTAACCAAAGGAGATGATGGCATAGGCATATAATTACCAAAACATCCACAATCAGTAATCCCATTCGCTAGCCAAGCATAAGTAAAAGCACCTGTAAAAATAAGCAGTAAGCACGTTGCACAAATACTTACTATTTTTGTTTTGAGGTTAAATATCAATAATACGCCTATTAGAATCTCTACTAAAATGATAAATGGTGCTAATATATTTAAATATGATAAACCATATTCCACAATAATATGTTGGAAATAGATGACATTACCAATCTTTCCTATTCCAGAAAGAATGAACATTCCACCACTCAATAGAGAAAGGAACTTATTTAAAACTTTCATAGTTTATTTTTTATAAATGAATGCGTACCAAAAATTTTGATACGCACTCATTTTTGATTATTTACAAAAACAACCACCCTCATCACCATAGCAATAAGAACTATAACCAGCGTTGTCACACATGGTGATACATTTGCTTTCAGATGAAGCACTTCCTATCATTCTGTATCCTGCAGATCCACAAGCATATCCCTGTCCAAAACTTCGAACAAATGAACTTGCAGCTGAACTAGACACAGCAGAACGTTGGCTGCCACTACCTGCAGCAATAAGTACAAATGCTCCGATTATTACAACTTGTAATACAACGGTAAAAATAGTTTTCTTAGACATAAAAATAGAATTAAAGTTAAACAATATGTTAATATATCGTACCAATCAAAAGTACCTGATATGATTTCAAAATATTGAAATGTTTCTAGCAAGAAAGGGAGAATAATCGCAATTACAATTAAAAGACGATTTAAAAATCCCTTTCCAGCTAAAAAATATGTTTGCAAAAGAAGTAATGACATATACCATAATGCATCAGAAGAACAGTATACTAGAAAATAATTAAATGGATTTTGACATTCTAATACAACTATCTGATATTGTGTTATTCCTAGCATTTCAAAGATTCGAATAGGTGTTCGGAATGTAAAATATATTCCAGTACCTAGCAATAGTAAAATAAAAGATATGGTTAAAATAATCAATAGATTATGGATGTTATGCTTCATTTGCAAAAAGAGATAATAACTACATCCTGCTAAAAGTATCGTAGTTCCAACTCAAATAAATTTTACCATCTTCTTCCCACCATGAAGCAGAAGCGGTTGCACCATATTCTGATTTTAGGCTCATTTGTCCATTAGTATCACTAATAATTTTCCAACGAGCAATAACATCGCCTTCACGATTAATGATGTTAAAGTCATTGCCACTTATCTGAATTGCGCAACGATCGCGAGTTTGGCGAGAAGAACCAGAATAACAACCATTTGGAATAGCAAAAGTTAAAGTAGACGCTAATGCAAATAAAAACAATACTACGATTTTTTTCATGTTATATTTTTGGCAGTTATTACCCATCACCTCGTCGGGTTTAATGCATTAAAAATGACTAAGTTCTTACACTTTTATTATACACACAACAATAATCATTAGAGGCACTTTGCTCCTGTAATACTAATTGCTTGAACTGATTTAGCATCTCTATTTGAAACCTTTGGACTAACACCTTTAATGATTATTAGAGTTTCTTGATTTGGTTTTGCAATTGCACGACCTGTATAAGTCTTTTTTATATTACCACCATAATCAACTTCTACAGTAACCGTTACATTGGCACTAATTGATTGACTATCATTCGCTACTACTACATGTACTTCAGTGTTGTTTTCAGCAAGTAAACAACTAAAGATCTCAACATTGTCATTTTCTCCTGAAATTTTGCATACTTGTGAATTTGCAGAAACTATCAAAGTACACATGGTTAGGAATAAAAATAATATTTTTTTCATAATCTCTTGTGCTCGCTTATATTCCATTGAGCATTGGTTTAAATGTTATAAAGGACCCCAAATGGGTTTATGTAACATTTTGGCTACCCCAAATGTTACATAAACCACATAATGTTAGTTTTCAAACATAATTCCGCCAAAGTTAACGAATTTTTGTCCGCTTGTAGCCCAACCTATATCACCAGAAAACTCTTTACGTCCATCAAGTGGTTTATTTAATATAAATTTCACTCTCATATTGTCTCCAGGATTGATCTCAATAGGATCGCCTGAATAGTCCACAATTCTTCCTTCCACTCTTACTAAGCTTCTTGTTTCTGGATTATATACATCAGCAATAAATTTGCCATATTCATTTACACAGAAACGCTCTCCTTCATATTCGCCAGACAAACAGCCTAAAGTTCCTGCATAGGCTGAAATTACACATGCTACAGCAATAGATACTGCTAAAAATATTTTTTTCATCATGATCTTTGCTCACTTATATCCCATCGAGCATCGGTTCTTGTAATTAAAGTTCACTAAAGATGAGTTAATTATATTTTCTCACCATTTGTATCATTTTCAGAAGGCGCATCAGTAGGAGTATCTACCCGTGCAGGAGCCATGTAGGCATTGTAGCCTGCTTCAAAGCCATCCGCAAAACCAGACCAAAAATCTTCACTACAACTTGTGAATGTTGTTGCACATACAAACATTACACAAAAAAATAATACTTTTTTCATTTTGAAATAACATTTAAATTTACACCTACTCATTTAATGGCATTTCGGTATCCTCCATTATTATTTCTATATCTTCAATAGAAATACTTGATTCAAAACTAACATTTTTTTTACTGTTGACACTCCAAAATTCATTAGGAGTAATATTTAACCCTTCACAATATCCTGAAGAAAATAATGCTCCATCACAAGAAATAAAAATTAACATTGTACACAAACAAAGTAAAACAACATATATTTTATTCATAATATATTGATCTCTTATCACATTGACCATCGGTTTATTGTTTTCACATAAGTACAAAAAAAAAGCGTGAAACTTGCATTTGCCGTTCCACTGATAGAGGCTCTCGCATTGCCTTCCTGATAAAACGACAACGCGAAGCCCACGCCGAATATAAATATTCTCCGTGCTACATAGTTAAGGTACGCGTGTGCGCATATGCATATATGCAAATGGCGTACCAAAATAGGCACAAGAGGGATAATCTATATCCCGTAGGACATCTATCGTTGCTAAGTTCTTATCAGGTTGAAATTTGCGAGATTTCTATCAGTCAGAACAAAGCGCAATAAACGCCTTTTTAATATGTCTTGAAAGCCACGACTGGGGTCTTTTGTCATACAAGTTGGCTTTCCGAGAGGGGACACTTCCCTCCCTCTAAACCCCGGCGTTGAACTTTCGGGTGCAAAATTACAATAATTTTTTGAACTATGCAAGGGTGTGGCATTTTTTTTGCATTTTTTTGTGGAAAGTGTAGGATTTCTCGCGGGGAAAACCGCGAGAACTAAACCAGTAGGGAATTCAGTATGCGCAAGAATGCGCGCAAAGTGCACGATTAGACAAGTATTTTAGGAATGTAATAAATTTTGTTAGGTGTTGAGTCAACCTTTTTAGGAAGGGAGACAACTTTTTCAGGAAGCAAGACAACCTGTAAAAGAAAGCAATCTTAAGAAAAGTCACGGAGTTCTTAGCCGAAAGGGCACGATAACGCTTCGCTCTTCTCTCGGTCGTCTCTCGGAGTTCTCTCGGTGGAACAAAGCAAGGTATAAGAGAGGAAAAAGAGATGGTAATCTGTCTTATACTGAAATAGGTTTACTCATAAAATGAACAAAAAGTATCAATT
>CALCGX010000138.1 GCA_937901225.1 uncultured Bacteroidales bacterium | reverse complement strand
ATGAGGGCAAGGCTATCACTCTCGTTTTGTTTGCTGATATGCGCCAAGCAGGAGTTGATACGCCCGCGATAGATAGGGTCGCATATCTGTGCGCGGTCGGCAGCGATATAATGCTCTGCGGCTTGGGTGATTTGGTCAGCAAGACTGAGATGGCGCCCCATGTAGTAGTGGGCTTTGCCGAGTTGGTTGTGTGCGAAGAGTCTGCCGAAAGGATTATCGAGTGTACGGATAGTTTGCTGAAGTGCTGCGGTGTCGTCGTAGAGGATGTGCTCAGTTTGGTCCAGACTATCTGCGATAGCGATAGTGGCGTGTGCTTCTTGGTAGCGAGTGCAGTAGTCGCAGGAAACCAAGAATAAGCTGAGAAGCAAGTATGTAATGAGACGAACAGATTGCATAATGAGCGGTATTGATTTGGATTTCGTTTGCAAAGGTAGTAAAAATATTGGATGTAGGCAAGTGAATATGTGGAATGTACATATTTTTGTGTAAATAAGTACTGATAATGTGGCAGTTGCGAGGATTTTGTACAGATAAAACAAAATCACCTGTACCGTAGGGCACAGGTGATTTTTGTTGATATCAATCTATTGATTAGTAGGATGTACGTTGGGTAGCAGCGTAGCTGATCTTCAGTGCGTATGCACGGCGAAGCTCTTGCTTGATATCTGCGATAATACCCATCTTTGTTTCCTTATCTGCCTTGATAGACACGGTCATCAAACCTTGGTCAGACTCTTTCATAGATGAACGCTCGTTGATGATGAAGTCACCAATCTCTTTTGCATCTGCGAAAGCATCATCCAATTGGATACGTGTCTCAGCACCGTATTGCTTGCGGAACTCAGCAGTAGGAGTACCTACATAGATATAACGAACCAATGATTTCTTCTCCAACTTAGTCAACTCCGTTGCTTGTGGATTTTGGATTTGAACCTTATAGGTAACCTCCTTCATAGAAGTTACAGACATGAAGAAGAACAAGAGCATGAAGATGATATCTGGCAATGAACTGGTGTTCAATGCAGGCATCTCACGTTTATCGTTTCTACGAATCTTTGCCATACTTATTTTCCTCCATAATTTTTAGGTTCAGCCTCTGAAATCTTTTGAGGATAGATCTTAGAGATCTTCTTTTGCCACTCCTCATCAAGATCGTTGTAAGACTTGTG
The DNA here is from genome assembly GCA_937901225.1 of uncultured Bacteroidales bacterium. GTDB lineage: Bacteria > Bacteroidota > Bacteroidia > Bacteroidales > Paludibacteraceae > Colicola. The sequence goes on along the minus strand of CALCGX010000138.1, from coordinate 7,671 downwards.
GAAATACTGTTGTGCGCACTCTTCGCGCAATTCATTGTAGGCGGCTACGAGTTCGTTTTGCACCTCCAAATATGCTTGATATTGTGTATCAGCGTCGTTTTGAACGGAGATAACGTGATCTTTTGCATATTTAACCATGCCAAATGGAGCACCGAAATCCTCCTCTACCAATTTAGGCATATTGGCATCGTCGTTGGGGTTAGCAATAAACTCCTTCGCCTTAGCGCGCAGTTGCTTAACATCGAGTTCTTGACCTTGCACAAGGAGTTTGTTCTCCCAGTTAATCTTCACAACAAACAAGTTACGTTTGTTGATATCGGTGTCCTCAATCTTTTGATCGGGTGGAATAGGAGGTGGCAAACGACGTGCCAAACCTTGATTCACATCCATAGAGGTGGTCACCAAGAAGAAGATGAGCAGCAAGAACGAGATGTCAGCCATGGAACTGGCGTTTATCTCAGGAATTTTCTTTGCCATAACTACAATTACTTTTTAACTTTAGTATAAATAACACCCCAAACCAAAGCTGCTACAGTAGAAGCGGTAAGGATGTAAACAAGATACATAATAGCATCGCTCATGCGAGCCATGTTACCAACGTTGTCGGTACCTTCGTAACCAAGGATCTCTACCTTCTCAGGGCTACCCAAGAACCAGCAAAGAGCGCAGAGACCTACAGCTGCAAGTACTACACCTACAGACACAAGACCACGTTTAGCATCTACTTTGAAAGTCTCAACGAGTTTTGCAATAACGAAGCCGAAAGTTACGAGGATAACAACACCCACGAGGACATAGTTCCAATAGAGGAGGATGTCGGTGAACTTAGGGATATCCAAGAAGTCACCCGCTACCTCCAACGAACCTTCAGAACCTCCCACGAAGAACAGCACTGAAGCAACGATGCCCACCAACATGAGGACCCAGAGGGTTACTTTTGGGATTAATTTATAATTCTTCATAATAATCTACAATTTGCAAGTTTAACAATAAGAGTTCTGCACAATGCAAAATAGATTATTTCTTTTGTGCTGCGTCGTATTCAACCACGAGGTCGAGAAGGCTGATAGAAGCGTCCTCCATCTCATTAACGAGACCCTCAACAAGGCTAAGGATGTAGTTGTAGAATACTTGAAGAATAATAGCGATAATCAAACCGAGGAGGGTTGTCAAAAGAGCGACCTTGATACCACCAGCCACAACAGTAGCAGAGATATCACCTACTTGTTGGATCTTATCGAACGCTTGGATCATACCGATAATGGTACCCAAGAATCCCAAAGATGGAGCGATAGAGATGAAGAGAGAAATCCAAGAGAGGTTCTTCTCGAGGAGACCGAGTTGAACACCACCGTAAGAAGCTACAGTTTTCTCAACTACGTCAACGCCCTCGTTATAACGGCTCAAACCTTGGTAGAAGATACTTGCTACAGGACCACGAGTGTTGCGGCAAACTTCCAAAGCAGCCTCGATACCACCGTTCTTCAATGCTTTCTCAACCTCAGCCAAGAGAGCTTTGGTGTTAGTCTTGCTCAAACTCAAATAGATGATACGCTCGATACAGAGTGCCAAACCGAATACCAAGCAGAGGAGGGTTGCAGCCATGAAGCCAGCACCACCTTCGATAAATTTTGTTTTAAGAGTCTTGTGGAGAGCCACGATACCGCCCTCAGCCTCTTCTACTACTTCTTCAGCCTCTACTACAGGAGCTTCAACAGCTGCAGAATCTACAGTTACTTCCTCAGCTACAGGAGCAGCCTCAGCTGCGTCTTGAGCCATTACTGCAACGCTTCCGAAAGAAAACATTGCCAACACCGTAAGGGTTGCAAAAATTTTTTTCATACGATTTTGTTTTTAGTATTAAATTGTTTATAATTATTTAATTCGCTTTCGCTCATGTTGGTTTTACGGGGGATTTCTTATCTCGGCGTTGCCTCGAACGATTATTTCTTCGTAATCCCCACAAGCTGCCGCTGGATAGGATTCGAGGGCACCGACCTCGCTGCGCTCGCCCACCTCGAATGCCCCACAGTCTGCCACGGGCATCCTGTGCAAATCCTTTTACTCACGTCCTCGCTCAAGCAAGCTTGGACTCGTCCGTTCGTAAAAGTCTTTTGCGGAGAGAGGGGGATTCGAACCCCCGAAACCCTTTTGGAGTTTACACGCTTTCCAGGCGTGCCTCTTCAACCACTCGAGCATCTCTCCTTCGCGGTAGCGACCTTAGTAGTACTACACTTTTAGGCACAATACACCTAACGACCCGCAAAGGTACAAAAAATATTTGATATATACACAAAAATTTGCACTTTTTTTGTTTTTTTTCACAATTTTATAACAAAAAGTGCTTTTGCATTGGCTGTTGTTGTCTCAATTATGTGCTCTACGGAGCAATTATACACCTCTGCTAAACGCTCTGCCACATGTCGCATCCAGCGACTTTCGTTGCGTTTCCCACGATATGGGACAGGAGCCATATAAGGAGCATCGGTTTCCAGTACCAAACGCTCCAAAGGAATGCCGACTAAATGTTCAGCGAGTTTGCAATTTTTGAACGTTAGCACACCGCCTATACCCAAATAATATCCCATATCAATAACCTGCTTTGCTACCTCATGGCTACCGCTGAAGCAATGCATGACACCTTTAACAGATGGGAATTCGCGTAAGATATTGAGGGTATCTTCTGTGGCATCACGACTATGAATCATCACAGGTAGGTTGTATTGTTCTGCCCATCGCATCTGCTCGCGCAAGGCTTCGTGCTGTTGCTCCTTGAAGGTCGTATCCCAATGGTAGTCGAGACCTATTTCGCCGATGGCAATGAGATTCGAGTTGACAGTTGACAGTTGACAGTTGGCAGTTGGCAGTTGACAGTTGACAGTTGACAGTTGACAGTTGGCAGTTGGCAGTTGACAGTTGAGAGTTGAGAGTTGGCGGTTGGCAGTTGGCAGTTGGTGCATGCGGGCGTCAACTGCGGCTTTGATGGTAGTGAGTTGCTCGCACCAGTCCTCTTTGACATTCTCGGGGTGGAGCCCCAAAGCAGGGAAGAGATAATCAGGGTAGCGGTCGCAGACCTCTAAGACGTCTTTGACTGAGGTCTTGTCCACTCCAGGTACTAAGATATATTCTACGCCGTCTTGGCGTTGCTCCGCCAAGAAAGTGTCTAAACCTTCCGCATACTGCGGGTCATCAATATGGCAATGGGTGTCGATCATTTTTGTTTAGTGTTTAGTGAACGGCGCAGAGCGCCTACTGTTTAGTGAACGCCCTAAAGGGCTACTGTTTAGTGTTTAGAGATGCGCGTTAATATACTACTGTCGCCGTAGCTAAGGAAGCGGAAGTTGTGGGCGAGGGCATAATCGTAGATAGTATGCCAATCACCACCAACGAATGCACTCACGAGGAGAAGCAATGTGGACTTGGGTTGGTGGAAGTTGGTAATCAACTGGTCAACAATGCGGAAAGCATAGCCCGGCTTGATCATGATTTGGGTTTCAGCATGCAAGATGTCTTGGTTGGTTTGCTCTAAATAGTCAATGATGGCTTGCAATGCATCGCGAGTGGATAGCGTGTGCTCCTTCTCGTATGGTTCGAACTGGGAAACGGATAGTGTGGACACTCCCGACCTCCCTTCGAGGGAGGAGGTAGAAGGATTAGTGTGGTGCAGGGTGTAGAGTTGTGCGCCGAGGAAGTAGAGGCTCTCCAATGTGCGCATACTGGTGGTACCTACTGCTACGATATGCCCGAGATTGGCAATGATTGTTTCGATGGTTTCGCGTGGTACGGCGATAATCTCGGTGTGCATGGTATGTTGGTTGGCATCTGCCACCTTGACGGGTTGGAAGGTGCCTGCTCCTACGTGGAGTGTGACTTCGGCGGTCTGTATGCCCTTTTGGCGTAAGCCATCAAGGACGTTATCCGTGAAGTGCAGACCTGCTGTAGGTGCTGCGACTGAACCTTTGATGCGCGAATAGACTGTTTGGTAGGTGGTTTTGTCGCTTTCCTCGGTCTTGCGGTTGAGGTATGGCGGAATGGGTAACTCACCTACGGCGTCGAGAATCTCGGCGAAACTGATATTTAGATCGGCTACGCCTGTTAGACCACTTTGTTGTTGGACCGCTACGCTGTTAGACCGCTGCGCTGTTAGAGTCCATGAGAAGTGAACAGCGAAGGTATTGCCTGTTTGTTCGCCACGTTCGGCAAAAAGGGTGATGGTTTCGCCAGATGGGAGTTGTACGGGCAGCGATAATGCACCTGATTTCCATTTCTTGGCGTTGCCAATCATGCATTTCCACGTACAGCCCTCTGTGCTTCCGAGTGATAATTGGTAATCGTGTGGTGCAAGCGGTTCGAGGCAGAAGATTTCGATGCGGGCACCGAGAGTAGCTTCGCTGTTCAGTGGTTCGGAATGTTCAGTAGTACCTCTATACTCCGAAACTACTTTTTTGTGAAATACCAAGCGTGCTTGTATCACGCGCGTGTTATTATATATAAGGAGTGAACCGGGAGCCAAGTATTCTCCGATGTGGAAAAATTGATCTTCGCTTACCTGTCCATCACGATAGACGAGTAGTTTGCTCTGGTCGCGATTCGCCAAAGGATATTTGGCAATGCGCTCGTCAGGCAAAGGGTAGTTGAATTCTTCTATAAGGATTTCTTCCATGATTTGCGGTCGCCTTTGAACAAAACGTATTGGTTGAATAAACAGTCGAGGTCGCCATTGACAAGATGAATGCGTTTAGCTGGACGTAAGCCGACACATTTGAGCGCCTCTTCGTTGCTGGAGATCATCCAAGCAGTTGCTCCGCTGAATTGATGCTTGAGTGCAGTGCCAATATCTTGGTAGAGGCGTAGGACGTTTTTATCTTGCGAGAGGCGTTCGCCGTAAGGGGGGTTCATCATGACGAGTGCACCCTCGGTGGATTGGTCTGCCAATTTTAGTTCCTCTATGCGGATTTGCTTTACTTCGATATCTCGCTGTAGATTAGCCGATTGGATATTCTTATTGGCAACTTGCACGGCATAGAAGCCCGCATCTGAGCCATATATCTTATGTTGGAAATCGCGTTCGCGACTATCATCGCTATAGATATCCTCAAAGAGGTCTGCGTCGAAATTTGCCCATTTCTCGAAGGCAAAGCCTTTGCGGTAGATGCCCGGTGCGATATTGCGGGCAATGAGTGCTGCTTCGATGAGGAGTGTGCCTGATCCGCACATAGGGTCGTAGAAATCGCTTTGGCCATGCCAACCAGCGAGCAAGAGCATGCCTGCTGCAAGCGCCTCGTTGATAGGAGCTTGTGTGTTAGCAACGCGGTAGCCGCGTTTGTGTAGGCTTTCGCCTGAACTATCCAGAGAAAGGGTGACTGTGTCGCCAGCAATGTGGACGTTGAGGTAGAGGTCGGGGTTTGTTAGTTGCACATTGGGGCGCACGCCACCATGCTCCATCCACCAGTCCACTATGGCGTCTTTGACGCGGTAGGTGATGAATTGTGAATGGCGAAAGAGGTCGGAATAGACAGTAGCATCAATCTGGAACGTGTTTTTGGCGGTCATGTATTGCGCCCAGTCTAATAGTTTGACTTGTTCGTAGATGTCGTCAGTCTTTTTCGCCTTGAAGGTAGCGATTGGTACCAATACGCGCGAAGCTGTGCGCAAACAGAAGTTAGCGGTGTATAGCATGCGCATGTCACCAGTGAAGGACACCGCACGGCGTTCGATTTGTACGTTGTTGGCTCCAAGTTCGATGAGTTCTTTCGCGAGGACTTGTTCAAGTCCCTTGAAAGTCTTTGCCAACATTTGAAATTCTTTGGTCATATCATTCTTGAAATATTCGGCAAAGGTACAGAAAAATTTGCAAGTGTGCAAATTTTTAAGATGAAAACTGAAAACGGAAAGGTGAAAGTATAGGGGGGCAAGGCACGCGAGGCAGGACTCCGTTGAGAGCAGAACCTGTAGAGGGGAATTGGTATAGAGGTGATAGGTTAGGATGAAAAACGAGCGGCATGAAAAGTGTGCCACTCGTTTTGAGTTTGCTATGTGGTATAGCAATTATTTGATTTCTGCGCCCATAACGGTGTAGGTCTTACCATCGCGAATGATGATGAGTTGACCGTTTAGAATCTTCTTTTGTATTTCTTCATTAATAATAGTGTTGTGCAGTGCTGTTGGAGTGCCTGTTTCGGTAATAGTTTGAAAACGTCTCCAACAATCAACGGCCTCGTACGCTTCTTTTGTTCCTGCTGGAACTTGGAGAACAGCCTTGCTATATACTTCAGGGTGGAACGTATCGTATGTGATTGTCATAGGTGCTTGAATTTTAGAAACAACCGTAGTAATAAATGCAGATCCCATAAATGCATCATTCATAGACGTAAGTGTGGAAGGAAGTGTAATCTCAGTCAAACTTACACACGTGTAGAAAGCAGCAAAGTCAATAGTAGTTAGGCCTTCATTTAATACTAAATCTTTGAGATTTTTACACTCTCTAAATGCATTTACGCCTATGATTTTTACGGTTGAAGGAAGCTCTAAAGATGTAAAACTAGAATTAGAAAAGGCTCGTTCACCAATTACTTCGATTCCTTCTGGTATAACAATGCCTGTGATATAACATGATGCAAAAGCATAATCACCGATTTCTGTCACTTTATAAGTAATATCATTATGCGTAACAGAACTTACAAGCACATAGTCTTTTTGGGTGTACCAATTGTCGATAATTTTTACAGTCTGTGCACTTGCGTCCGTTATTTCATACTTAATTCCATCAACCTCAAAGGTTTCTTGTGCTTGAATACTCGTTGCTACTGATAGCATTATAACTGTACTAAGTAGCGATAGTAAAATTTTTTTCATGATTCTCTTTGCCAGTTATATCCCATTGGCCCATCGGTTTTTGGTGTTATTATTGTTGTTTTCATTTTTTTGTATGTTTGTACACACAAAAAAAGCGCAGACCTCGAATTGTTTATTCACAAGTCGAGGCCTTCGCATTGCCTTAAAAGTCAAATAAACAACAGGAAACCTACGCTGATATGACAACACACTATACCTATTATAGATATAGTATGGATATAGTCATACCCATAGGCATTTACTGTTAACTTTGATTTTGACTTTTAATTCCGAAAGTTGCGAAGTTTCGACTTGCCAAACACAAAGCGCAATAAACGCTATTTAAATATGTCAAAAACCTACCCGAAGAAAGACCTTATGCGAAACGCTTTTCGCAGGTCGTATTTCCCTCTAGCGTAGGATTCGGGTACAAAGGTACAACAAAATTTGCGGATGTGCAAGAAAAATCGTATTTTCTTGTGTTTTTTTTGCTCGGCGGGATATCGCCGAGCATTTGACAGGTAACAGGTAGGCAAATAATACCCGAATACGATTCGGGGCTAATGGACAAAGAAAAAATAGAACACTCGACTACAAGTCGAGACAATAGAAGAATATTTATTTACTCGGCGGGATATCGCCGAGTGCTTGACAGGTAGCAGGGTACGGGGAAAGTACTGGATGGTCATTGAATGGTAATGGAGTGGCATCGAAGTGGTAACGAGGTGGTTTCGAGAAAGAAAGCGGAATGAAGCTGGTAAAAGGCAGGGGGAAGATAGGGTATTCTCAGGTTAACAACTCGGTTATCCTACGTATATCTTACGTATATGTTACGTA
>CALCGX010000137.1 GCA_937901225.1 uncultured Bacteroidales bacterium | reverse complement strand
GTGATTGTGGATAGCGGTAACTTCGATTGGGAAGCTCAGCACGATAAGTTTACCTGCCTTACCGAACCCGACGCATCCTACCACGGACTGCGCTACACAGAGGCCTTCGGCAAACTGGCATATATCACCAAAGCGACTGCACAACTCATGCGCGACTTGGGCTCTATCCAAAGTCCACAAAATGCCTTCTATCTCCACCTCGGTTTGCAGACCCTGCATGTGCGTATGCCTCGCCACTGCGAGAGCGCCCACAAGGTGGCTCAGTGGTTGGAGAAGCACCCCGATGTGGCATGGGTGCGTTATCCCGAACTGGAGAACGACCCTGAGCATGCACGCCAACAGAAGTATATGCCTAACGGCTCATGTGGCGTGATGGCATTTGCTGTGAAAGGCGACCGCGCTTTTGCTAATCGTTTTATGGACAGTCTGCAATTAGTGACCATCGAGACGCACGTAGCCGACTGCCACACTTGTATCCTTCACCCTGCATCCCATACCCACCGCCAACTCAGCAACGAAGCACTGCTTGCTGCGGGTATCGATCCTGACCTGATGCGTCTGAGTATCGGTCTGGAGAATGCAGACGACCTAATAGCTGACATCGAAAATGCACTTACACAAGCTCACAACGCATAATTTCTCCTTCGAGGCAGGCGGTACGCTTGACCAACTGGAGATTATCTACCATACGTCGGAGCGCCCTTACCAACAAGGCGATCGCGTAGTATGGCTCTGCCATGCCCTAACTGCCAACTCCGATCCGTTCGACTGGTGGCCAGAGATGGTGGGCGAAGGTTGCTGCGTGAATCCCGACAAAGATTACGTGGTTTGTGTCAATATCTTTGGCTCGGCGTATGGGACAACTGGACCGAGAGATGTGTTTAGGAGTGTAGGAGTTCAGGAGTTTAGGAGTTGTTTGGATTTCCCAAAGTTCACCGTGCGCGATACAGCCCGCCTCTTCACTTTAGTGCGCGAGCATTTGGGCATCGAGCATGTGGACTTGCTCATCGGTAGTTCCATCGGCGGCTTCCACGCCCTCGAATGGGCAATTATGGAAGGCGAACGCATTCGCAAAGCAGCCTTCATCGCTACTGCACCTCGCGTATCGCCATGGCTGAGTGCATGGATGGAAGTGCAACGCATGGCACTCGAAGCCGACCCTACCTTCCGCGCATGCGAGTCGCTTGACGGTGGACGCAAAGGATTGGAAGCCGCGCGCGCCATTTCGCTCATATCCTATCGCAGTTTCGATGGTTACAACCTTACCCAATACGAAACGGATGACGATTGCCTCTTTGCCAGTCGCGCCGCTTCCTACGAGCGTTACCAAGGCGAGAAACTCGTCAAACGCGGTTTTGACGCCTACTCCTATTACTACCTACTATGGTGCGTGGATAGCCAGAATGTGGGTCGCCATCGCGGAGGCGTCAAAGCGGCATTGGCACAGATACAAGCTAAGAGCATTGTCATTTCCATCACTTCGGATGGGCTATTTCCTCCATGCGAGAGTAGCGAGTGGGCAAAATATATACCCCATGCCCAATACTTTGAGATAGAATCCCGCTTCGGGCACGATGGCTTCCTGCTCGAAACCGAGCAAATCACACAAATAATAAATAGCTTAGAGTTTAAAGTTTAGAGTTTAAAGGCAAGAATATATGAAAGTCCTCAAATTCGGTGGAACCTCCGTAGGTTCAGTAGACAGTATTCGTCAGATACAGCACATCATTGGTCAGCAGACCGATGACTGCATTGTGGTAGTCAGTGCCTTGGGCGGTATTACCGACCAGTTGCTCAAAGCAGCACATTTGGCACTCGAAGCAGGCGAAGAGTACATGGAAGTATATCAAGCCATTCGTTGCCGCCATATGGATATGGTGAATACGCTGATTACCAATCCTACTACACGACAAATGTTATGCCTCGAATTGGAAGGAATCTTAGATGAGCTGCGCTCTATCCTATTCGGCGTACACCTGGTGAAGGACCTCAGCGATAAAACTGAAGCCGCTATCGTAAGTTATGGCGAGCGTATGAGTAGTCGAATCGTAACTGCTGCGTTGCCTGGCGCCGTGCGCAAGAACTCCCTGCAATTCATTCGTACCGAACACAAACAAGGGCAAGTATTGCTCAATACCGAGCTCACGGAGCAACTCATTCGCCACGCTTTCTCGCCTATGCCTCATCTCTCGATAGTGCCAGGCTTCATCTCACGCGATAGCCAAACCGACGAGATTACCAATCTTGGACGTGGCGGAAGCGACTACACTGCCTCTATTCTTGCTGCCACCTTGGGTGCAGAGGTATTGGAGATTTGGACCGATGTCAATGGTTTTATGACCGCTGACCCCCGTCTTATTCCCAATGCCTATACCATCAAGAGTTTGAGTTATGTGGAAGCATCCGAGCTCTGCCACTTTGGTGCCAAAGTGGTTTATCCACCTACTATATATCCTGCGTGCGCGAAGAATATCCCAATTCGTATTCTCAATACTTTTAGCCCTGATAATTCAGGCACGATTATTCAATCCGAGCCTGAAGACAGCACCCGCTATGTACGCGGTTTGAGTAGTATTCGCGACGTGGCACTCATCACCGTTTCGGGTCTTTCGATGGTGGGCGTAATTGGTGTCAACCAACGCATCTTCAGCGCATTAGCTCAAGCTGGTGTGTCCGTCTTCCTTGTTAGTCAAGCATCCTCTGAGAACTCCACCACCTTGGGGGTGCAGGATAAAGACTGCGACACCGCAGTAGAGGTGCTAACCCGTGAGTTTGCCGAAGAAATCAAAGTTGGCTCGATGTACCCAATGCTCGTACAGCAAGGCCTAGCTGCAGTCAGCATCGTAGGCGAGAACATGCATAACATGCCTGGTATTGCAGGCAAACTCTTTGGTACTTTAGGCAGAAACGGTATCAGCGTCATCGCCTTTGCGCAAGGTGCCAAGGAAACCAATATCTCGTTCGTTGTGCCTCAGCAGCAGCTCAGCAAGACTATGAATGTGCTGCACGACTCGTTCTTCCTCAGCGAAAACAAGGTACTAAATATCTTTGTATGTGGTGTCGGCACAGTAGGCGCACAACTGCTCGAACAAATCCAGCAGCAACAGCACATGCTACTCCACGAGCAACACCTGCAACTTAATGTCGTAGGTATTGCCAATAGCCGTACAGCCATCTTCAATGCCGATGGTCTGGATCTTGCCAATTACCGCGAACAACTCAAATCGATTGAGAAAACTACAGGCAGCTTCAGCATTAAGCAAGCAGCTTTGCAAATGGCGAATCTCTACAACAGCGTCTTTGTCGATTGTACTGCAAGCGCAGATGTAGCAGGTATATACCTAAGTCTATTGGAGAACAACATTTCCGTAGTGACTGCCAATAAGATTGCTGCTTCGTCCGAATATAGCCACTACCTCCGCCTCAAGCAAACGGCTCTTGACCGTGGTGTGAAGTTCCTCTTCGAAACCAATGTGGGTGCAGGTTTGCCTATCATTGGCACCATCAACGATCTACGCAATTCGGGTGATAAGATACTCCGCATTGAAGCCGTACTCAGTGGCACGCTCAATTTCATTTTCAATGAGATAGCTGCCGATGTACCATTCTCCGAGACAATTCGTCGTGCCAAAGAACAAGGCTATAGCGAACCCGACCCACGCATCGACCTCAGCGGCAAAGATGTGATTCGCAAACTGGTTATCTTAACGCGCGAAGCAGGCTACCCTGTGGAGCAAGAGGACGTAGAGAAACATCTCTTTGTGCCAGAAAACTATTTCCAAGGCTCAGTAGAAGACTTTTGGAAACGACTTCCTGAGTTGGATGGCGACTTCGAAGCACGCCGCCAAGAGTTGGAGAAGAAAGGTCTGCGCTGGCGTTTCGTAGCTACTATGGAAGAAGGCAAGACGCGTGTCAGTCTCGAGACAGTGGATGCCAATCACCCATTCTATCCACTGGAGGGCTCCAACAATATTATTCTTATCACCACCGAACGCTACCACGACTATCCGATGATGATTCGCGGCTATGGTGCAGGTGCTAGCGTGACCGCCGCAGGCGTCTTCGCCAACATCATGCAAGTCAGTCATTAGTTACGCAATCCTTGTGTAAGGTCATTAATCACAAGGCTGGCGAGGGTCATCCCAAAGATCCCCACTATGGGAGCGAGAGTCCCTTGGTCACCGCTAATTTCCTCGGAATATACGCATTGAATTTTAGAGGCAGGCAACAGTCCTGCCTTTTTCATTTTTGTGCGCAGAGCACGAGCCAAAGGACATCCCTGTACTTTCCAAAACTCTGCAGTGCGTATCTTTTGTGAGTCGATTTTGCGACCAGCTCCCATGCTAGAGTACACCCTGCATCCTGCTTGAGTCGCTTGGTAGAGTAGAAGTGCTTTGCATTCTACCATATCAATAGCATCAACTACGATGTCATATTGCGCTAAGTTAAAGGTATTAGCTGTTGTAGTGTTGTATTGACATTCAATTGTTTGAATGTCGGCTTTTGGAGCAATGCTTTGGAGGCGTTTTTGCATTTCAAGCACTTTGCTTAACCCAATATTATCGTGTGTGGCTACTACTTGGCGGTTGAGATTAGTGGCATCTACTTTGTCAAAATCCACGATGGTCAGGTGTCCAATGCCTGTGCGGAGCAATGCTTCGGCGCACCAACCGCCTACTCCTCCCACACCAAAGAGTATCACGCGTGCATCTTGCAATGCCTGAAATCCATTCTCACCTAATAATTGTATAGTTCTTGTAAACATGGTTTGTAGAGTGCTATATATTTTCTCTGCAAAGGTACGTTTTTTTTTTGAGAGTTGCAAATATTTCCTCTTTTTTCTCAAACACCGAGCAAGTCTTTTGATAATACTCTCAGTCTACCCAATTTCAGAAAAGTAACAAACTTTTCCATTGTTATATTGCATAGATGCAATATTTTTTGTACCTTTGCACCCGATTATGGTAATTAAAACAAAGAATATAATATCAAATGAAAAAACTAACCCTTCTTAGCCTTGCGCTCGTAGCACTCAGCGCATGCTGCAAACAACAACAAACATTCGACTACACCGTGGACAAATTCTATGACCTCGAGATTCTGCGCTACCAAGTGCCAGAGTTTGACTCTCTGAGTCTGCAACAAAAGACCCTCGTTTATCACCTCACCGAAGCAGCTTTGCACGGTCGTGATATCCTCTTCGACCAAAACGGCCGCTACAACCTGCGTATCCGTCGTACCCTCGAGGCGCTTTACACCCAATACAAGGGCGACAAGAAGAGCGAGGAGTTCGTTAACTTTGAGAAATACCTCAAACGCGTATGGTTTGCCAATGGTATTCACCATCACTATGCATCTGATAAGTTCCAACCTGAGTTCTCGCAAGAATGGTTCGTTGCTGCATGTGCAGAAGCTGGTGTGACTTATGACGAGGCTATCCTGCCTGTTATCTTTGACCCAACCGTGATGCCTAAGAGTCTCAGTCTCGAAGGCGAAGACCTCCTTCTTGCATCTGCCAACAACTACTACGAGGGCGTAACTCAAGCCGAGGCAGAGGCGTACTACGAGGCACACAAGGACAACTCTGCTGAGCCACTTTGGATTGGTCTCAATAGCAAACTCGTAAAGGAGAACGGCAAAGTCGTTGAGCGTACCTACAAAGTAGGTGGCATGTATAGCGCCGCTCTCGAAAAAGTGGTAGAGCATCTCGAAAAAGCGCTCCCATTTGCCGAGAACGAGCAACAACGCCTCGTCATCGAGAAGATGATTGAGTTCAACAAGACTGGCGACCTCTGTGCCTTCAACGAGTACTGCATTGCTTGGGTGAAAGACCTCGACAGCCGCGTGGACTATGTCAACGGTTTCACCGAGACATACGCCGACCCATTGGGTATTACAGGTACTTGGGAATCGCTTGTGAACTTCAAAGACATGCGTGCTACCCACCGCTGCCAGACTATCTCCGACAACGCACAATGGTTCGAGGACAACTCTCCAACCGATAAGAAATACAAGAAAGAGGAAGTCAAGGGCGTAAGCGCAAAGGTCATCACCGCTGCTATCCTTGCAGGTGACTGCTACCCTGCAACTCCTATCGGTATCAACCTGCCTAACGCCAACTGGATTCGCAAGGATTACGGTTCTAAGTCTGTGACCATCGACAATATCACCCACGCCTACAACGAAGCTGCCAAGGGCAATGGCTTCAACGAGGAGTTTATGATTAGCCCAGAGGTGATTGCTATGTATGAGAAGGCAGGTGCTTGTGGTGACTTGCATACCGACCTCCACGAGTGCGTGGGTCACGGTTCTGGCAAACTCATGCCAGGCGTTAGCAAAGATGCCCTCAAGGAGCATGCTTCTACTATTGAGGAGGCGCGTGCCGACTTGCTTGGTCTCTACTATATGGCTGATCCTAAGCTCGTTGAGCTCGGACTCTTGGAGGACGAAGAGGCATACAAGGGCTTCTACTACCAACAAATGATGAACGGCCTCATGACCCAACTTGTGCGTATTGAGCCAGGTAAGGATATCGAAGAATCGCACATGCGCAACCGTCAGCTCATCGCCCTTTGGGTATTCAAAAATGCCAAGAACAACGAGGTAGAGATGATCGAGCGCGATGGTAAACACTACCTCCAAATCAATGATTACGAGGGTATTCGTCACCTCTATGGTGAACTGCTCCGCGAGATCCAACGCATCACTTCCGAAGGCGATTACCCTGCTGCCAAAGCCATGGTAGAAGAGTATGCAGTGAAAGTAGATCAAGACTTGCACAAGGAGATCTTGGAGCGCTATGAGCGCCTCAACTTGGCGCCATACAAGGGCTTTGTTAACCCTGTTTATACCGCGCATTACGATGCCGCAGGCAATATCACGGATGTCACCCTCGACTATACCGAGGGCTATATCGAGCAACACCTCCGCTACTCCCGCGACTATTCCTTCTTGCCTGATGTGAACTAATTTAGGTTATAGGCGAAAGGTTAAAGGTTATAGGCAAGAATAGCGGCACAACCGCAAGACCGCGCCTTTAAACTCTAACCTCTAAACTTTAAACTAAAAAATGCCTCGCATCGAACTGCCAATATCGAAATCCATTGCAAATCGTCTATTGATATTGCAAGCCATACACGGAGACGGTCTAATGACCGTCTCTGCTGATTTGCCTGAAGATGTGCTGATTCTTCACAATGCCTTAACAACCCTTAGAACTTTTAATACTTCTAAAACTCTTCCAACCCCACATATCAATGTGGGCAATTGCGGTACCGCTATGCGCTTCCTCACCGCCTATTGCGCGCAGTTAGAAGGACAAATAACTATTTTAGATGGCGTAGAACGCATGCACCATCGACCGATTGGTCAGTTGGTGGATGCCTTGCATGAGATAGGTGCGCAAATTGAGTACTTGGGCGAAGAAGGCTTTCCACCTCTGCGCATTAAGGGATGTATATTGGATAAGCATAGGATAGTGACTATCAATAATCCACAATCCACGCAGTTCGTTTCTGCCCTGTTACTCATCGGTGCGAATGTCCACACTGATAGCACATCTCCTTATATCACCCTCACCCGTGAGATGATCAAGCAATGGGGGGATGCTGCGGAGTATACCTCTCCCCTTATAGGGGAAGTTGGAGGGGGCTTTATAGAAAAAGATTGGTCCTCTGCCGCCTTTTGGTACGAATATGTGGCTCTTCATGGTGGTGAGATTACGCTCCCTGGTCTCTGTCGCAACTCCCTGCAAGGCGACAAGGTAGTCGCCGATATATTCGCAAATCTTGGCGTCCAAACCTACTACACCACCGACGGTGTTGTGATATCTTCCTCGCCTTTACACCATACACCTTACACTCTACACCACGACTTTGTAGCTTGCCCTGACCTTTACCCAGCAGTCGCTCTTACATGCGAACGTTTGGGCATCCAACTACACGCTACAGGCGTTGAGTCCTTGCCATTGAAAGAATCCGACCGCCTACGTGCCGTAGCTGAGCATCGTACAGACGCCGACCACCGCATGGCAATGGCATTGTTAATTGCAGGCTATGAAGTGGATGACACGGCCTGCATTAGCAAATCTTATCCCTGTTTCTTAGATCACATCCGTCTATTATACGAAAAGTAATGGACGCATTTGGCGTTTATTAACTTAAAAATTGCCAATTAGCAATTAAGGTGCATCTTTTTACACTACAAGTATCGTGCTCATACGCGCGCACGCGCGTACATTATTATAATATATTATGCATATGTGTGTAAGCAGTTAATCATTATGATTGCTGGTGTAAATATAATAAAAAAGCATTTGCTGATAATCAGCGACTTATAAAGAAAGTAATGTTTTATAGCATTTTTTATGCCAAAATATTTGGTCAATTCACAAAAAAGCAGTACCTTTGCAGCCGTTTTCGCGCTTACTGCAAGTGAGCAGAAATGTAGAGCGAAAATGCTAAAAAATCGTAATGCTGAAAATCAGCCACTTACGAAGAAAATGCAAAGAAAGTTGAAAAAAGTTGCTTAAAAATTTGGTCGGTCCAAAAAAAAGCAGTACCTTTGCAGCCGATTTCGCGCTAAACGAGAAATGATGCGCAAAATCACAGTGATCTTTGAGAGATTGAAGCAATAATGTAGTACAAGAGAGCAGAAATGCTCAATTGGGAAACTGAAGACGTGTAATACGATTTTTATTATACGGTTCCCGTTAAAAAGTACACAATAGAAAAGGTTATTCTGAGCTAAAATTTAATTTCTTTTTACAACGAAGAGTTTGATCCTGGCTCAGGATGAACGCTAGCGACAGGCCTAACACATGCAAGTCGAGGGGCAGCACGAATCAAGCTTGCTTGATTTGGTGGCGACCGGCGCACGGGTGCGTAACAGGTGTGCAATCTGTCCATAATCGGGGAATAGCCCAGCGAAAGTTGGATTAATGCTCCATGTGAGTGATGGAGGCATCTCTTTCATTTGAAACGTAAGGATTATGGGTGAGCACGCTTCTGATTAGGTAGTTGGTGAGGTAACGGCTCACCAAGCCGACGATCAGTAGGGGTTCTGAGAGGAAGGTCCCCCACATTGGAACTGAGACACGGTCCAAACTCCTACGGGAGGCAGCAGTGAGGAATATTGGTCAATGGACGCAAGTCTGAACC
>CALCGX010000136.1 GCA_937901225.1 uncultured Bacteroidales bacterium | reverse complement strand
AATGCAATACCTCGAAACAGAAGAGAAATGGTTTGCCAACTGGGACATGGGAGGTGCATATTGGGACAAGCAAAACAAGATTGCACAACGCACCTTTGCCAACTCGCCACATCTCTTTGTGGACAAGTGGGACACTCCTATCCTTTGTATTCATGGCGAAAAGGACTATCGTATTCTTGCCAACCAAGGTATGGCAGCATTCGATGCAGCCAAGATGCGCGGAGTAGAAGCCCAACTGCTCATTTTCCCAGATGAGAACCATTGGGTATTGAAACCCCAAAATGGTATCTTGTGGCAACGCACATTCTTCAGTTGGTTGGATAAATGGTTGAAGTAGTATAATATTTAAAGTTTAGAGATCGAAGAAATGATAAATTTAAAAGGTAAAACAGCATTGATCACAGGTGCATCACGCGGTATTGGACGTGCTATTGCACTGTGCTATGCCGAATATGGTTGCGACATTGCTTTCACCGACATACACCGTGACGATGCAGCAGAGCAACTCATATGCGAGTTAGAAACCAAAGGTGTGAAAGCCCATTTCATTGAAAGCAATGCCGCCGATTTCGACGCGGCACATGCAGTGATTGAGGAGGTGGTGAGCATATTTGGGAAGTTGGATATACTCGTATGCAATGCAGGTATCACGCGCGACACGCTGCTCATGCGGATGAACGAGTCACAATGGGATAGTGTGATCGATGTGAATCTAAAATCGGTATTCAACTATTGCCACGCAGCTACTCCGCAGATGATGCGTCAACGCAGTGGCAGCATCATCGCCATGTCTTCTGTAGTGGGTATAGGTGGCAATGCTGGTCAAGCTAACTACGCTGCATCCAAAGCTGGTATCATCGGTTTTATCAAGTCGCTGAGCAAAGAATTGGGTAGCCGCAATATCCGAGCCAATGCTATCGCACCTGGATTTATCTTAACAGATATGACCTTAGCATTGCCTGAAGCCACGCGTGCAGAGATGGTGAAGATGATACCTATGCGTCGCTGTGGCGAAACGGAGGAAGTGGCCAAAGTAGCACTATTCTTGGCATCAGACCTCTCATCATATGTGTCAGGACAAGTGATTTCGGTCAACGGAGCAATGGGATAATTAATCACATAAAATAGTAAATAAATAAAAAAATACAACGATATGAAATTGAACGACAGAGTAATTGCAGTCATTGGACTGGGTTATGTAGGATTGCCTTTGGCAATTGAGTATGGTAAGAAGTACCGCGTGATTGGTTTTGACATCTATCAAGCACGTGTTGACGAATTGAATCGTGGTGAGGATCACACCCTGGAGGCTGATTTGGTAGGCATGAAGCAAGCTCGTGATGCGTATGAGAACACCAAGAAGATTGGTCTTACTTTCACAAGCAATCCAGAGGATCTCAAGCAAGTAAATACATACATTGTGACCGTTCCAACCCCTATTGACCGCTTCAACAACCCTGATCTCACTCCGCTTTTGAAAGCCAGCGAGACTATCGGCAAGACCTTGCAGAAGGGTGACTTGGTGATTTATGAATCAACCGTTTATCCTGGTTGTACCGAGGAAGATTGCGTACCCGTATTGGAGAAGTTCAGCGGTTTGAAATTCAATGAGGATTTCTATTGCGGTTATTCACCAGAGCGTATCAACCCAGGTGACAAGGTAAACACCTTGACCAAGATTAAGAAGATTACTTCGGGTTCTACTCCAGAGATAGCAGACTTGGTGGATGCACTGTACAACTCCATCTTGGAGAACGGCACCCACAAAGCCCCTAACATGAAGGTGGCAGAGGCAGCAAAGGCGGTAGAGAATAGCCAACGCGACGTGAATATCTCGTTTATGAATGAGTTGGCATTGATTTGCGACCGTGTGGGTATTGATACCAACGACGTCATCGAAGCAGCAGGTAGCAAGTGGAACTTCTTGAAGTATCGTCCAGGTTTGGTAGGCGGCCACTGTATCTCAGTGGACCCATACTACTTGGCACACAAAGCCAAATCACTGGGTTATGATCCACAAGTGATTCTTTCAGGTCGTGCAGTCAACAACTCTATCGCTAAGTTCATCGCCGATAAAGTGCTGAAACTGATGATTCAAAAAGACCACAAGATCAAAGATTCAAATGTTTTGATTTTGGGTGTGACATTCAAGGAGAACTGCCCTGACTGCCGCAACACCAAAGTGGTGGATATTGTAGAAGAATTGGAAGACTTTGGCTGCTGCGTGGACATCTACGACCCATGGGCTAGTGCCGAAGTAGTGAAACATGAATATGGCAAGGAGCTGATTGCAGCCATCGATCCTGACAAGGAATATGCAGCGGTGATTGCCTGCGTAAGCCACAACCAATTCAAGACATTCGACTTCAAGAAATACAAAGAGATGAACGCCGTAATCTTCGACGTGAAAGACTTTGTAGATCGTAGTGTAGTGGACAGTAGATTGTAATTTTGAGTTAAACATTTTGAGTTAATACTTAGATGATTATTGCAGTAGCAGGAACGGGATATGTGGGCTTGTCGATGGCCACACTGTTAGCACAACATCACAAGGTGCTGGCGGTGGATATCGTACCAGAAAAGGTGGAGATGATCAATCGCCGCCAATCGCCTATTCAAGACGAATATATCGAGAAGTATTTCGCAGAAAAGCAATTGGACTTGACTGCCACCTTAGATGCTGAAATGGCATACAAGGACGCAGAAATAGTGGTGATTGCTGCGCCTACGAACTACGACAGTCAGAAAAACTATTTCGATACTTCGGCTGTGGAATCGGTAATCGAAGTGGTATTGCGTGTGAATCCGCAAGCAATCATGGTAATAAAATCCACCATACCAGTTGGTTACACCGAATCTGTACGCAAAAAATTTGGCACAGAAAATATCCTATTCTCGCCCGAGTTCCTACGTGAGAGCAAGGCGTTGTATGACAATCTTTATCCATCGCGCATCATTGTGGGAACAGATGTCAATAATCCACGATTGGTGGAAGCAGCCAAGAAGTTTGCTGCATTATTGCAAGAGGGCGCCATAAAACTAGAGGTTGATACCTTGTTTATGGGTTTTACGGAGGCAGAGGCGGTGAAGTTGTTTGCCAATACGTACTTGGCTTTGCGCGTAAGCTACTTCAATGAGTTGGACACCTATGCCGAGATGAAAGGTCTAGATACACAATCGATTATCAACGGCGTGTGTCTCGACCCTCGTATCGGTACGCACTACAACAACCCATCGTTTGGCTATGGCGGCTATTGTTTGCCCAAAGATACAAAGCAGCTGTTGGCTAACTACCAAGATGTGCCCGAGAACTTGATTGAGGCGATTGTGGAGAGTAATCGTACACGTAAAGATTTCATAGCAGACCGTGTGCTAGCCAAAGCAGGGTATTATGACTATTACAACAATGGTCAGTACAATGCCCAAGAGGAGCACACATGCGTGATTGGCGTATACCGTCTGACGATGAAGTCAAATTCAGACAATTTCCGCCAGTCCAGTATCCAAGGTATCATGAAGCGCGTAAAAGCTAAGGGTGCACAGGTGATTATCTATGAGCCCACGCTGACGGATGGTTCCACCTTCTTTGGTTCGTTGGTAGTCAATGATTTAGCGCAATTCAAAGCACAATCACAGGCGATTATTGCTAACCGCTATGATACCTGTCTAGAAGATGTGAAAGAGAAAGTATATACGAGAGATATATTTAGAAGAGATTAATCTATGTCAACTTTCCTTTTTTGGTTTAAAAATGCACGCAATATTGCATTGCCACAATCAGCGTTACCGTGTTTAGCAGCCATCATACTCTGCATTGGTCAAGAAGGCTTTCTATGGTGGTTAGCATTTCCTGTATTCTTTGGTATATGCGCGGCTCACTTGGGAATGAACCTCGCGGATGATTATTTCGATTTTAAACATGACTCCCGCATACGCTCAGACTTGAGTAGTACTAGTATCCGTGCTCGTATGGAAAAATGCCACTATCTTCTACGAGAAGGTGATGCAGCAACAGGCGAACGCAAAGCCACCATCAGCCAACTGGGTTGGGCAGTGGTAGCATTTCTTGGTTTTGCTGCATTGATGGGAGGTATCACTTTTGTTGCACAATGGCTCATCCATGGCTGGCAAGCAGCCATGGGCATTGTCATTTATGCCGTAGCAGGTCTCATTGTAGGAATCAACTACTCAGGCAAACCCCTCGAATTGGGTTATCATGGTTTGGGCGAATTGGTTATCGGTCTGATGTTCGGTCCGCTCAACATGATGGGCGTACAGGCGGCATTGACAGGTGCTCCCTTCACATGGCAAATGCTGTGCATAAGTATAGGCATCGGTTGTATGGTAACCAACATCGTGTATGTTCACTCGGTCATGGAAGTAGATGCTGATGCCGAGTTGGGTAAGATGACTTTCGCACGATTGCTCAAAAGCAAAAAAGCAATGATTATCTTTATCGGAATCTTTGCTATTGTACCATTCGTGATGTTAGCTCTAGGTATCGGCTTGGGGTGGTGGAGCCCATGGTATCTCCTAACTATCGCTACACTGCCAATGTCCATATTCCTAATCCACTCTACCCGATTGTTTGCCTATGGTTTACCACGCAACGATACCCCTCGCTGGTGGATGGGCCCTATGGGCGATTGGGAAGGATATAAGAAGGCAGGAATGGATTGGTTCTTATTCCGTTGGCTATTGGCACGCAATATCTGCACCTTCTTCTGCCTAATACTGATGGTAGTACATATCGTATTGCGAATTATTGGATAAACATTTCACCTTTCAGTTTTCACCTTCCTACAATATGAATATAGTTAAAACACTAGGACATTATATCTATTTAGCACAATGGTTTGCGCGTGCACGTTTCTTAGGTCGCCGTGCGCCATTGCAAACGGTATTGTTTATCACCGACAAATGCAACTTGCGCTGCAAACACTGCTCTGTATATGGTAGCGCAGGCTACAAGCAACGCGCATTCGAAGATATTGTAGCCGACATGCGCTATTCGTATGAATTAGGCTCTCGTTTTATCGACCTCGAAGGTGGCGAACCTACGCTCTGGAAAGAAGAAGGACGCACCATCAATGATTTGATCGATGCAGCCATGGAGATCGGCTTCTTCTCAGTGACCGTAACGACCAATGCGCAACAAGATTTCTCATGGATTCGACCACAATCTATTTGGGTAAGCATGGACGGCGTGGGTGAATACCACGATCGTATTCGTGGCGAGGGGTCGTTTGCCCGATTGGAAGAAAATATCCGCACATCAGGATTCAAACATATCTGTGTCAATATGGTAGTCAATGCACTCAACTACGAGTCCTTAGACGCTGCAATGGAATATGCGAAAAGCAATCCAGCTATCGAGCAGATTTCCATCAATTTCCATACGCCTTACCCAGGTACTGAGTATTTGATGTTGCCACTAGACAAGAAAGCCGAGTTGATTGACAAGGTGCTGGCTTACAAGAAGAAAGGCTACCCTATCATGAACTCACGTTCGGGCTTGAAACTCATGAAGCGCAACGCTTTAGGCGAGATCAAGTTGGGTAAAGAGTGCTTTGTTACCAATTTCATTTACACCGACGGTAGCCGCAGTTTGTGTTTGGGCTATGGTACAGAGCAATGCCGCGTATGTGGCTTCTGTATGGCAGGCGAGATGGCCAGTGTTTGGCATTTCAAACCAGACACCATATTGGCTGGTTTCCAACTCCGCATGTAAGCAATTCATCGTATCTATTATACAACAAAGGAAGAGCAGCTTGCTCTTCCTTTGTATATATCAATAAGGATGAGTTCGTTTACTGCCCACCCCATGCTGCTGGCCATGGGTTGTGGGTGATGCCTGCCATGTGTTGCATCTGGCTATGAGCCACCTCGCGCAAGCGCTCTACTTCGGCTTTGCGAGGTTGGGTCGTGTCTGGGAAGATGGGGTCGCCAATGGTCACAGTCAATAGTGGCAAACTCTTTGGTCCGAATAGGCGGAAGATACCTTTACGTTCGCGGTAGGTGATGACGCATGGCAACAATGGTTTGTTGTACTTATAACTCATTGTGAACGCACCTTTTTGGAACGGACGCAATGGTTTGTAGAAATCCCATCGGCATGCTTCTGGGAAGATATGGAACCACCAACCACGGCGATGAAACTCATCAAAAGCCTCGTTGAATCGCTTGAGCGCGGTCATATTGGTGGCAGAGTCAGGAATAGGCACACCACCTGCTAAACGCATGAAAAATCCATCTTTAGTACGGAAATTAGGCGCGAACATAGGTATGCGCGTGGTATGCACTCCATTCACAGCAATCAGCACGCATGGACAATCCAAACGATAGACGTGATTAGCAATGGTAATCGCACCATGCGCCAACTCTTTTTTGTAGCGCTTCAGCACCTCTCGTCCTTGGATACGTAACCCCATTTGCACACGTAGTTTCAAACGTAGCAATATATGAACGATCAGATAATACCCCCATAGCAAGTTCAGTTTGTATCCCAAACTATCATCCAAATAGGGGTAATGCTCATCAATTGCTAATTCTTTTGTGTACTTTGGAAACAAAGTGCGCTCAAAAGGATTCTCCTCTGGATACGCCATAGCAGGTTGAGGGATATAGACATCTTTCTCTACCTGTAATTCCTGGTATTGCTTATTCATAAAGCAGGTATATTTTAAGAAATTCTATTAGATTAACGTCCCAATGCCCGTTCGATGGTTGCCACATCTTGACGCAACACGGCGTCGTAGGTCATGTGCGAGGCGATGGTATTCAGCGTATATGCCACCGTAGCATGATCACGATGTACGCACGCACCAATCTCAGAGAGCGAACTATCGGTATATTTCTTGATGAGATACATCACGATGCTACGTGCACGCACTGCATCGCGTTGGCGTGTGCGTGATGTAATGGCTTTCTCTGGCACATTGAGGTGTTTGCAAACGGCATTCACGATATCCGATGGCACGTATGACTTAGGATTCAATGCCACCAATCGACCCACCACCTTTTGTGCCAACGCCATGTCTATCTCGCTATCGGTGAGTGTCGAGTAAGCCAAGAGACTCGCTAATACACCCTCCAAGTCGCGCACGTTCTCTGTGACGTTGGTAGCGATATACTCTACTATATCGTCGCTAAGTTTGATACCATTCTTCTTGATGTGGAACTGCAAAATATCCTTGCGCAAGAGGTAGTCTGGGTTGGTGATCTCTGCCGCCAATCCCCACTTGAAGCGTGAGAGCAATCGCTCTTGCACACCGCGCAACTCCATCGGACTGCGGTCCGAAGTCAAGATCAACTGCTTGTGACTCTGCTGCAGGTGATTGAAGATTTGGAAGAACGTATCTTGTGTACCTTTCAGATCGGCAAAGTATTGGATATCATCCACAATCAGCACGTCGATCGATTGATAGAACATCAAGAAGTCGGGTACACGATTGTGGTTGACAGCATCTTGGAATTGCAATTTGAAGGTATTGGCGGTGACATACAGCACACGTGCGTTCTCAAACTGCTTAGCCACGTAGTTGCCAATGGCATTCGCCAAGTGGGTCTTGCCTACTCCACTGCCACCGAAGAGGAACAATGGGTTGAAGATGGTCTTACCAGGTTGCTTAGCAATCTCCACACCCGCAGCACGCGCCAACTTATTAGGTTCGCCCTTGATGAAGTTATCAAAGGTGTATTGGATATTGAGTTGCGACTCCCACGCCTCGTTGATTATCGGACTAGCGGTCTGCTCCATCATCTGGCGAGTAGCAGGTTGCTTAGCACTATCGCTTGGGATGTCAATCGAGCTACCAGCCATCATGATGCGGTACTCCAGCTGCACCTTTGCACCAAACACCTTTCTCAATACGCGCGAGAGGATGTCTAAGTAATTATCTTCAATATAATCAACCACAAATTGGCTCTTCACCTGCAATACCAATAGGTCGTTTTCCCATTGCTGTGCAACAATAGGAGCGAACCATGTTTGGTACGCACTCTGCGAGAGATTATCACGCAGAATCTGCTGGCATTCCGCCCACAATATGTTCAAATCATTTGTCATTGATTAAGAAGAGAAATCCGAATACGGATCTCCATAAGAATCCGTTTTTCACGAAATCGAGTGCAAAGGTACTGCTTTTTTTTTGATTGACCAAATGGCAGTTAGATTGGTGATTTTCACGGAATCTTATCTTACAAAAAATCAGTAGGTTATGTTTCCGTATTTG
The DNA here is from genome assembly GCA_937901225.1 of uncultured Bacteroidales bacterium. Lineage (GTDB taxonomy): Bacteria > Bacteroidota > Bacteroidia > Bacteroidales > Paludibacteraceae > Colicola. The sequence continues at coordinate 23,434 of CALCGX010000136.1, read as the reverse complement.
GTTATCACAAAGTTAAGGCAATAGGCATACGTAACTCGTTGAAACTCATATGTTAAAAAATCATAACGTTCCACATTATTGTTTCACAAAAATCCCTAATCCGTTTCATTATCAACAGATTAGGGACTTTCTCAACATTTCCAAAAAATTAGACACTCGCAAAAATCACTTCTGCTTTGGTAATTTCTTTTGAATGAATGGTCTAGCCTTAATGGACATCACCACAGAGTCCACATTGAGTACTGCATTGTCCAAATCTTGGAGTGCCGTATTGAGGTTATCATACAGTGCTTTGTCGTTGAGCAGCAAGCCCAGTGTACCTTCCTCCGATGCCAAAGCAGCATTGACTGATTGGATAGTGGCATTCAGTTCGGCAATGGTATTCTGTATCTGCGCCTGACGCACGTCGGCCATCACCGCTTGTAAGTCAGCTAAGGTGCTATCCACCTTCTCCACCACACCAGGCAAATCATTGTGGGTCAAATGACGAATATCCTTACCACTCACCTTCAGGTCAGCTGTGATTTGCTCGATATTCTGCAATGCAGCATGCAGACTACCCTCTCCCATCTCGTTGTTGAGCGAAGCCACGAGCTGGTTGGCCTCTACAAGCACGCTATCCAGATGCGCCAAGATACCTGTTTGCAAGTTGTCGAATAATCCTGGCACTATGGTAGAAGGCAATGTGTCGCCTTGTTGATAAGGCATGGCGCGATTGGCGAGCTGAGGCAGCTGCAACTCGATGGCACTACCACCCAGCAGCCCATCAGCAACCAATGCCATTTGTGTACCACGAGGCAGTACAATACCTTTGTCGATATGCACACCTACTACAAACGCAGGCGTACGCGTGAAGTCGTATTGAACACTGGCTACCAAACCTACCTTATGCCCTAAGATATATACAGGTGCTTGCTCAGTGAGCCCATTGCTACGCTCAAAATAGCCGTAATAGCAATCGGTTGGGGAAAAGATATTGACTCCTTTCAAGAAATTAAATCCAAAATACAAGATGCCTGCGCATATGATCGCCAAGACACCCACTTTCACTTCTCTTGCGTGTTTCATTGCTTATAATATTTTTCAAAGGCATCAAAAATGCCGTTAACTATTCCACTCTTACCCGCTTCGCTGGCAAGCCATTTCTCCTCTTCAGCATTGCTGATAAAGCCCATCTCCACCAGTACACTGGGGCATGCTGACTGTAATAGCACCCAGAAGGCTGCCTGACGAACACCTCGATTGGCACGTTGGAGGGTACCTACAAACTGCTGTTGCACCAGTTCGGCAAACTCCAGACTATTGTCCATATATTGGTTTTGCATCAACTCGAAGATGATATAGCTCTCTATCGAATTTGGGTCAAAACCTTGATATACCGTCTGATCTGCCTCCAGCTTCATCACGGCGTTCTCGCGCATGGCCACGTCTAGGTTATCCTCCATGCGGTCTGTACCTAGGATGAATGTCTCTGCGCCACATGCTTTGCGGTTTTCAGCGGCATTGGTATGCACACAGATGAATAGGTCAGCATGGTTCTTATTCACGATATCTGCACGCTGCTGCAGGGGCAAGAACACGTCCGTCGTACGCGTCATGACTACATTCACTTCGGGATAATGTTGGCGTATCTTATCTGCCAATCGCTGTGCTACAGATAGGTTGAGGTCTTTCTCTTTGAGCTTCAGCACATGACCGATGGCTCCCGCATCATTGCCGCCGTGACCTGCATCGATCACCACGGTAAACGACATGCAGCACATCGCTACCATCACTACCAATATTGTCCTTACAAATTTCATACCACATCCAATTTGGCTACAAAGGTAGTACTTTTTTCCAATATATACAATATTTTTTAGCAAAAAATAGTTTTTTTGTCTTAGCTACTTTGCCAAATCACAAAATTTTCGTACCTTTGTCCCCAAATTGGATTAGTATGCGACGACACTTACGCGATATATCTCCCCTGAGTACCTCCTATGAGATGGGTCTCAAGCGTGTATTGCTCTCTGCCAATGAGAGCGGATGCAGCATCACGCAGATTGCTGTTCTGGAGCTGAAGGCAGGCGAGCGCAGCGCACAGCATATCCACCCGGACTTGCAGGATGCGTTCTTTATCCTGGATGGTGAGATTGACATCACTATCGATGGAAAAGTGCATCACTGCCAGAAGGAGGATTTTATCTTCGTGGAGCACCTCAAGGCCTACGAGCTGCACGCCATCACGGATGTACGTATGTTGGCGATGGGCTGCGTGATTGAGGCGCAGCGCACCAAGCTCTACCCTATCCTCTTCGAGCCCAATCTGCGTCCGATGGTATGGGGCGGTAAGCGCCTCACCAACTGGAAGCAGTTGCCTGAGCAGGACAATATCGGCGAGAGTTGGGAAGTATCCACGCTGGACATGCTGCCTTCGATGATTGCCAATGGCACTTGGGCGGGCTATCCGCTGAGCGAAGTAATTGCGAAGATGCCAGAGGCCATATTGGGCAAGGCAGTCGCAAAGAAATACCACAACCAAATGCCATTGCTAGTGAAGTTTATCGACACGAAGGCGGATCTCAGTGTGCAAGTGCACCCCGACGATGCGATGGCGCTGCGCGAGCATAACGGCTCGGGCAAGACAGAGATGTGGTATGTGGTGGATGCAGATAAGGATGCCTATATCTATGCTGGATTCAAGGAGGAGCTCACTCCTGAGGAGTACGCACGTCGCGTGGCAGATGGCACGATCATGGACGCACTGGCTAAGCACGAGATTCGCACGGGGGATGTCTTTTATATCCCTGCAGGTCGCGTGCATGCGATAGGCAAAGGGGTGATATTGGTGGAGGTACAGCAGTCGTCGGATCTCACCTATCGTATCTACGATTATGGTCGCCTAGGCTTGGATGGCAAGCCTCGCGCATTGCATACCGAACTAGCAGCGCAGGCGCTGGATTATCGCGTGTATAAGGAATATAAGAATAGCTATAAGGATGCTATCGATGCTGCCAACCCATGTTTGGATACGGAGCACTTTAGTGTGCGCGTGGTGTCGCTCACGCAGGCTATTCACCGCAATATGGTGGGCTACGATTCGTTTGTAATCAGCACTTGTACGCAAGGCAGTTGCAAGATTCGTATCCGCAGTACGCGCGACGAGGTGGAATTGCGCGAAGGTTTCTCGTGCTTGATTCCCGCTGCCATTGCCGATTACGATATCATTCCTATCACACCTACGGCCAAGTTGCTGGAGGCGTATATCAACAATAGTTCACAACATACTTTCCGCCGCATAATTTCGCAGTTCCTGCACCTAAGCGGCTTCTAACCCCATCTATCAACTGTCAACTGTAAACTATAAACTGTCAATATGCATATCACTCTCATCGCAGGGGCACGCCCCAATTTCATGAAGATCGCATCGCTCGTGCATGCTATCAAAGCTGCTGAAAACGCAGGTAAGGACATTCATTATAGCCTCGTACATACGGGTCAGCATTACGACAAGAACATGTCCGACACCTTCTTTGAGGAGCTCAATATCCCTATGCCCGATGCCAATCTGGGTTGTGGCGGAGGTTCGCAAGCTGAGCAAACGGCCAATATTATGGTGGCGTTTGAAAAGCACTTGCTGGCATATCCTACTGATTTGGTATTGGTAGTGGGTGATGTCACCAGCACAATGGCATGCTCTATTGTGGCCAAGAAGCTCAACACCAAGGTGTGCCACGTGGAGGCAGGTATCCGCAGTTGGGACTTGAGCATGCCAGAGGAGATCAACCGTATGGTTACCGACTCGCTGGCTGACTATATGTTCACCACCTCGGAGATTGCCAACAAGAACCTGCTCATGGCGGGTGCTACCCTTGTCAATAGCCCATCGCCTATGACCAATTGCCCATTACCTACGCTGCAAGAGGAACAGTACGCGTTTCAGCGTATCTCACAACGCGTGTGGTATGTAGGCAATGTGATGATTGATACGTTGCTGGCTAATCGTAGCCGCTTCCGTCGCCCTGCGGTATTCGATGAATTGCAACTCACCGATGGTCAATATATCATGATGACCATGCACCGCCCTGCCAATGTGGACGAGGAGGCGCATCTCAAGGCGCTGATGGAGCAGATTATTACTAACGTACATGGGTTGCCCATCATCTTCCCTATCCACCCTCGCACAGCCAAGATCTTCTATAATCTTTGGGGTGATGAGGCCACTTTGCGCCAGTTGTTCCCAAATCTGCATATTGTAGAGCCTATGGGCTACTTGGAGTTCAACTACATGGTAGAGCGTGCTAAGGCGGTCGTTACCGATTCGGGTGGTATCACCGAAGAGACCACGGTGATGGGCGTGCCATGCATCACGTTGCGCGACAATACCGAGCGTCCAGAGACTTGCACAGTAGGCACCAACGAACTGATAGGTACCGATCCAGCGGCAGTGAAACCTGCATTGGATATTCTCTTTGCTGGTGAATGGAAAAAAGGAGCCATCCCTGCGCTGTGGGATGGCCATACTGCCGAACGTATCGTAGATATCTTGCTGACGTTGTAAGGTATAACTAGTGTATGTTTTTTATGTTTAAGACAATTCCCTTCAACGCTGTTGTCAATTATTGTCAATTCGTTGGGGTATTATTTTAAACAAAAATACGCTACGTTGCACTCGCTACATAAATATACAAAAATCTTTGATCATATTTTGTTTTTGCATATAAGAAGCAGCTCGCTGCTTAGGTATGCAAACCAAAATTATTTTATCCTCTATTTCTTTTTGTCTTGCCCACTAATGCAGCGTGCTGCATTCTTTTGGGCAAAGACAAAACCTTTCTTTGAATTGACATTAATTGACAACTTAATTGACAATAATTGTCTTTTAATATTTATCCCTCGATTTTTAATTATTTTTATAGGCATCAAAGATGCCGTATTTTTGTTTCTCTAATAATTTTTATTGTTTCATCTCCTCGCGGCGATGAGCAATCGTTTGACGATGTTCTTTAGCGATTGCATGAGCAGTTCTTTGCACCATGCGAAGGTGTTATTGGTCCATCGCTGTGGATGGGTGGTGATCATGATGCGAGCAGGTAACTGTCCTTGATTGAGCGCCTGGATAAGGTCATCTGTAGTATGATATACTAGCCCCTGCTTCACCCATTCATCTTGATATACGGGTATCTTATCGCGGACAGACACCTTGTATCCGTCCCAGCAGCGACCGGTGTCGGTGAGATAGAACACCTGGCTAAAATCCACGTCGAAGTATGGTTCGCCGATTATGCCCAATGCGTGATAGTCAAAGTGTTTCCATAGCTCTTTGCCATCCCATTTGCTAGTAGGTGCGCCGTGCATGCAGATGGTGCGCACGGGGTAGAACCGACGGAAATACTGCAACTGCTGTTGGAAATGCGCATATGCTTCTTCCACATCTCCTTGGCAGATCGCCATATCCTCGTAGTGATAACCTATCTCATGCCCTAGGGCGGCTATTTGCTGAATGTATTCGGGCTGATTGCTCGCTGGCACCACGCGGAAATAATAGCTTGCCCGTATGCCCAGCTGATGCTCGATTTGCGCAGTAGCTAAGCTATTCTTGGGTAATAGATCCACGTCGTGGCGCATGATGATATAGTGCGCAAGTAGTTCCTCACCTTTGACCACCTTATCGCAATACTGCTCAAAGGTGATGAACTGGTATCCCTGTTGCTGTAATGCAACCAAGAGTTGTTGGTATTTGCTTAGAGTAAAGTCCATAACTATTTTGTTTTGCTCACCAATGCAGCATACTGCATTCCTTTGAGCAAAAACAAATCTATTCTAGAATTGAAAAAAAATTGACATCTTAATTGACAATCATTGTCTTAAAATATATAACCCTTGATTTTTATCACAAGTGCCGTATTTTTGTTATAGAGAATCTACTTAAACTGCTCCCAGAAGGCTGTATTCTCTTGATTCTCTCTTGTTTGTTGTTGACTAGTAGGATAGTTCTCTATGAACCAGGTGAGATACTTGGCATAGTCAATCTTCTCGCTGAGCATTTTTTCTCGGCGGGACTTACAGATGTCTTTGCGATTTGGCTCCGCCAACCATTTCTCAATTGAATGATAGAAACCTTCCACATCTGCAGTCTTATGACCATAACCAAGACAATAATGTGTGTTCTCTGGTACATGTTTATCTACAACAGGTATATACCCATCCTTACGTGGTGTATAGTCTGTTGGAGCTTCCAATTCATGTAGATACGATAGTCGTCCCACAAAGTCGTTGAATCGCACAAATGGTGTACCCAAAACGCCAGCCTCCGCTGCCATAGTTTGGCTATCGCCTATGTAGAGCGAAGCAAATGCCATTACATGGTGCATATCTAGCGGATTAATACGAATGCGGTAGGGTTCGAACTGCGGTTCTAATTCGCGCTCTGATGTAATGTAGATTTGTCCATGAGGTTTCAACATGTTTACCACATGATCAGCAATTTGCGTATTCATACCATGTATTCCTACATCATGATAAGCTGTTAATTGAGCAAATCGAATCACAAAATAGGTCTTGCTTGTATCGATGCCATATGTTTCCACTATTTCCTTATTAGGTGTAAATTGATTAGGATGCAAATAACCCAATTCGTGATACGATGGGTATCCCATCTTCTTCTTCTCCCATTTCCAAGCACTACAACAATGTGGATGAATAATTCCTGTAAAAAATGGAAAGAACATTTTTGCATACAAGGATATTGCTTCAGCATCATCTTCATTACACTCAAATGAAGGCAGTCGCAATAATTTACCTACTATAGCTACTACACCATCAGACCCCACCAGCATATCGGGTTTTTCTTGGTGAGCAATATGAAGAACCTCAAAAATTTTTTCAATCAAGAATATTGCTAATCCAAACATACCCCACTTTTTTGGTCGATTCTTCACCTTATAATAAGATATATGTGCATCTTTGCATAATTGTTCCAATACATCTTTAGGACGTATTACTACAACGACTTGATGTCCATTATTTTGCAAATTACCAATTGTATACCTGAACATATGAAAGTGTGCAGGATGACTAATCATAAATAGTACTTTCATAATTTTATTTTTTCAAAATTGCTAAAATTGTTTTACGTGTATATACTTGTTGCTTCAGTTTTACTGCAATCTCATAATCACATGGGATAATTACATCCACTTGCGAACCAAATTTAATCATTCCGAACCACTCGCATTGATCTACCTGCTCACCTGCTTGTTTATAGGTTACAATTCGTTTCACCAATTTGGATGCAGTCTGCACGACACCCACTTGGTGCGTACCATTATCAATAACGATAGTATTGCGTTCATTTTGTGCTATCGCATTTGGATCTTTCAACGATAGAAATTTCCCATCGAAATGCTTATTCATGATGATAGTTCCTGCTATCGGAGTAGCATTGCGGTGAACATCAAAAGGAGTCATATTGATACCGATTATCCAACATGGGTATTGTAATTCTACATTTGCAAATTCATGCAATGTAGCTGTTACTCCTTCTTTAGTGGACATAGGAACATCATCTTTTTCGATTTTCTTAATATAGATAATATTACCATCCGCAGGTGATACAATGGCATCTTTATTTTTTACGGGTTTGCGCAATGGAAATCGAAAGAAGCGTATCAGTGTTAGTAGTAATCCAACTACAGGCACCAATCCCATAGCAATCAAAAGTGACCATCCAGCTAGCCAACCACTCAACAGGTATCCTATCGCATATACCATTGCAATAACTATGAGATTATCTTTGTATAGATAACTTAATGATATGTGCGTTTTCCGATGTAAATATACATACATCACACAACTTTCAAGGGCAAGAATTATTCCGCCAATAATTAATAATAAATTCATATCCTATACTTAATTAATATCTTTTAACGTATAATATTGGTGCCATTAGAATGTACATGATACCTGGTAATGGATCTTTCCATAGCCATACGGCATGTTCTTTCTTTATGCGATATGTCTTATACACATCGTTGATGTTCATTTTCCCACGCAACATTTCTTTTGCAATCACCGTCCAATCGGTCAGTCGTTCCACCCAACCCACTGGTAGGGTATGATTTGTAAGCTTAGTAGGAGTGTCATTGTAATAATCAATCATTGCTTCAATAAACGAAAATCCTAATTGATTACTGATAGTATGCCATTTCCATGCACGTGTATTAATCTCAAGGAATTTATATGTATTACTGGTAAGGTCGTACATCCATTCCACTTCACCTAAACCAAAATAGTTAACTAATCGAAGTAGTTTGTTCGATTGTTCTTTTATTTGTGGTATAAAGCAAGTTTTTGCAAAGGTAGTAGAATTGCCAAAATCCATTGGATTCTGTCGAATCCGATTGGCCATCAGTGATACCTTTGACTCCCCACCTACAGCAAACACCCCATACGAATACAAGTATTTCGGTCCACCAGACAGAAACTCCTGAATCAATATGGTATCAATTGGATACTTTACCGCATCTATTCGCTGGCATATAGATAGTAATTCATCTGGATTGTCACAACGATAAGCTTTTTTTCCAAACGTTGCGTGAAAACTATACATTATGCCAGGTTTTACAACGACTGGATATGGTAAATTTTGTGCCATATTTTGCACATCTTCCAGTGTATTTGGGTACCAACATTTTGGACATGGAATATTGTGTGATGTTGCAAACTGATAGGCATTCCGTTTGTCGTTAAACAAGTTTACTAATTCTGGATTTGGAATACCCATTGCAAAGTGAGTGGCATACTCAATATAGTGACTTGATAAATGTTCTACAGACTCATCATTAGTTGGAAATAATAATGTCGCTTTATGAGGTAAACACAAGTGCATAATAACTTGATGCAACTGCTCCTCTGAATCATATAGAAAATACTTCGCTATTGCCTTAGAAAAGCGCGCAACAGCCCATTTTGTATCAAGCAGCAAAATGACTTCAATGCCTTTCTCATACACCTGCCTCGCTAATCCTAAAGCCTGTATATGACCACCTATTATTACAACTCGTTCTATCATTCTTATCTATTCTGCAAAGGTACTACTTTTTTTTCAATCCAACAAATTTTATTTATTTTTTTAAAGTTTTCACCCTTTCTTCAACCACTTCACACCCATCTTTCCTATCCAATACAACAGCGGTTTGCGCACGCAGAGGAAGCGGCCGTGCTCCACGAGTTGGCCGCCAAACTCCATCTTAAAGTCGCGTACGCCATAAGGGATATCGGGTTTACCTGCTCCCATAAAATCGAAGAGAGGCAAGTTGTTCCGCTTGGCATATTCGATGGCGGCATAGGTAGCCATCACCGATGGATACTGCTCGCGATACTCCTCATCCAGTCCACACACATACCACTCGTATATGGCTTTACCATCCAATATCGGGCACATCATTCCGCCAATAACCTTGCCTTGGTGTTTCACAAGTAAGTACTTACCTACTCCTTCGCGGTAGAACTGCATGAAGAACTCTTCGGAGAAGAGCGGTGTGCGCACTTTAGTGCGATAAAGTGGGCTGAGAATCCGATACCAATCGCGTATCTCTTGCTCGCTTTGCGCCTCGCAGATAGTAGCACCATTTTTGAGAGCTTTCTTCACTTGACGAATACGTTGCTCACTCATTTGGTGTTGTGCATTGCAATACACATGAATATCATAGTGTGGCTGGTAGGCGAAGCCGTTGGCCTCGAACACGGATTTCCATTTCGAGTAGTCGTGGAAGTTGCGGGTTTCAATATAGATCGGGCTGAGCCCTGTAGATCGCGTTGCTGTAGTTCGCCCTTGGGGCTGTAGATCGCTTCGCTGTAGTTTTTTCACAGCGTTGAGCAAGGCGGCTACTTCTTCGGCAGTAGCATCTTCATCTATTACAGGACCGCCTATGATAATTGCTCTGCGAGTAAAGAACTGTTTGATTGCATTGCGCTCACGCGTGATGTAGCCAACTATCACGCCTACTAGCCTATCCCCTGCCCTTCCCTGAAGGGAAGGGAGTGTAGAGCCTACCCCTAACCCCTCCCTAAAGGGAAGGGAGTTAATACTAGGTAAGGATTTTAATGTATCTTTTATCTTTTGGATAACAGCATCGGGATTGCAGAGCAATTCTTCGTTTTTGAAACGGAGTTCTGTATAGCCCAAACGATGTAAATGCGCTGTACGTGCCTCATCATATTCCTTCTGTCGAGGATCATTATGATATCCACCATCCAACTCTATTATCAAACCCTTATCCAAACAAATAAAATCTACTATATAGTCTAATATAATATGTTGACGACGGAAATGTGCTCCTAACTTATTTCCCTTCAACATATCCCATAGCACAGACTCTGCCTCTGTGGGATTTTTGCGATTATTCACCGCATTCTCCTTCAACAAATCATACTGTGTACTATCCGCCGTATGCGCACCCCAGACTTGTGCGAAGTTAGCCTCTCCCCGGCCCTCCCCTGAAGGGAAGGGAGATTGTTCCGTAGTATCTAAAGTCCTTCCTTTTAGGGAAGGATTTAGGATAGGCTGACTGAAGGGGTTAGGGGTAGGCTCATAAAAGTCCTTCCCTTTAGGGGAGGATTTAGGAGAGGCTACCACACCTACCGTAAATGGCGTCATTTCCTCCTTATTCGCCGCACAGAACTCATACGCCTCCTTGGTTTGGAACCAAGTGGCGTAGGGAGAGCGATCGATGAGCGCTTGCCATTGCTGTGGATCTATGTCAGGGTATGTGAGGAGTTTGATCATAATCTAGTGTAAAGTATATGGTGTAAAGTGTAAAGGCGAGGATAATGTATATACTAGTTTCGTTCCAACAACCAGTCTGATGCAAGTACACAATGGATAGTTTTTCCATCTACTACAATATCGCGTGCTTCACCTCGCATCATGATTAATGTCAAATGATCGCAATGTGTCAGTTTAGCACCCTTTAGCAATGCATTTATCTCTCTGTTATACAATCTGGTGGTTGGTTCTACAAAATCATATGTTACTTGTATCAACTCGCGCACATGCGAGGATTCTACCACTACAAAATCCACTTCAAAATCCTGTACCTTACGCAGATAATAAAGTTGTTCGTACTCCGAATGCAGACGTCGCAGCAGTTCTACTGCTACCACATTCTCCAAACGCAAACCAAAGCTTTCTGTCAGCAAAGCATTTTCATGTTGCGAGATAAAAGCATTATCTACTGCATATAATTTGCGCCCCGAATTACGCTCACTGCTCTTGAGCGAAAACTTAGGAATAAGACAGAGCAAATAAGCATTTTGCAGATAGGTGATATAGTTCTTGACAGTATGCACCGACTTGATGCCCAACTCTTCCGCAATATCGTTGAAGGATTTTTCTTGGCAAAACCAATCCAGTAAACGATTGGCTAGGTCTGATAATGTTTGCTGATAGCGAATCTTGTATCTTTGACAAATATCCTTCTTGATAATCGCTTCACGTAGTGAGAATAGGTAATTGCGTTTGTTGATTTCAGGCGAAGCGATCAACTCTGGGAAACCACCTGTCATGATATATTCATCTAAAGCACGATCTCGCAGACCATATGCTTTGGTAGTTGTTCCCTGCACATCCACATCCTTGATGGCACAATACTCTGAAAATGAGAATGGATATAGTTCTATTTGATGATATCGCCCTGTCAGATGAGTACTCAATTCTCCGCTCAATAGATTGGCATTACTACCGGTAAGTATCAGTTTGATCCCTTGACGAAGCAACCTATTCACAAATAAGTGCCAACTATTAACATTCTGTACCTCGTCCAAAAAAAGATGGGTAAAAGCGCCATAAATTACATATAATTCTTGTAGGATCGTATCTAAATCATCTGCCGAAACACGTCGTAAACGCTCATCATCGAAATTCACATAGGCAAAATGTACTTTATTTTGGAGCAAAACTTTTTGACAAAGAGTAGATTTTCCGCTTCGTCTTACACCAATCACAATCTGCGCAAGTTTGCTATTCAGATGAATCTCTTGCTCCTCTTTTCTAGTGCAAAGAGTTGCCAAATCCAACTGCTCCAACTCCGCTTTTTGGTTCGATAATATACGTTTTAAATCCTTCATAAAACACTATAATTCAAAAATCGGCTGCAAAGTTACTGAAAATCTTTTATTTATGCAAATCAAACTGCACAAAAATAGAAATTTTCTTTATCTAAACTGCACAAAAATAGAAATTTTTATCATCTAAACTGCACAAATTTAATAATATATGCTTGCCATTGCTGTTGGGCGGCATAGCCGCTGTTGTCTTCCTTTGAGCGCCCTCATTAAGGTCCTTAAAGTCGTTAAAGTCCTTAAGGTCGTTATTCGAGCAGGCGCTCATATATCGCCATCAATCGCTCAGCGACTTGGGTGTTGCTAAGGCCTAATTGTAAATGCACTATCAAAAGATATATGCTCGCATGAGAAATTTAAAGCATATTCTTATTCAGTGCTCAACTAATTTGCGAATATGTTAGAGTATCAGAGATTACGCTTCATACTGCGCATCGATTCTTTATAGATATTGATAAGTCTTTCTGCAATTTGCCAATCCGCAAGACCATCCAATAACAACCGGTCTCGTCCATTACTCTTGTCGCCATACATTAATGCTTTACCTAATAAATCCGCAAATTCCTCCACCTCAAAAGTATTCGCTACGTAGCATCCTTTCACTCCCTCTATACGTTCGCGGCAATCCCCCATATCGGTAGTGACGATTGGCGCATTACATGCCATCGCTTCTTTCACGGCATTGGCACTGCCTTCATAAAAACTCGGTAATACCACGACATCAGCAGCATTGTATAATATTGGTGTATCTTCATTCTTTACGCCCACCATGGGATGCAAATCAATTGCATATTTACTAGACTGATTTAATAGTGTTACTGCATTTTCTGCTAATGGCCAATTCTTTCGAGCTTCAGCAGGATTAGCAGGAAATAGTACATGTTGTTTCACATTACTCCATTTCAATCTTTCTTGACAATCTAACTTGCTCTGTTCATTGAAGACATTCATATTTACCCCGTTCGGCACTACATTAGCCCTAGCTATACCTACTCGATATTTCATCTCAACCGACTTCACTATTATCGCATTCCATTTATTAGCAACCATTCTCACTAGAAGTGGATACCAACTATGCATCCATATATCACTCCCCATCAACGATACAACGATAGGCACACACAATCCGATAGTAGCCATATTGACTAGATATGCCGAAAACGCATAATGCGCATGCACCACATCATAATGTCCCTCTTTTATTTGCTTGCGCAATGGCTTGATATTCTTTACATATCCCTTAGTGCTACCTCCATAAACGACATAGTACTCTACCTCAACCCCTACTCTACGTAGCGATTCGCCTTGATTCTTAATTATCGGGTTTGCCCCTCCTTGTCTTCCAGAACAAACAAATAACACTCTCATAATATTAACTATTTACCGAATAAAAATTTTTATACCACTTCATAAACTTTCCTATCCCTTCATGCAACTTTACTTTAGGTCTATAGTCCATCTCATCCTCTAACCTAGAGCAATCTGCATTCGTTTGATACACATCCCCAGCTTGCATAGGCAGAAACTCTTTCTTCGCCTCCTTGCCAAACGCCTGTTCCATCTCCGAGATAAAATCCATCAACTTTACTGGATGACTGCAACCGATATTGTAAATCTTATACAGCACACCATGCTCACATTGCGCTCTGTCCAACGTATGATCAATCGCTCGAATCGTTCCTTCTGCTATATCATCGATATACGTAAAATCTCGAATCATATCGCCGTTATTAAACACCTTAATCGGTTTATTTTTCTTCATCGCATCAGCAAACAACATCGGCGACATATCAGGTCTTCCCCAAGGACCATATACTGTAAAGTACCGCAAACCTATCGTCTGGAATCCATAGAGCTTGCTATAGCAATGTGCCATCAACTCGTTCGACTTCTTTGAAGCGGCATACAGACTTACTGGAGTATCCACCTTATCATCTTCATTATAAGGTACTTTCTCATTCAACCCATACACAGACGAGGAAGAAGCAAACACTAGTTTCGGCACATTGTAGTTCCGACAAGCCTCGAGTATATTGAGGAATCCCAAGAGGTTACTCTGCATATATGCGTATGGATGAGTTATACTATACCGCACTCCTGCTTGCGCTGCCAAGTTCAGCACCACATCAAATTGCTGTACATCAAACAACCCATCCACTGCCGTCTTTTCATCAATAGACAACTTCACAAACCTTAAATTCGGATAAATTGCGGAACAATATTCGTTCAATTGTCCAACGTTCACTCCAAGCAACTCGCGGAGTCGAGCATACTTTAACTGCACATCATAATAATCATTGATGTTATCAACACCAACCACTATATCTCCTCTCTGCGCTAATATCTGCGCCACTCGCGAACCGATAAATCCAGCAGCTCCTGTTACTAATACTTTCATAATATGTTTTTAACTAAATCATTTTTTCAGGTAAAGTTAACCATTCTCCAAATTGATAATCATATTCTTCTGGGCGAAATGGTGTTAATCCTCCAGAACTAAAAAAAGTGAACTCTCCAAAAAAGATATTACCATTTGCCTCATACAAATCAACACGGACGTGCGGAATGCTCTTGGACATCGTTTCTGCTAAAGCAATCATTTGAGTTAATAATTGAGGTTGCTGTGGGTGTATTTCTGCATTTTTATGTGACTTACGAATTGGCAACCAATTAAAATCCCTATCAAAGTAATCAATACAGACATCTCCATGTGATTGTCTACCAGATGCTATTAACATAGCCTTTACTACTCCATCAAAACAAAAAAACTTATAATCTCTCAATTCACCTTGAGTAGTATCTTCGATGTATTTTTCCGCAACAATTTGTGGTTTGATATTTTTATATGGCCACTCTCTCCCCAACATAAACGTGTTTCTATTGAGAGACCTACGCAATCTTTTTTCAACGGAAGAAATATCTAATTTACTTTTATCCTTACATATTATAACACCAAAATTGCCGCCATCATGCGTAGTTTTTAAAACAAATTGCTGCGGCAATTTTTCCCACTCAATATCCTCCACACAATCCCACACAAATAACGTTGGTATTACATATTTTTCCCCTACTAGATTCTTCACATATTGTTTCACAGCATATTTATCCGCCATAATTGTATGCATTGGATTATGGTAGTATAGTTTCAACCATTGTAATTTCTCACTATACGTAATGGGATTATTTAAATCTAACTTACGTTTAAATTCTAGTCTATATAGAATTTTTAAATATAACGCATCATTAGGTATCAAATAAGACAATCTAGATACGATTGCTGCAACAAAATGCCTCCTATTCAATAATAAACTTTTAAAAGCATTATATACTGGTCGTTTCATCTTAAACTAAATTTAAATTATTGCTTCCTATAAATATACCTTTATTTGTGTATTTCAATCGTGAATAATACATTACAAATATTACTAGCACACATATAAATGGTTCACGAATCATCTGTGCATTGTATAAAATAAAATCAAACATCACCATACCATATAGCGCAAAACGCAATCGCAAGTACCTAATAATCTTGAAAAAGAACCAATAATATAGCATAAATAAGATTAGTCCGATCAATCCAAATGCCAAATACCACATTACCACACCCGTCATACTACCGCGATGATTAATACCAAAATTGTAATCTTTATCGTAATAATGTTCAAAATCATTCGACTTGAAAATACGCTCCACTCCATGACCAAACAAAGAATGCGTATCATAATTTTCCACATCCTTAATCCACTCCCACATCAATAGCGTTGCGCCTACGCGTCCTACACCTTTTTCGCGATTACCATATTGATCCGTTTCACCCATAGAATAATCTTTACCATAATTCAATGCGTACTCAATATCAAAACTACCCCATACCTTATGTTCTGGATTAAGTGTTGGCGTTAATCGCAAACCAAAATAAAACAACAATGGGGCTAATACAATAACGGTCATTACCATCTTTGGATATTTTTTACGAGCGACATACAACGCAAAGATCACAAAGAATAAAGGGAAAAGTACAACCACAGCACGTTTACCTGTCATGATACCTATTAACAACAATCCCGCCAAGAAAGCCCATGATTTCCATCCCTTAATATTCATGTTGGTATTCACGCATACCCATGCCAGCGCAACAAGCGGGAAACTAGTACCAGCCCCTCCTCCTTGGGGCTGTCCAAATGTTCCTACCATACCTTCCCAAAAATGCATGTTAAGCATGATAGCCTTCAACAAAACACCAGATAAGATCTGAATATAAATCAACTCTCGAAAAAACACATTGATATACTCCAAACTTTGTGGAGATTTTTCCATCCATACCGCAAATAGTAAATAACATGTAAAAGGCACATAATACTTCGAGTATTGACCAAGAGTAAATAGCAATCCATCTTGCCATTTAATCAATGACACATAGAGGAAATATATGGATAAAATACCAAATAAAATCACAAGCCCTTTCAATTGCTCCCAATGTTTAAACACATTGTACTGCACCAACAGATAAGTTGCTAATACCGTTGTCACAACTCGCATTACTTGAGGCCCCGATGGTAGAAAATAACTTAAAGGACCATTAAACGCAAGTAACAATAAAAGCAAGAGGAATAAACTTTGTCTGTATCTCCACATCATCCATAGCATCAATA
Organism: uncultured Bacteroidales bacterium; assembly: GCA_937901225.1. Taxonomy (GTDB): domain Bacteria; phylum Bacteroidota; class Bacteroidia; order Bacteroidales; family Paludibacteraceae; genus Colicola. The sequence goes on along the minus strand of CALCGX010000136.1, from coordinate 6,674 downwards.
CTAATGCTATTAAATAGTATGTCAATTGTACCGTAGCAAAAACCATAACAACTTATTTCTCCTCGTATTTCAATTCAATTGCTTTTGGCCAAAAACATAGAATGGATGTTAAGAAAACAATATCCCGTTTCACCACTAACCAAATCATCTTTATAATCTTCACTTCATTTTGCCTTTTTGCTTTTCTTAACAAAATCAATAGATACCCCACAAGCAATAATAACCACCAACATGATGGGTAAAAAATCGTACCAATAATCATACTTGCCAAACACCCCAGTAATGTAAATGCTGTATATTGCGCGGGGATTAAAAGATGTTTCCAATACTCCATATTTGTAAAATGTTTTCTAAACACTACTGCTGAGTACTTTGCCCATGTAACATAAGTACTACGCAAATTATATGGCGTTGTATGATGTTTCACCAATAATTGACATTTTCTACACAATTTAATGCTTCGTTCAGACATTCTCAATCCGAAGTCATAATCCTCATTCGCACGCAAGCGTGTATCTATGCCCCCTAATTCTTCCCAATATTTTCTTTCTACCATAAACAAGCCTCCTGTGATTTGCTGGTAATATTCAGTGACATCTTTGGGATGTTTTTGCAGATGAGTATATTGCATAATCCATTGCGAATTATATACTATATTTAAATGCAATCCCGATATAAATGGGTAAATAAGCCTTTTTTCATCATCACATAATACATGTTTTATAAAGTTGGGTTGAAGTTCCATATCCCCATCCACGAAAAACAATATATCTCCTACGGCTGCTTTCGCTCCAATATTCCTTCCAACGCCAGCATTACATTCGCCTGTTACCAAGAAGACTCTAGTTTTAGGATATGTTTTAGCCAATGCTATACTATCATCTGAAGAGCGGCTATCCACATAAATAACCTCATAGTTCTCAATTTGATCTAGAAGAACCACCTTTCGAATAGAATCAAAGCATAATTTTAGCTTCCAACCCTCGTTTTTACCTATAACAATAAAACTAATCATTCTATTTTATATATTAATTGTAAATCCTCCTATAGTATAATTATTTCGACAACGCTCCATTATCTCCTGTGTATACTTTCCTAAAGTAGGATTTCCTGCAAATTGGAAGAACCAGGCACTAAAACTACCAACATTTAATTCTATTAATTTCGGGCAATCATCAACATCCATATATATATCTAGTGCTATGATATTATGATGTAAAACCGTTTTTATAACATTTGTTGCAAAAAGTTTTACTTGCTCATAATTCGGAATCTTATAGATATTATTCGCAAAATCAATGTCATTGAATATTTCATATTTAACTCCCAAATAATTACAAACGTATTTGTTCAATACGCCATCATCATCTATCCCACAGAACACTCCACCTTGATGGGCATTATCCATTATGGAACCAGAGGCCCCTATTCTCAACACCGCACCTAGAATTTCTACATCATTCTTTTCATTGCGATATACAGCCATGCGAATTGTATTCACCGATGTAGAATTGAATTGAGCCAAATAGTTAGATTGCGCTGCCTTTTCTTGTATCAAGTAATTTTTTTTATATGTTTGTTTTAGATAATCTAAAGTTAATCGGTTTTGCCTTTGATTTATCCATTCATTAGTATCATTCCTGTAAAACATATCCACGCCCCGACCAGATCCTTCTAGTGATGGTTTAACAATAATGGAACTTACAGGTATTTTAACTAACAACTGCGAAAGATTATCTTCCTGTATTACCTCATATTTATCTGTATAATAAGTACCATTGATATTTCTCAAATATGTCGTAGGTAAATATCCTCTTTCTACCAAGCGTGGTAACATATTTTTATCGCCATAGTATCCTACAAATTTTTGTGGCATCATAACAGGCTCTACCACATTTGCAAAGACTTCCAATGGTAAGATATCCATGTTGTTACCTACGTATCTAGAAAAAACCCGATAAGCATAAGGTTTAATATTTTCATCGTAAGAATGCCAAATTTGCAACCATTCTTTCTCACCATCAGCATATTTTTGCGGTATAGAATTTTTCTCCATCATTTGATCATACAAACGATAATAAGTCCTTCTGTTTTTATATATTCTCCAACCTCGTAATAATTTTCTCAATAATTCTTTCATATTATTTCATTTTTAAAATTTTGGCAGGCACACCGCCTACGACACTATTATCTGGGATATCTTTTGTAACCACAGCATTTGCCCCTATAGTTACATTATTGCCTACTCGTACTCCACCCACTACTTTTGCCCCTGCATAAATCACCACATTATCTCCAATGATTGGAGCTTTGTCACCATTGTATCCAATCGTTACTTGTTGATTGATCCAAACATTCTTACCTATTGACTCGGCAGTTATTATCGTGGCAAAACCATGCTGTATATATAGCCCCCCCCCGATTTGTGAGGTTTTGATATATAAACACTCTTGCTCTGGCAATAGAATGCGTAAAATACGTTGAACTATCCGTAAGGCCATCCCACTTCTACGCATACGATAGTACGCTACAGAACGAAACGCTTTATTCTTAAAAAATAAGCTCAACATGCCACTATCTGCTGAAAGTTGCTCTACCTGAGCCCAATGCAGAAAATCTTGTTTCAACAAACCTATACTATTCATAGAAATGCTCCCTTCTTTTTTGATAGTTGTCTATGAAGTATAATTTCTTTTTTCAAACTATATGCCTCCACCCATGCGCACCAGTATAATTTCAAGTCCCTCATGTCAGCATGCAGTAGTGATTTTAACAACTTACGACACAAAACACTCCAACAAGCAATAACCCCTCTTACAGCAGAGTAATTTATATCTTTCCATATCCCCATGTAAACCAATCGTTGACGATAAATTTCTTGTTCTAAAGTCATCTCTTTTTTTGCTATAGGATGCTCATGGTATGCAATAGTGGCAGTATCAACCCCTATTTGACCTCCCCAATACTGCACTCGACGAATGTAATCGTTATCTTCTCCATAATGCGGAAAAATGGAATCGAAACCACCAACCACTTCAACGCATTGTCTTGACACAAACCAAACAGCAGCATTAACAAAACCAACATTTTCGATTTTTTTAGAGTAGAAATCTATATTGCTCTGCTCGCAGAACCGAGCAAAATGTCGTTCCACTCCTCCTTGCTCTGTATTCATCTGCAATGGTGATAAAATCCAATACTCCAGATGCTGTTTTTGCGCTGCTATCAGTTTTTCAATTGTATCAGGCAGTAACCAGGCATCTTGATTGAGGAGCAATACATAATCATATCCATTGTCCAATGCATAGCGCAAACCGATGTTATTAGCTTGTCCAAAGCCCAGATTCTTGTCCATTTCACGCACAATTGCCTTTGGATATTCCTCCTGCAGAATAGACAACGTATCATCCGTAGAAGCATTATCCACCACAAACGCATTGTAACGCTCCATATCCACCGAATTCAAACATTGATGAATCCAATCATGCGCATTGTAAGTTACTATGATTACTAATACTTTATCCATTCAATGCTCGCTTAAATGCCTCTAAATATTGTTTACCCCATCTTTGATCTGGCTCCAAATGATTTCCTTCAGCCCATTCATTCCAAGCATTAATAAAAAAGAGATTTTCTTCTTTAGAGAATGGATTAAATAATTTAATTTTCATTCTACACCACCATTCAAATAATGCAGGGGTACTATTTTTAAATATTGTAGCCATATTCTGAGGGCGTCGAGCAGAATTATCCCACATAGGAAGAACACAAGGATAACATTTTCTATCAGGCCTGAATAATTCTATATCATACTTGATGAATTTCTCATAATCAACAATTCTATCTTTGCGTACAAACTCGACATTAATCATACGACAAATCTCTTTTTTTACTTTTTTTACAATTCGTTCCCATAAACTCAATTGCAACAAATCTTGTTCATATTTCGCAAATGTCGTAGAAAATGGTTGAAATTCAATCATAGCATCAAAGCCATAGACCAGGAGATTTTTCTCAGAAATTTGAGAGCAACGCTCAAAACAACATAAATACAAATCTATCCCCTCCTTACGCGCTTCTTCTCGAAAAACACGAATTGTATCTTTCACATTAGGCAATACATCTTCCTTATAAATTATAAATACAGGCTTGCCATCTATTCGTATATATCTAGGATCCTTAAAATATTTCAACAAATACTTAATATGTGCTATATCATCTTCTACAGAATACTCTTGTTTTATCAACACTTGCTTTTCTGCGCCATCCCAACTTCGAGTCCAATTCTCATTGGCCCAACACATACAAAATGGAAAATCCGGTTTCCCCAACTCCAAAACCTCGCTTAAAGGACGCTCCATTAACAGTTTTCCATTAAACCAATAATGATAATAACAAAAACCATATATTCCATAATCTTTTGCCATTCTTGCTTGCTTTTCACGTACTTCTGGCAAACGTAAATCATAGAAACCCAAATCTGCAGGCAGATGTGGCTGATAATGCCCATTAAAACGAGGAGTTCCTTTTACTACATTGGTCCATTCTGTAAACCCCTCTCCCCACCATTCATTGTTTTCCTTAAATGGATGATATTGAGGAAGATATATTGCTATCGGTCTTATTTTCTTCATAAACGTATAATGTTTTTTAATTTTATTATTCTAACAGCCACTCGCCAACCGAAAATATTTTTCAGCATATGGAATAAACGACCACGATTTTCAAAATTCAAATTCAAGCCACGTACATTCATTGACTTCACCATATCTTTTACCAAAAATCTATTTTGTGGATACCAGGCCGTAAGTACATCTGTATAGTGTATTTCGCAAGCACGTACGGCAGGTACTGACTTGGAATATGTCAAAATAATATCTGCTATCACATCACACACTATCGCTTCTGATTGCAACTGTTGGCGTGATAATGGCTTACAACTAACACTATTCTCCACTTGACGATAGTAAAATATCGCGTCTTGGACATATACCAACTTTTTGGCTAGAGCCAGCACCCGTGCCATATATTCGCAATCTTGAGCACGCACCAAATGTTCATTCCAATTGCCAACAGCCATTACTAAATTCCTTGGAAGTAGATAGGTAGAATACGGGAAAGAATTTAAGTGATTTTCCCAAATTGCTACTTGTGCATCTATTGCAGGAAGATAATTTTGAGCAAACATCGCCATAGAAGCATCTACACATTGACCATTAGTTAACAAACGTAAGCAAGATCCATATATTATCGTATCTTCATCGACATTTTCTACCAATTGTAAAGACAATTTCTCGGCATGTAATTTATCATCAGCATCCAAATACTGCACATAATCGCCATTTATATGTTTTAATGCCGTGTTTCTAGCTACACATCCACCCTGATTGGATTGATGATACACTTGTATACGATTATCTTTCGCAGCATATTGTTGAGCAATTTGTAACGTATCATCCGTGCTTCCATCATCCACGATTATCAATTCCCAATTCGTCCATGTTTGATCTAACACTGACTCAATCGCCTCTGCGATATACGCAGACGCATTGTATGCTGGCATTATGATTGATACAAGTGGATTAGTTTTCATAATAAATGCTTTTTTATCTTTCTACAATAATTAAACCATTTATAGCATCTACTGATTCTTTTCCAACAATGCGGCAATTGTTGTTTTATATAATCTTTTTTAAGATTATTAGCATATACAGCCAGTTCGTAACAACGTAAATATATTACCCATCTAACCCCGAAATGAGATATAGCGAAAGCACATAATTCACTAATAATATGACATAATGACTCCAGCGTTTTTTCTATTTTTACAGATGTCATTATTGATCCATGTCTAACTCGACGATGGAAAAACATACGAGGTATATACATCATTGTACTTGCCAAAGCATATAGTTGTGGTGTAAACAATTCATCTTCGTGAATCAATCCCTCTTCAAAAGTCAAATCATTTTTTACCAACAAATCTCGACGGATAAAATTCAAGCAAGCCGATGCCCGCATTGCTCCACTCTGAATCATTTGCTTAAACAATTGTTTAGCAGACATTGCCTGATTTACATCAGATTGCAATAATTTACGTCTGTCATAATCATTCTGTATTTCTTCAGAACATTTTTCCACTCCGTCCACAAACGACAATGCATCAAACAATACAACATCTACATTACCATGTATCGCCTTCTGATAGCACACATCCATAGCATCATGTTCTAACCAATCATCGCTATCCATAAAATAGATATATTCGCCTTTTGCTAGTCGCATACCGCTATTGCGTGCAACAGACAATCCTTGATTTGGTTGATAAAAGGTAATTATTCTCGAATCGTTCGCCGCATATTCTTCGATAATCTCTTGCGAACCATCCGTAGAACCATCATTTACAAGAATAATTTCTATCTCCTTTAGCGTTTGGTGACAAATGCTATTCAATGATTCACGTAAATATGGTTCCGTATTAAAAATGGGAACGATTACCGAAACATTAGGTATCAAAGAGGTATTTTCATGCGAATTTCTCATAGATGAATCATTTATATGGCAAAGATAGGAATATTTTTATAAAAAATTTTGTAAATGAGGATTATTATTGCGAATATTGCATAGGATTATTAAACTATTGTAAATGGAAGATCGTCAACTGAAGATAGGAG
>CALCGX010000135.1 GCA_937901225.1 uncultured Bacteroidales bacterium | reverse complement strand
TAATAATTGATACTTTTTGTTCATTTTATGAGTAAACCTATTTCAGTATAAGACAAGATTTGCGCCTCCTGACTTTTTCCCTCGCTAAATATTCTTCTATTGCCCCGACTTGTAGTCGGGTATTCCATTTTCTCTTTATCCATTAGTTCCGAATCTCATTCGGGAACTTCGTCTACAGCAAAAATCACCGCCCAAGCGATTTTTATTTGCTCAATCCAAAATAATTCACTACCTTTGCACCGTAATACTAAATCTACCAAAGTAATGTCCAAAAGTCACCATGAAATATCACACCTATCATCTTGTATGTACCATATTCTATGTGTATTAGGATTGACGTTCCTATTCTCTTCATGCGGTTGGCAGGAGGCAAAAGAGGTTATTATCACAGCAGATAGTTTGGATCGGGCGGAGCATGTGATATATGATGATACCGCAGCATTAGGCAGAACAATACGCAGTTTGGATAATCCATTTGGTCGATTATTCCAACGTAACACCCTTGGCAAAGCATATTATTATATGGGGCGTAACTATAGCATGTCTAATCATATTACTGAGGCAGCTGAATGTTACATAAATGCCGACCGTTTGCATATTGATGACCCTATTTATCGCGGACGAGTAAACTCTTGTATGGGATATATATGTGCACAAAACAATGATAACGACAGTTTATCCTTAATCTTTTATGAACGTGCAAGCAAAGATTTTCAAGAGAGTAGCAATGAATGGTACTATGCTCAAACTTTGTTGGATAGGAGTGAGTTTAATATTAATCTTCATAACTACAATGTAGCAGACACTCTTTTGCTGATTGCAAAAGGCTATCAATTGGATAGTGCCTATCAAGCACGCTATTATGAAACAAAGGGACTCTATTTCTACGAACGGCAGCAATACGATTCGGCATTGGTATATTTTAACCGAGGACTGAATTATTGGGGAAGTGAGGAAGAGAAGTGCTTTAGTTATTTGAAAATCATGCAAACACATTATTTCGGTTGTAAAGAAATTGAAAAGGCATTACCATATGCTCAGATGATAATTTCATTTTCAGATAATCCTAACTACCTAATAAATGCTTATTATTGCATGATGCTTGATGCTAAAACAAACAATAATACACCTCAATTAAGTCTATACGCTCATGCCCGTGAAGATGCTAATAGATTACTTAATCAAACAATTAGTGTATATGCAAGAGCCATTCCTAAACTGATAGAGTATGTGAAGAATCCTCATCCGTGGCGTTGGGTGTGGATTTCATTTCCTATTATAATAATTCTTTGCATCTTTTTTGCAATTGGAATATGGATTTATCGTAAACGCTCTCGCTCTGCCAATGAGCAGATTGACGTACTGTCAATTCATCTTAGAACACGCGAGGAGAATATCTTACATCAGCAATCTCTGCTTGCTTTTGAGAAGGGATTAACTGAAATTATGGACAAATATCATAGTCCACGTAATCATTGGAGACACTATGCAACATTGAAAAAAGATATCGCTCCATGGCTTCGTAATTGGACTGCTAAGTTAGACATGCTTCCATTATCAGAACAAGAGAAAATTTTCTGTACGATTAGTCTTATTTATCCTAATTTAAGTGATATAGAGATAGCAAACTATATGTGCTATGCTAAAGGTAGTATACGTATTTTAAAGAATCGTATCTTGAAAAAAATAGGTATTTCTTCTTCGGAATTCTCTAATTTTTTACATAATCTATCTAATTGTAAGTAATCCTTATGTTGTCTTTGTGTTAACAATTGTGTTTGCAACACATTGATTATCAGCATATTACCCCCCCCCCATGAGTGTTATCAAATAACATTTTCTATTGCGTATTTCATGATGTTGTAGTAATTTTGCAGCGAATTTCAAACTAACAAAATTAATCAATATCATGAAAAAATTACTTATTATAGCATTGTTCGTACTAGGTATGTGCAATGTTTCCGTATTCGGAATGGTTCAAGAAATTATCTTAACCGAGTTGTATTCTATTATGCCATTAGACGACCCTGGTAATGAAACACTTGGGGGCAGACCGAGACCAACACAAATTCAAGCTTCGATTGATGGCAACCAATTATCTGTAGGCGCAGACACTGATATGCCCGCGTATGTGGAAGTTATTAATCAAGAGACAGGCGAAGTTGTTGCTGATGAAGAGTTTGAAGATGAAACGGAGATTTCTATTGAGACCTCAGGCTCATACACCGTTCAAATCTACTCGGGCAATACTGTTATGACTGGTGAATTTGACGTAGAGTAATAAATAATTGCAATAAATATGGTAAATCGTAGAATGTTGATAAAAATAATAGTTTTGCTATTGTTCATCAATCTAGCTGGAAATTCGGTTATATTTGCTCTTGGTAATAAAGCACAGACTGATCCGCATGTACAAGTTATGCAGCCTTCTTCTGATGCCCAATCATTAGGAAATTTTTCAGAAATACCTGTAGATTTATACTCTGGTAAAACCAATATCAACATTCCACTATTTACCATAAGTTGTAATGATATAAAATTACCTATTTCTATCAGTTACCATGGAGGGGGAATTAAAGCCGAAGAGGAAGCAAGTTCTGTAGGATTAGGTTGGACTTTAAATGCGTCTGGAGTTATAAGTCGTATAGTTCGCGGTATGCCTGATGACTTATTTGTAAATGGGCAAGTTGCTGGTTATAATAATTTGAAGCATTTACGAATCAATTCTTCTTATAATCAATTTACTTCATTTATAAGTACTATCAAAAATAAGAACCTAGACACTGATCCTACTAATATAATTTGGTCTCCTAATACATCCGAATTAGATCTTTTACAATTAATGGAGCATTATGGCAAATTGTATGATGAAGGTCACTTTGATAGTGCTCCAGATAATTTTGTATTTACCGTTCAAGATCTTAATGGAGCCTTTGTAAATGGGAATACCTCTCAAATACAATCAAACAAAGGATGTTATATCAGCCAGATAGATAATGGTTTTCAACTCGTAGATGCAAACGGATTAACATATCGGTTTGATAACATAGAACAACAATATTATCCCTACAAAGTTAATGAAGATTTATGGCTAATGGACTGGGATAATCTTGAACAAAAAAAGTTTTTATATACCTCTGCTTGGTGGTTGAGTTCTATAGTTTCTGCTGCTGGCGACCGTATTTCATTTAAATATCAAACGATAAAAAAGCGCCGCAAATTTGCCAATTTCTATGCTTATACACAATACACATATATCAATAGCGATAAAACAGAAAGAAAAGAATCTAATTTTATAAATCCACACAATGATTTTCTAGATACTGTACACCATCAGTATACTCAATTAACAGATATTTATACCGAACATTGTCGTTTGAAATTTCATTACTCACTTACTTCATCAGAAGCAATAGCATCTAGTTTCATAGATAGCATTTCCTTATATGCTAGAAATGCAGTTGGAGAAATACTAGTAGAACGTTACAAATTCGTTTATAGCGGAATCAGTAATCGCTCTAAATTGATGAGCCTTATACACCAAGGTAGAAATGGAGAAGTCCAGCGATACGATTTTACATACATTTCGCCACCTGCTGTAGGAGAAAATAATCGGGATCATTGGGGATATTTTTCACAAGATTCACAAGGGACTTTTCCAAATGAACAGCAATTGGGTATAATTCCTACACATTTTCCCAATAATAGAGCCTCTGATAGATCTGCGGATCACACATATGCAACTAATAACATGTTATCAAGTATTACTTATCCGTCAGGTTTGGAGGTAAGGTTAACTTGGGAGCCTCATGATTACTCTAAATGGAGTTTCGCTGGTGCTAAAGCTATCTCACAAGACACATCGAAAAATCAACCAATAATCTTGTATGATACTATTGTTAGTTCGGAATTTGAATTATGTGGAAAAGCCAATAAAGAAGTTTTATATTTTGATAAAGATATCGGTAGCAATCAACGCATTGACGTAGATTTATCACACTATTTTTATGATTCAAATGTATGGCGTTTGATGGGATGTGTGATGAATTGGCGACAGGAATACACAGGTGATATTCCAAAATTCTCCATCAAAAAAGATGGAGTAGAAATTTATTATTCCCACCTTGATTCCTTGAGTATTACACGCAATATGAATAATAAGACTAAACTTCACAATTTAGTACGCTCAAATGGAGGTGGAACATATACCTTCAAATTGGAACATCCAAGATATACTCTTCAGTCTCCTAATACCGACTGTTGCGGAGAATATCACAACTTTTTCAATATGACAGAAACCCAGTTGGGGCGAATACCGATTACTATTTATACCCTGCAACCCAAGGAAAATCCCAAGCGTGATAGTAATGTAGGAGGTGTACGAATAAAGCAGATAGAATATCGTCATGGCAATACATTATATTTGTGCAAAGAGTATTCTTATAAAGACTCACTTGGAAATTCTACAGGAGTGTTATCCTATCGTCCTCGTTATGCTTCATCATATGCTATATGTCAACACACATTTATAGAAAATGGAATGGGGGGAGCAGATGGTACTGATTACAATGAGCCATATGCCCTATTCCTGAGATCGAATGGATTACCTTATGTGCTTAATGGCGGAGGACATATTGAATATGAAAAAGTAACAGAAGTTACAACAAACTCACACACGAATGCGCAATCGTATAATCCAATTAATAAAATAGAATACTATTATTGTACTTCGATTAAAAGTGACCACTCAGATATAGACGAAACCAATTATGGTACATTTGTACCTACAGATATGCTTCAATTAACCTCTCGGAGACATCGCAGAGGGCATTTGCAGCAGAAAGTGGAATATACGGATGAGTGTAAAACAACCACATATGAATATGACGTTTTAGAATGTCAAGATGTTGATACTTGTACAGGTGCGCTATTCCCAACGGCAGATTTTCAATTGTTTAATTACAATTACACTGATCCATCTATAACTATAAATCCATACAAAAATTTTGGCATTGTAAAATATCGTGTTATCCCTTACAACAAGCGACAAATCTCACAAAAAACAATCGGAGATAAAACCAATACATACGACACCTACACATATGCAAAAAATGCGTATTCAACCGCATTGAATGCAGATATGCCGTTGACTCATACTTATGTTACATCGGAGGGGGATACATTAGTGGAACATTTTACATATAAAGACAATACAAATAAAATCACCCAATGTATCACTACTAAAAATGGACATGTGGTAGATGGCTATCGGTTAGAGTATGATAATGCATATCGTATTACTAAAAAATATGTACCATTACTTTCTGCCACTTCTTTGCCTACCGATGATATTTGGAGGCTACAAGAAACATACAATTATGATGACTCCATAAACAAAATAGATGAAGTTATCAATCATCTAACAAACATCACAACGACCTACCTGTGGTCATATGGTGGGCAATATCCAATCGCAAAAATAGTCAATTCCAACCTCGATGAAGTTGAAGGTAAGATAGGAACAAATAAAGTAAAAGGTTTACAAAATACCTATAATCCTGATATATCTATTGTAAATACATTACGAACAAAATTGCCTAAAGCAAATGTTGTTACAATGACTTACTTGCCGTTGGTAGGTATGATATCATATACAGACGAGAAAGGATATACTCTTTATTATGATTATGATGGCTTTGGACGAATACATGAAGTATATGAAGTTAACAGCGGGACTAAAAATATACTTAAGCACTACGACTATCATATTGTAAACCAATAAATAGTTTCGAACAATGAAAAGACTCACACTTGTTTGTATATTCATATCCTTTATTGCACTTGTGTATGCTATTGACTATATCGCAATAACTGAAATTATGTATGACACTCCATATGAAGAATTGCCAAGTCAACGAGTAGAGTGCGAAGGAGAATTTATAGAATTATATAACCTTCATAATAAACCTGCAGATGTAAGCGGTTGGAGTGTAGAAATTATTGAGTATAGACAAACTTATCAATTTCCAAAAGGTACTATCATTGCACCAAATTCTACTTTAATACTTGCCTTCTATGACAGTGAGACTCCTTGGGATACTGTGATAGTAAGTGAATATAATACATTCAAAGAACATTTTCGATGGCTATATAATATTAATGATATGAGTGGATTGACATTCTTATGTCAAGATTCATTAATTCTTCCTAATAGTAATACAACACTTATTCTCAAAGATTCCATTGGGCAAACCCGTGACTCTGTTAGATATGGATATACAGATAGCCGGCTTTGGGCGTCTAATGAACTCACAGATAATTATAACGCTGGGCTCATGGAGCATGTCTATTCTTTACAACGTAGAGAAATAAGTTTCAATAAAGATGGATGTGCGCAGTTTTATAATCTAGAATGGTTAGACTGGAAGAACGGTTCCTATTATAGTGAGCAAGTTAATACCGTTGGAACACTCACTAAAGATTTCTTGGGCTGTAATATAATACCTATATCCGATAAGGATAAAATAGACTCATGTAATTTTATTTTAGAAACGACTCCGCGCTTGGGATTTACAAGTATAGATTCTACTTTACACGACCCCAATAAAACAATTAGGAAACGTACCTATTATGATCCTATGTATCGTCCAACAGTGACAATACAGCTTAATCAAACACCCCAAAAAAATCATTTAGCTACATTTATAGAATACGATGCATACGGAAGATTATATAGAGAGTGGCTGCAAATACCAATAGAGTGGGAGCATTTAACCAATAATACATTCAAAAATAATGCAACCCAATATTATCACGGAGAGTCACGTCCTTTCGTAGAACATACATATAGTACTGCAACTTGGGAGAATGGCGTTGCCAAAAATGAATTAGTTGGTATCCAAAAGGTGGGTGATGATATGGGTAGGCATAAAGTATCATTTTATTCTCGTGGGAATGATGGCGCAGAAGTAAGACTATTTCAAGTCACGTTAACTGGACTCTTAGAATGCAAAGGCTTTTATCGAGATAGCATGCTATGTGTTACACAAACTACAGATGAAGATAATAAGACCAAAGCTGTTTATACCAACCAACGCAATCAGGTGGTAATGGAGAAAGTGGGTGACGCAGCAACGTATTACGTATATAATGATCTCAATCAACTCTGTTATGTTCTTCCCCCATTAGCTATTAACCAATTGGAAGAAGGAGTTTATGACGAAGATAATGATGGCCTGAAGAAATATGCTTATATTTATAAATATGACGAACGAGGGAATCAAATATATAAGAGATTGCCAGGATGTGAGCCTATCCAAATGGTTTATGATAAAAGCAATGCTTTGGTATTAAGTCAAACAGGCAATCAACGAGCACGTGGTACCTATTGGACTGTTTATAAATATGATTCTTTACGGCGTTTAATATATACAGCGGAAGTAAAGGTCGGAAGTAATGACCACGATGGACTGATTGATGATTTTAGCCAGTGGCTTGTTGAAGAACAATTCTATAAGGGGGAGCAACAATATCCTATGGGCAATACTGGATACTCAAGGGGATTCTTTGATGTTCATCCAATGAAACTATTAACAGTAAATTATTATGATAGTTATGATTTCTTAAATTTTGTTGCAAATCCTACTCGGTCACAAATGGCGTTTGAATCATTTGGTGAGAATACCGAAACAGCCAATGCCAAAGGGTTGCTGACTGGTACGCGCACTTATTATCTAACGGGAACATCTGGCTATTCTGAAACAGTATATTATTACGACTATCGTGGTCGAGAAATTCAACGCCGTACAACTAATCACCTAGGCGGTTATGATGTAGTATCTACTCAGTACGACTTTGTAAATAACATTACCAACACTTGGTCTAGCCAATCTACTAATAATGGATTGACAATTACAGAACATTATTATTACACATATGACCATGCGAACCGGTTATTAACCACTACATACACCTTCAATAATGAGTCGCCTATTGTTCTACAATCCTATCACTACGATGAATTAGGACGAGTACGTAGCCGTCATATACACAATGGGATAGATAGCATGGCATTTAATTATGATATACGCAATCAAGTTACACAAATCAAATCCTCAGGCTACGAACAGAAATACTATTATAACCAATCTTGTCCCATTGCACCTGATTTTTCGGGTGGTTTATACAATGGTAATATCTCTGCCACTACATGGACGTATGGTAATCAAACCAATGGCTATGTATATCGTTATGATAATATGAATAGATTGGCGTCAAACTATAGTATTCTCAATAGTTCGCTAAATGTTGATTATTTGTATTCCGAAAGTTTTAGTTATGATGCTCAAGGCAATGTTACTAACCTTACTCGTTGGGACAACAATGATTTGATGAACTATCTGCAACTCACCTACGATGGTAATCAATTGCTAAACGTAGATGATAATGGTTTTGGCTCGTATGAATATGTTACGAAACAGTATCACGATAACAATACCGAAGGAAATGACTTTGCCTACGATGCCAATGGTAATATGATTTATGATCAGGATCGAAACATCGCTGCAATACGCTATAATCTGCTTAATTTACCCGATACTATTCAGTTTATGAATGGTAATTTGATAATACATCGCTACGATGCTACTGGAAATCGTTTGGAAACCAAATATCTCACCAAGAAAATTGCAACAACTGTACCATTGGGTAATGTCTTATCAACCCCTAAACGTCCAGGTATTTTTTATATCACTCGCGATGCTTTTCATAACAATGTAGTATATACGGCTAATAACAACGATCCGTATGGCATAGAATTTGTACACAATCCTGAAGGATATATACGTTATCTGGGAATGGAGGAGCATTACCATTTCTACTACATTAAAGACCTTTTGGGTAATATTCGTGAGACGTATGTTCACCCAGATCCAGAATATAAGGAATGTATTCAACGAATGCAGTACTATCCTTCTGGCTTGCCATGGGCAGACTCTCAAACCCCATCAGAGCAGCCATGGAAATACAACGGCAAAGAGTTTGTGGAAATGCATGGTTTGGATGAGTACGATAGCAAAGCGCGTTGGTACTATCCTGCTATCTGTCGCACAACCACTATGGATCCGTTGGCAGAGAAGTATTATTCAACATCACCTTATGCGTGGTGTGGGAATAATCCTGTGAGGTTTGTGGATCCTGATGGGAGAAAAGTCTTCTTTGCACAAGGTGTTAGTGATTCTTTTAAACAAGATTTTCAATTGGCAGTTAAGTATATGAATCAACACAAAATAAGCGATATGCTTTACCAGTTAGAGAAATCACAAAATGTATACTATATAGCAGAGGGAGAGCAATTAAAAAGTAGTAGTTATTACCCCAAGACAAGAACTATCACATGGTCGTCTAGAACTGGATATATCACTGACATTTTATATGAAATGTCACCAGTTGAAGTTTTAAATCATGAGATAGATCATGCTTTGCAGCATGACTTAAATCCAAAACAGCAATTAGAAGATTATGATAAGAAAAATGATCAATATGGTAATGAGGAAGAAAAACGTGTAATTAAAGGTAGTGAACAAGTTACTGCGAAAAAATTAGACAAATTGAAAGATGATGAAGTTACAAGATTAAATCATGAAGGTTCTCCATATGAAACAACTTCACCAATATCCAACGAAGACATCGGTTTTTATAATTATTAAAATGAAAGTTATGAAAAAAGAAATATACATCTTATTGCCATTAGTTTTATTGCTAATCGGATGTAACAAAACAAAGAGTAGTACAAATACTTTGGCATCAAACATAGGTGATGCAACAATAGACTCCGTTATCGTGTTAGGGCGTGATCCATATGAATTTACTTCAATTCCTATAGGTAGATATGCTTTCGTAGAATATTGTATTAGCAAAAATGTAAATAATCGACTACGCTTAATGAACAAGAAGCATGATATTGAGGATATAGCGTTTTTACTCAATAACTTAGAATTGGTGGATTCCTTAAAGCAAGGTGAATTTTCTCCTGCAGATTTTCCGTACAAACTTTTGATAAAGGGGGAGCGTTTTTATCTCATGAACGCTGATTCTCTTGATGTAAAGATACTAATAGTTTTGTATTTGAATAGTGGGAGGGCTATTCCTATATGGATTAGCCAATCCTATGTTGATATACTAGAACAACGCTATTACTCTACAGATGTATTGATAACAAAACTATATGATTTTTTAGGTTATGAATATTAACTACATCAAAGACCTCTTGGGTAATATCCGTGAGACGTATGTACACCCCGAAGCGGGGTATAAAGAGTGTATCCAGCGCATGCAGTATTATCCATCTGGTTTGCCATGGGCGGAAACAATGAGGCCATCAGAACAGCCATGGAAATACAACGGCAAAGAGTTTGTGGAAATGCATGGCTTGGATGAGTACGATAGCAAAGCACGTTGGTACTATCCGGCAATTTGTCGCACAACAACTATAGACCCATTGGCGGAGAAGTATTATTCCACATCGCCTTATGCGTGGTGTGGGAATAATCTTGTGAATATAGTGGGTCCTGATGGAAAAAGAAGTAAGATGATAAAATCAGATAATATTCTTACATTTCAAGCTGTATATTATACCCATCCTGCTGATGTAAAATCAGCACAACAAGCAATAGATTTTTGGAATAATCAAAAAGATCTGCAATATACAGATATGCGGGGGAATAACTACTCTGTAATGTTTGATTTGTCATTAAAAGTTGTGGAAAATCCTCTTACAGAAGCAAGTTTGACGGGGAAAAATACAAATTCATATCAAGTACTCCCCCGTTTATCTAAAGTTTCACCTAATCCTCAGGCTATAACAACTGGTCTTACAAATGAAAATTATAAAATTGGAGTTAGGTTAGATAGAGCAGATGGATTGACTGGTGCACATGAAGTTGGACACACTTTGATACAACCAAATGAAGATTTTTCTGAACATTCTACAAGTGGTATTATGACGAAGAATGCTAAGGATCCTCAGCATGGGGCATTTGTTAGTCAAGAAACAGTAGATGAAATTGTTGAATCACATCAAAATAAGAATTTATGGTCAAAAATAGAATCTTTATTCCAATAATACTTTTCGTAGCTCTTTTAATAGGGATACTATATTGTATTATATCTATTCGTCTAGTTCCCCATAATTATTATATGTATACTTTGGGACGGATGGAGATAAAAAATCCCGTGTTGATAACCATTGGACAACAGAGCTATGTGTGTCCTGATAGTGCAGTAATTCGTTGTAATGAACCTGATTGGGAAAATCGTCTAGACGTTTATCCCTACATATTTGCTGTTGAAAACGAAGCTACACCTATTTATCATACGTCTTTATTCCATAAAGAACGCTTGTGGGACAGGTATTATTATCCATTTGAATATACTAACATTGATAATCATAGAATGGATATTTTAGTGGGGCAATTTTATTATGACGTAACAACCTTTGATGCTTATATGCAAGATGTCAATAGTGAACATTGGTGCGATTTCTCAATAGAATCAATTGGAGATTATGAGCCTAGTCATACATCTAATATGGTAGATGCTCCTTTTCAATATCGTATCGCAGTTAGACAACATTATACAACTTGGCAAATTATTAAGTTACGACTGCAATCAAAAAAAGGCACACCTACAAATGAAGCAAAGTAATGAAAACGACAATCATCAAATTTTTATTAATATTAGGATGTACAACCTGTCTTGCATCACAAAGTGTGTATGTAAATATGCATTATTGTAAAAATCAGGTTACATTTTATAAGAATGGTCGGGCTGATTGGTATAACTGCGAACAAGAGGAAATGTATTATGGACATTACTGGCAAAAGTTAGATTCTCTATTTGTAGAAACCTTTTGTTCTTCTACGTGTTATGAGGACCATAAGTGTTTTACTCCGAGGATAGATGTTTTTACCCTGCAGTCTGATACTTTACTCCATATTGGTTATTATGATTTTTTGGATAATAATCAGTGTTATTCCGATAGTTTGTGTTCTTTTCTGACACCGTTTGTATACATCCTTCAAAAAACAGAGACAGCAGATGCATCAGCACAGCTATGGAAATACAATAGCAAAGAGTTTGTGGAGATGCATGGTTTGGATGAGTACGACAGCAAAGCACGTTGGTACTATCCTGCAATCTGTCGCACAACAACTATAGACCCGTTGGCGGAGAAGTATTATTCCACATCGCCTTATGCGTGGTGTGGGAATAATACTATGAGGTTCGTGGATCCTGATGGAAGACGTCCGGTATATAATACTAATGGAGATTTTTTAGGAACAGATGATGAAGGATTGCAAGGAGATGCGATTATTATGTCAGATGATTATTTTCACCAGGGTATGTCTGCTAGCGAAGCTTTGTTATACCACATGGAAGAATCTAGACTTGTGGATGAAAAAGCACAAGAAAAGTTCATTCAGCACTATAGCCAATTAAATACAAGACCTGATTGGGATGGATATTTGACGTTATCTGAAGCTAATGGCTGGTCGTGAAGATATAGTACCTCGTAGAGGAAGAATAATCCCACCTACGGTACAGAATTATTCTTACAATAAAGATTATATAATTGCAAAACAACAACCACGTGCACTGAAAGAGCCAGCAAGTTATGGTACCGAATATGAGTACAAATTGGGACGTGATACTACTTACTATTGGATAATAATAAAAAACGACTCGACCACGATTGGTCCACTACTATATGACGAGTTTCGTCAGTTACTAAAGGAATATGACATAGAATTAACCATTGACGATTAAGTTTGTTTAATCATGAAACCTATAAAATCATTTTTCGCTTTATCAGCTATTCTCTGCGTATCCATGCTATACGCAGAAGAAAACACCTATATCAAACAGCAAGTAGCATACAAAGACCAAGGAGCCAGTGGCAAGGAACTGACTTGGGATTTTGGTATGCTGAGTCCAATCAACGAGGAGTACACTGTGGCGTATTCCATACCCGATAGCAACTACATGCACCAATGGTGTGCTACCGAGCATCGTACACGCTACTACTATACTCTCACTGCCGACACCATCTGGCGCACGGGCTATGAGAACCCTACTACTTTCGTGCAATATACCCAACCTGAAGCAGTCTTACGCCTGCCATTGCGTTACGGCGATACCCTCGTTACTGATTTCGTTGCCAAAGGCGAGTATGGTCATCGCATACCAATGACCCTATCAGGTACGAACACCATAGAGGTGGATGCACAGGGCCAACTCATCCTGCCCGATAAGACCTACAAGCAAGTGCTACGCGTGCATAGCCAACGCCAGTACGTGGAAAGTGGTTTGGATAGTACCGCCATGTTGGTGGATAAATACCAGTGGTTTGCTGCGGAATCCTATATCCCTGTCTTTGAGAGCGTAACCGCCTACGAAATGGTAGAAGACAGCATGCAGTTGGCATTCCAAACATCGTTCTACTATCAAGTGGAGGACACCACCGACTCCAATCCGAAGGAGTTAGCGCCAGTGGTAGAGGATGCTGCAGAAGAAACTGCCCCTGCGCTATTAACGGACTTATCGTATCTGCCTAATCCTGTACAAACGGATTTGCAAGTGCGCTATACATTGGTACAAGATGCTACGGTATATATGCACTTGCACAATGCATTGGGCATGCCTATGTACTCCACATCCGCACGCACAGAATCCGCAGGCGAACACATGGTGCAAATCAACATGAGCGGATGGATGCAAGGCGAATACACCCTGTATATCCACGCTGATAATCAGGTAATTCAGCAGGTAATAATCAAGATATAGAAAGAGAAATGGATAAAATGTTTAAAAATCAATATAATCCGTTCTTATGGTTAGCCTACGTCATAGTTGTTTTATCGCTATTAACAACGTCTATAACTGAATGGCTTGCGTCTGCTATGATGGGAATGGCTATCGTGGGAATAATAATATTTGCTTATAAACTCATAATAAGGTTGCATGTAGATATTGTGGATGTACTTGGATTAGTACTCTTGGTGTTATATGCGCTGTGTGTGTTATTCATACCATTTTTTGATATGTTGTTGTTCCTCTTTAGTTGTTTATTACTTATCAGTTTGATGGTTTGTCTGCTACGTTGTAAGGATGAAGATGCCAAAGCCATTGCGCTATTGCATGTGATATATATGTTTAGTTGCAACTTGGTAATGCCGTGCATAGGTACATCAATCTGATAGTGAAGACCTAATCTATAAAATCAGGACTGCCAAATGATTTGGCAGTCCTGATTTTACATCTTTCTATAGGCTATGGATTAGCAAAAATCTTGGTAGTCCATAAATCTTGCAAAAATTCGATAGCAGGAATAAATAGTGTAATTTATGGAGTTGCACTTCGAATATTGCAGTAATTTTCGGAATTAGCCTTGCAAAAAAGCGGATACACCTCTGTTACTATTACGGTATAATTCTTTTGGCACGGATTTGCCATGATTATGCGTAGAGAGCCATAAAATGACGTGCAAGCTCTTGAAAATGGCACTTTTTCACACATGCATTTGCCTATTTGAAGAAAAAATACAAAAAATATACTTTTTTTGTAGATATGCTAATAAAATTTTGATTTTGATAGGGAATGTTTTGATATTTGAGTTGATATTTGTGTTGCTTTCCGCGTTTGCTCCTGTGCATCCTCTTCCAAATCTAAAGATTTATTTGTTTATGTCAAAATTTTTTTGTATCTTTGCATCGTAGTTTACATATACCGTTATATTTTTTAAGTACCATGAGTCAGTCAATTAAAGGGCTATGCATGATTTGCCGGAAAGATAATGTTGAATTGTCGGATGAACATATAATTCCAGATGCTATAGGTGGGGTTATGCATTCATATCAGGTTTGTAAGAAATGTAATTCAATGCTAGGACAAGAAATAGATCCATTATTAACGAAGCATAAATTAATAGAGTTAATACGTTTTTCAAAAAGAATAAAAGGAAAAACAGGCAAGATTCCTAATCCCTTAGGAGGAAATCTAAAAGGAGAAGATGATGCAAAGTATCTCGTGTTGGATAATGATGGAAAGTTAAACCCATGTTTAATCCCAGATGTAAGTGTCGATGTATCAAAAGGTCAAGTAAAGTTGGTGTTAGATGCGCGAGATAAACCTAAAGCACAGTCTATGTTGGACAAAATATGCGATAGAAATGGTTGGCAAAAACATCAATTAACAGAGCAAGAGTTGGAGATTAAAACAGCACCTATGCCTAAGTTTTCTATTCCTATGGCAATAGATTTACAACAATTCAAATTGCCATTGCTTAAAATCGCATATGAGTTTTGTGTAGAAACGATAAGTGGCTATATAGATGACCCGCAAGCGATAAAGATTTCATCGATTATCTATAATAAGAATTTTGATGAAATGAAAAAAATGGTTATGGTTGGTGACGGGTTTACTAATCAGTTTGGAAAAGTTTTTGATCAATTCATAGATAATCAAAATGGTAATCGCCACGTGATTATAATAATGAATATTGATAACTCGCTGTATTGTAGTGTTAGTGTATTCAATGCGTTATCAATAGTGTTCAAGATGTCTAATGTTGCGTATATGATAGAAGGGGGCGGTATTATTGCGATTAATGATGTTCTTAAACACGTTGTGGAAAAAATGTCATTAGAGGATTTTGTCGCAAGTCGACTATCGTATATTAAAACGGAGATACTACTTCATGGTGATAATAGATGCGACGTGTCATTATTTTTTGCGAATAACAATGGTACTATTGTTTGTAATGCTAAGGGTTATGTTGTCGGTTATTTGCATGATTTATTATCTACAATTCCACAAATTGATATTAGAGAGGATTATGAAAACCAGAATTATTTCGTAACTACATATGATATAAATGCCTCATGGTATTTAAGAAGATGTTCAGATTCGAGATTGGTGAAAATATATCAGATTCGCAATATTAGTGAGATTCATAGCAAATGAAGCGATGGGAGTTTTCATAACATTGATGTGGGAGCATCAGTAAAATATACATAAGTAATAAGCCAAAGTATAATCCCTAACTTAAAAGTTATTATGAATAAAATTAAACGAATTTTTGTTATTGAGTCTGTCTTCGATGACACAAATCTTCATAAAGCCGGTGCTATTATGGAGCAACAAATCTTGCCATTGTGTCAAGATAAAGGAATAATATTTGAAAGGTTGTTATTCCTATCTCTACAAGATTGTCTGGAAGGCCTAAAACATATTAAAGAGTCATCCTCTCAGGAGGGCGCAACAGCAATCCATATAATATGCCATGGAGCAGATGATAATTTTTTGAATGGTTTAGTATATAAACTTAGCCCTCGTTATGTCGAAGTTGCCAAATCGATTGGTTTGCGAACTGATTGTATGTGTCATTGCTGGGAGGCATTGCGTTCAGATTTGACAGAGGTTGATACAATTACTAAGAATAATCTCTTTTTGTCAATGTGTGTATGTCATGGGGCAAATATCTTCGATAAATGTGATACCTCTTTTGCAAAGTATGTTATTGCAAGCAAAAATGTATTATATTTAGATGATATAAAGCAAACTTTTGTTGATGTTTATAAAGAACTCATTTCCTCATCAGACATAGATCCTATTAAACATATCATTGAAGCGAGTAATCAAAAGAATAATGGGCGCAGTCAATTAGCATTATACGAGGGCATTAATAAGATTTTATAGTTAACTATAGTGCAAATATTTTTCTTTGTTCTTCTATAACGCCCTTTTCTATTTTGTATAACTGATAAAAAATCGACAACGCTCTATCGCGGAGCGTTGTCTTTCACCTTTTAAAGTGTAGATATTGGACCTGCCAATACGGACACTAAGAACAATAATTTCCCGAAAAACTCGAAGACCTCCCCAGGTGCGCTGATCTAACGGGAAGCGTGGCAAATCAACTTTTTGAGGGAGAAATTCCAATTTGAGAGGATATCATGCCTAAAAATACAGGAAATGTGCACTTTTCTTACGAAATTATTTGCACAATTCAAAAAAAAAAAGTAATTTTGTCCCACTTTTCTAATAAATGTGTGACAGAAATGAAGGATAGCGCGCAGAATATTGCTAAACAAAGAGTCCTTGATAGTGAGCGAGGAACGTTCTTTTTTGGACAGGACTTTTCGGATATTGCATCGCCGGAAGCGATTCGTAAAGTGCTGCAAAGATTAGAGGATGAGAAAACGCTGATTCGTATCGCTCCGGGTATTTACTATTATCCGAAGATTGATACACAATATGGTCTCGGTGTCTTATATCCGTCCATGTTGGATATAGCAGAGGCCATTTCGCGTCGTGATAAGACAATGATAGTTCCTACGGGAGCCTATGCATTAAATATGCTTGGGCTTTCAACCCAAGTGCCGGCTAATGCGGTATTTTATACAACCGGTTCCACTCGTCCAGTACCTATTGGAGAAGGGAAAGGTATTCAGTTTCTGCATACATCCTCTGCAAAGAAATTCGCATTCAATTCCCGACTAATGATGCTGGTAGTATCTGCTATGCGTGATATAGGCAAGGACCAGCTGTCGGAGGAACAAATGAGTGTTATCAAGAAACACATGGAAAATGTTTCTACCGAAGATTTTAACCATGATATCCAACTTGCGCCTATGTGGGTGCGTAAAATATTATTGTCCTTATGAAGTTTTCCGCATTGCTTAATGAGGCTAAAATAGAATTTATCAATCAAGTAGCTGCCAAATCAAATCGTAAGTTACCTGAGCAAATTATTGAAAAGGATTGGTGGGTGACGCAAGTTCTTAAAGCGGTGTTCTCTTTGCCATATGCGGAGTATCTCTCTTTCAAAGGCGGGACATCGTTGAGCAAGTGTTGGCACTTGATTGAACGTTTCTCGGAAGATATAGACATCGCAATCAGCCGTGATTTTCTCGGATATGGTGGAGCACTATCGCGTACGCAGATCAGCGATAAGTTGCGTCGTGCTGCCTGTTCTTTTGTGCGAGAGAAGATGCAATTTGATGTGCGTGACGCGCTTATCGCACAAGGCATTGATGCCGATGCTTTCAAGGTAAATGTGAATATCACTTCTGTTAGCACGACTGATCCGGAGACGATTGAGATTGAGTATCAGTCTGTTTTGCCGGAGAGTCCTTATATTCGTCATTGCGTGCTGATTGAAGTTAGCGGGCGCAGTATGCTGCAACCGATCAAAGTAGAAGCTTTGCAATCTTTTATTGATCAATACTTGCCGGAGTCTGTTGTTGCGGAACCATCTTTTTCTATTCCGAATGTAGTTGTTCCGGAAAGAACGTGTTTGGAAAAGATATTTCTTCTCCATGAGGAGTTTGCAAAACCTGCAGGAGAGATTCGCACATTACGTATGTCGCGACACTTGTATGATTTATATTGTTTGAAGAAAAAAGGTGTTGCTGAACGAGCATTGCACGATGAGCAATTATATCGCACAATCATAGAACATCGCCGCCAGTTCATCAATTTAAAGGGCTTTGATTATGATACGCTTTATCCGGCAACCTTATCCATCCTGCCTCCGGCGCATATTATGGAAGCTTGGCGTGAGGATTACGAGTATATGTTGTTGCATATGATATATGACAACGAAGCGCCAACATTTGAGCAACTAATTGAGGTTATCACCGAATTGCAAAAAGAGATTAAGGCCTTGCCGTATAAGTTCTTGTAAATGATTGATATATTAGAGCGATGTTAAATAGAACAGAAATACATAAGTTAGGAAAACGTATCCGTGAGTCGTATGGAGATGGCACTGGAAGGGTTGAGGTTGCGGATCTTGAGATGCTGCAAGAGTATCGTCTATCATATCGTGATACAATCGCAGAAGTGTTTAAAATCCTATATGATACTGGCAAACGAGTAGATTCGCAATGTATCGTAACATATCGAATAAAACGTATCAACTCTATTGTTGAGAAACTGAAGAGATATCCGACTACGGCATTTGAACATATGGTAGATATTGCTGGCTGTCGATGTATAACCGGCGACACTAAACAAGTATATAAAATAGTAAGGAAACTAAGAGAAAACCCTGCGCTGATAATTAAGGATAAAGATAAGGAAAAGGGTGATTATATCCAAAACCCTAAACCGGATGGATATCGTTCTGTGCATTTATATGTGAGCCTGGCAAATGGCGATGGTAAACAAGTAGAAATTCAAATCCGAGATAGAGAACAACATAACTGGGCAACATTAGTTGAAATATCGGATGTCATAATTCCGGAGGCTCGGTTGAAAGAATACCATACTCCTGCAGATTTGTTAGAATTTCATCGCATATTATCATTGCCCGAAGAGAAACTGACATCAGAGGATAAGAGAACATATTTTAAGATTTTAGATGAATATGATTATATAAATCTATTACAAAAGGTTTTTCTCCAAAATACGTTTATTCGGTATCAATGGCTCAATACAAAAAGTAGCCGAATCAAAAATTTCTATCTCATTGAGGCGGGCGTAGGGGCAAAAACAAAGATTAATTGTTATCAAACTTTTCAAGATGCGGAAAATGCATATTTTGAACGTTTCAAGCAAGATAGAAATGCGAATATTGTTTTGACTCAGATACAGAATGTAACATATGAGCAATTAAGTATGGCATATTCAAACTATGTCCTTTCAACGCATAGTTTTGTGTCTGACTGTATGAATCGTTATTTGAAAGAGATTCGTAATGCATTGAATAATAGAGATATAAAACTGTATAAAAGATTACTTAACTCATATTTCAATGCAGTTGCTCAACAGATTATTCGTATTAATCAGGAAATCTATACGATCAATCATACTTTAGATACTGTGCATGATCAAAAAAAGCGCGATTGGATTCAAGACTTAAGAAGGCAAATTGCACAATTGGATGGACGTCGAGATAGGTTAATTACGATCTATCAAGGAAGTATGAGATCAATAGACAACCCTATATTTCATTTGATGTGTCACATTATAACCAAACGGTTGGGCAAGAAATATCAAAAACTTGTACAAAATAATATTCCACAATAATTATGCACAAATATGATTATGGGGTAATATTACTATTTGTTAGTGTCTTTAGCCAATTCATCTTCTATATCTTCATATAACTGCTGGAGATCGATGTAGTTATATATGAGGACAATGATTGTGTACAATAAAAAACACAATACGGATACTGACCATGTGGAGTAAAGTTTAAAAGAGTCTTTTTCCATCCATGTGACCTGTTGCATAGAGTCCGGTAATAGTGAGTACACTACGAAAAATATTGAACAGGCAGCGAAGATGATAAGAAAATTGTTTCTGGTATCATGAATAGAATCTCGG
Source organism: uncultured Bacteroidales bacterium (assembly GCA_937901225.1). Classification (GTDB taxonomy): domain Bacteria; phylum Bacteroidota; class Bacteroidia; order Bacteroidales; family Paludibacteraceae; genus Colicola. Next base: position 11,444 of record CALCGX010000135.1, on the reverse strand, counting down.
ATACCTTTTTTTAGTTCTGAGTTTTTAATTTTCGAACCATCAAAAGCAATAATAAGGCTCATCGCTACTGAAAAAAGCACACCAATGAGACCATACAGAATATTCAGAGTGATTTCTGTTGGTTGTAATGGAATGAGTGATAATACAACGCAGACAAGTGCCGCAATAATAATCCGTTTCATACTTGCTGAATGGACTCAAGTACATTGCGCATACTCTTGATATACGTCAATGGAGTTATAATTTCTTCCTCTAAAGTCTCTTTGTGAGTATATACCAAGTCGGATCCGAGAATCTTCATGCCACTATGCAGGGTGAAATAAACATTCTCAAGATTCTGAATAGGAGCTAAGATGGCACTCAGTTGTTTGTTGTAATCCTGTTGTGTCATTTTGCGCGGCTTCTCAAAACTGATAACCATGTTTGCGGAAACGATGTTGGATTCAAAAATCTTTTTGAGACCCTTCACTTCCGGACTGATATATTGGAACAATTTCTTTACGGGTTGTTGTAAAGAAACCGGATTTCTGTCATTTTGTGGCATGGAAGCGAATGTCTCTTTGAAGACAACCTTGCTAATGTCATTGAGGCGTAGATCTTTGTGATGCAAATATGGTCTAAAATAGTATTGAGCCTCTCCAAGGAATCGATTAATATACTTCTCAAAGACGGATATGTTTTGAATCTGTGGCAAATCTGTAATAAGAAAAGTACCCATAATAAGGAAATGGAAAATTCTGCTACAAAGGGTTTTTCCGGCCACTTCTTGTATCTCTTTTAATTGTGCCTCGCTCAACTCTGGTAATTTCATGTAATCGTCCGGCAACGCTTTGATCTCTTTGGCTGGTTTCAGCCGCATCATAACTCCATAGAAATACCCGGGATCCGATGTGCCTGTCGCCGGGGCAAAAGAACTTAACAAGTCATTTATGCTATCATCGTCCTCATTAACGGGGATCAAACGATGTTCAATGTTACTTTGGGCTAGTCTTGTACGGAGTTCGTCTTTCAAGTCCGATGCATCGTGAGTCAATGATGCATTTTGGATTGTAAAGACGCGATAAGTTACTTTTTTTCTTTCCATATAATATGTTTTTAATAATGATGCAATACGATTATTTCATTAATAGCCATGTTTGATTGTGTTGTTTTGTAGCAACTTCAAATGAAATACAAAGTTATAACTTTTTTCTGAGATATGCAAGTTTTTCTCCATAAATTCCTTATATTTTTAAATTTTGCTCTCCAATAGATAGCAAACGGTCATATTTCTGCATTCTCTAAACAACCGAACGATTTTTTCTTTCCCCCTTTAATAAGGTGTTCGCTTCGCTCACGGCTTTGTCTTTGCTCCGCAAAATTTCTTTATAGGATGGGGTCGGCTTACCGCTTGCATCGCCGGACATGCTATACAAAGAAAGACCCCCCAAGACGAATCTCAGAGGTTCTGAAGATGGCGGCTACCTACTCTCCCACAATATTCCGCAGTGCAGTACCATCGGCGATGCAGGGTGTGGGAGAGTAGGTAGCCGCCATTTTCAGAGAGTCTAAGTAACAACTTAGGCTCTCTTTGTATATATATATCTGAGATGCTTTGTTTGTATGAGTGCTACCGTTATGATACAACTAAGCAATAGATGTGCTACAGTGGTCGCCTAATTTGTTCTATGCTTGCGCTGATTCCTCAGAGTGGGGACTCTTCGGGCGCTACGCTCGGAGTGCGTTCCGTCGCACTCCTTCAGGTCGCGTAGCCTGAAGCCAACTTGAGAGCGACCTAATACAGCCACAGAAAGCCCATAGATGTCCCAGAGTTCGTCCTATGGTGGTCCCGAAACTGACAAGGAACTTGTAGTTTGAATTATGGACACCAATATACAAGGCGTGTGCAGAGGTGAATCAGCAGGAAGAGTAGCAAGTGCTAGTTGAAGCCCAGCAATGGATAGTAAGAGTATATACCAGTAATGGGAGATAAGTCTGTAAAGCGTTACTCCTCAGAGAAGTGTACTAACACGTGGCGGTAGGAGTTGAAGATCTTGGACTTGCTGACAAAGCCAAGATAGTGTTTCTGCTCATCTACGACGGGCAAGTTCCATGCACCTGTATCCTCAAATATCTCCATGACCTTACCCATCGGCATGGTGTCGGTGAGGATGGCTTGAGGGGAGTTCATGAGTTGCTTCACAGTAAAGCGATTGTACAAACGAGGCTGGAACATGATATTGCGTACCTCATCTAAGAGCAAGATACCTAATAGTTTACCATTATTATCTACTACAGGGAAGATGTTGCGGTTGCTTTGTGCAATGACCTTGACCAGCTCGCCCAAAGTCATCTCTGGATTGAGTGTTCTGAGGTCGGTTTCCAGGACATTCTCCATTTTCATGAGTGTGAGGACAGAGCGGTCTTTGTTGTGGGTAAGCAGTTCGCCTTTTTGTGCCAGACGCATGGCATAAAGGCTATGGGGCTCAAAAATCTTGATGGTCAAGAACGATACGACAGCTACTGCCATCAATGGCATAAAAAGGTGGTATCCACCTGTAAGTTCGGCAATGAGGAAGATACCCGTCAATGGGGCGTGCATGACACCAGCCATCAAGCCCGACATACCTGCCAAGGCGAAGTTGGCCTCTGGAACGCCAATACCAAGCATATTCATCAATCGGGCACAAATAAAGCCTGTGATAGCTCCCATAAAGAGCGAAGGTGCGAAGATACCACCTACACCGCCACCACCATTGGTGGCAACTGATGCAAATATCTTGAATAGCAGAATGGCTGCGAAATAGCCCACTAATACCCAACTGCCCGTGCCAAGCACTTCGAAAGGACTATTGGCAATGGCTGATACTGAGTCACCATTGATGAGCTGTTTGATCACATCGTATCCCTCGCCATAGAGCGGCGGGAAGAGGAAAAGTAATAAACCTAATGCAGCACCACCTACGAGGAATTTTACCCATGTATTTTGCACATGGCGTTTGAATAGTTGCTCCAGACGGTTCATGCCACGGGTGAAATAGAGTGATACCAATCCGCACATCACACCTAATATAACATACCAAGGCAGACGCTCCACGAAGAATGGTTCGCTATTCACCAATGGGAACATGGCTTCTTGTCCGTTGACCATAAAGGAGATCGCAGTTGCTGTGACGGAGGATATCAACAATGGCGCCATGCGGGTCATGGTCAGATCCATCATCAGCACCTCTAGGGTGAAGACTAGACCAGCGATAGGAGCTTGGAAAATGCCACCCACTGCACCTGCAGCACCACAACCAATCATCAGCATCATGGTCTTTTGATCAAGGCGGAAGAGCTTGGCAAGGTTACTACCAATAGCTGCACCTGTCATCACGATAGGTGCCTCTGCTCCGACAGAACCACCAAAACCAATGGTCAATGCCGAACCGACCAAGGATGACCACATGTTGTGGAGCTTGATGATGGATTTGCGTTGTGAGATGGCGTAGAGAATCTTGGTGATACCGTGCGAGATGTCGTCCTTGACAATGTATTTGACGAAGAGCCCTGCAAGGGTGATACCAATCATAGGGGTGATGAGATACCACCAGTGGTCTTGCTCAATCAAGTGATGTTCCACCAGATGGTGGATACCGTGAATCATCATCTTGAGCAGTTGCGCTGCACACGATGCCAACGCGCCCACAAAGAAACTCAAGATCAATACGAGGTTCTTTTGCGGGATATGCTGCTCACGCCAAGCAATAAAGCGGTCGTATGTTAATTTTGAATTCAGAATTTTGAATTTAGAATTATTCTTCGAAATTGTCTTGGGTGTCCCAACCTATGCCACGATATTTGTCGAGGTCCCATTCCTCTTCCACTTCGTTGAGGTAGATGGTTTGTGGCTCGTCATCATCGTCCATATCGTCGTCGTCATCGCGCTCGATGACTTTGACTTCAATAGGTGCGTGTGAGATTTCAATGACTTGATTTTGCTCTTTGTTGAGCTCTTCCCAAAGCATATCCTTGAGTTCGGTGATGCCCATACCACTCGCGGAAGAGAACGTAATCACAGGAATATCCAGTTCTGCTGCCAACTGTTTGGTCAATTTCTCCAAGTCAATCTCTGGATCTGCAATATCGCATTTAGAGATGGCCAAGATACGTGCTTTGGTCAGCAGTTGCGGATTGTATTTCTCCAACTCGGCGAGCAAAATCTCATATTCGCGTTGGATATCCTCGGTGATAACAGGCACCATAAATAGCAGCACCGCGTTGCGCTCGATATGGCGCAAGAAACGCAATCCTAGTCCACGTCCTTCAGCTGCACCTTCGATGATACCTGGTATATCAGCCATGCAGAAGGACTGATTATCGCGGTAGGAGACAATACCCAATTGCGGTGTCAAGGTGGTGAATGGATAATCCGCTATCTCTGGTTTAGCTGCGCTAACCACAGAGAGCAGGGTGGACTTACCTGCATTGGGGAAGCCTACCAAACCCACATCTGCCAGTACCTTGAGTTGCAGAATTACATTGGCTTCCATGCATGGCTCACCTGGCTGTGCGTAACGAGGTGCTTGATTGGTGGCTGTGCGGAAGTGCCAGTTGCCCAGTCCACCTTTACCGCCACGGAAGAGGATAATCTCCTCTTGATGCTCCTTCACCTCGCACATAAACTCGCCCGTGTCGCCGTTGTACACTACTGTACCACAAGGCACTTCGATGATTTTGTCCTCACCATCTTTTCCGAAAGAGCGCGATGCACCGCCGCTACCGCCGTCGGTAGCGAAGATGTGTTTTTGATACTTGAGGTGTAGCAATGTCCAGAGGTTGCGATTACCACGAAGGATGATATGTCCTCCTCGTCCACCGTCACCACCGTCAGGTCCGCCCTTAGGCACGTATTTTGCGCGGTGGAAGTGCATACTACCCGCACCGCCCTTACCAGAGCGGCAATAGATCTTTACATAATCAATAAACGAGGATGAGGCCATATCCAATTATGAATTTTGAAATATTTTTTTAGATGAGACGCAGAATATTGTCGATTTGGCAGAAGGTATCTTCCATCGAGTAATTGCCATTGATAGCAAAATAGTTGTGGCGATGGAGGTAATAGGTGCAAACAGGCTTAGTTTCTGTTTGATATACTTGCAAACGCTTTTTGATCGTCTCGTAGTTGTCATCTGTGCGACCGCTGGTCTTACCACGATTCAAAAGACGTTTGATCACTTCATCTTCCTCTACAAAAAGGTCAAGCAATACCGCTTTCATATTGCGACGCTCCAGCAATAGTTCCAGCGCTTCTGCTTGAGCTACAGTACGTGGGAAACCGTCGAAGATGACGCCCTTGCAATCTTCTGGTAGATTGTCCAAATAGCGTGCGATGAGGTGAATCATCTTGTGGTCTGGCACCAAGTTTCCGCCTGCGATTAGTTCGCCAATTTCTTTGCCAAGTTCGCTACCTGATTTTATTTCAGCTCGGAGCGCATCACCAGTAGAGAGGTGTTGCAGAGCGTATTTTTTTACAATGAGGTCGGATTGTGTGCCTTTTCCGCTACCTGGGGCACCACAGAGTATAATGTTTAGCATAGTCTATAATGGATTTTAATTGATTCAATCAAATGTGAACGTTTAATTATCGATGATTAATTTTTGACACAAAACGAGTTGCCCGATAAGAGCAACTCGTTATATGCCTCTAGCCAATTAGAGAGCCAAGCCAGCGCCAGCTTTGAATTTAGCAACTTTCTTAGCTGGGATTTGGATCTTAGCACCAGTTGCTGGGTTAACGCCTTCACGAGCAGCTTTCTCTACTACAGAGAAAGTACCGAAACCAACGAGTTGTACTTTGTCACCACCCTTCAATGCACCTGCGATAGCATCAACAGTAGCCTCAACAGCCTTTTGTGCTTGTGCTTTTGTCAAGCCTGCTTGAGCTGCAACAGCAGCTACGAGATCAGTTTTGTTCATAACGATTTTAGATTAAATAATTAAACGTTTAATATATTTTCCCGGTATTTTCCGAAAAATCTCGGGCAAAGTTACAACATTTTTTGGAAATATCAAATATTTTGTCTCAAAAAAAACGTTTTTTGTGCGATTTTTCTGCCATTTTGACTATTTTAACCGCTTTTGCATGATTTTTGTAGGTCATATCGTGTGTTTTTAGTACTTTTGCAGAAAATTTATTAGTAATATATGTTTAGAAACTTACCACCGATTACAAAAAATCTACTCCTTATCAATTTAATATGTTGGTTGGCTGATTTAGCTTTGGGGCGTCATGGCATTGACCTGACACATTGGTTGGGCTTGCATTATGTGATGGCTTCTGATTTCTATCTCTGGCAGCCATTGACCTACATGTTTATGCATGCCAATTTCTCGCACCTATTTTTCAATATGTTTGCGGTGATGATGTTCGGTCCTGCATTGGAAGAACGTTGGGGTGGCAAACGCTTCTTGATTTACTATCTGATTACGGGCTTAGGGGCAGCCATTGTGCAAGAGTCGGTATGGGCATTGCAGTTGCAACCTATCTTGAATACTGTTACTCCTACTATGGCTACAGCATTGGCTAATCGTGTGGTAACGATTGGTGCCAGCGGTGCAGTGTTTGGCATCTTATTAGCTTTTGGTTGGCTATTCCCTGATGTGCGGATGTTTATCCTCTTCATACCTATTCCAATACGTGCGCGCGTGCTCGTGCTGATTTATGCATTGATCGAGTTGTTTGCGGGATTAGCTCCTACTTCAGGCGATAATGTGGCGCATTTTGCGCACTTGGGCGGCATGTTGTTTGGTTGGGTATTGTTGCTCTGGTGGCGCTTTAGAGGCTATGCCGGATGTGATGCTCCAGGTATAGATTGGTATGGGATAAAACGTTGGTTTACTAGTCTTTGGGATAAGATACGAGACAAGTGGGAGGAGCGTTTCCCGAATGACCATCCACGCATTAAGCGCGATGATGATTCGAAGGATTATCGAGATTATCACTACCATAAACCATTATAACGGGCATAAAAAAAGAGTCGAATCGACTCTTTTTTTTTATCTTATACCAATGTTTTGATGGCTTGCTCCTCATCCAATGGCACCAAGTAGATAGGCGGAATATGGATGGTGGTAAACGCTCCATATTGCTGCGACGCTTTCATTCGGATAGCTGCTCGCGCACAGGCTACCATGATTTGTGCCGTGAGTGCAGGATTGTTAATTGTCATCGCAAAAGACAACTGCTGGTCGGATATGCCACTGGCAACACCTTCCCGCTGAATCAGTACACCATGGTTGTGGGTGTCAAATGGTAGGACAGAATCCACCGCAATCACATTGATTGGGTCATGGGCAAAGTAGTCGTCGCTGATAATGCGTTGTTGTACGGTTTGCAAATCCTCCCCCTCTTCCAGTTGGATATATACATCACGTTGGTGTTTGCCTTCTCCGATAGGAATCGTGATGGACACGGCATCTTTCACGCCCTGAATAGCTTTGGCTGCTACGGTATGTCCCATTGAGCGACCTGGACCAAAATTGGTGTATGTTTGTCCCTCTGGTGTCATTGCCAGCATGATAGTGCGTATGAGGGAGTCGGTACCAGGATCCCAGCCTGCCGAAATAATGCTTACCGCTCCATGCTGCATGGCAATGGGCTTGAGCGCTTGCATATGTGAGTAGATTTCGGTATGGATGTCAAACGAGTCAATAGTACATATCCCTTTGGCTAACAATAGGTTGGCATAGTGGCGAATCTCGCGTGTAGGTGTGCACACAAGCACCACATCTGCTTGTATGTCCTCCAAAGAATCGTTGTGGTGATAAATACCAGCCAACTCCATGTCTGGAGCCTTTTGTATGGCTTGCTCGGCTGCTTTGCCGATATTTCCATACCCAAGTATGGCAACTTTAATCATTGTCTTGTGGTTTTGCAGATTACTCTTCATAGTCCACAGCGCTACGCGCTGCTTTGCATTTGCCGATATACTGCGCTACCTTGACATGCTCAGGGTGAGTAGCATAGGTGTCAAGATCCTCCCATGTGCGGAAGGTGCAAGTAAGGCAAATATCGTGGTCGGTGTTCTTAGCGTTAGGGATATTGATACCTACGGTCTCGTCCACAAGAACATCAATCTTCTCGCGTAATGCGAGTAGTCCGTCACGAATAATTTGGGCATTCTCCAACTTTGTCTTGCCCTCTGCCTCATCTAAGAGGCGAAAAAATACGATGTGTTTTACCATATGTTTGTGTTTTTAGATCGCTGCGCTGTTAGACCGTTTTACTGTTAGACCGGCTTCGCCTGTTAGAAGTTAGACTCTAAGAATCTAACAGCACCTTAGGTGCGTTCTAACAACGAAGTGGTCTAGCATCTAACAGCCGCTAAGCGGCGTTCTTATTTTACCAGATTGAAGCTCGTTTCTCAGGAGCCAAGTACATAGGTGACTCAGGTGTTACATTCCAAGCTTCATACCAAGCGTTGATGTGTGGCAATGCGCCGTTCACACGCCAACGACCGAGTGAGTGAGGGTCGTTCTTGGTGCGTTGGAGAATCTCCTCTTCACGGATATTACCTGCCCACACATTGGAATAAGCCAAGAAGAAACGTTGTTCTGGTGTGAAGCCGTCCACAACTTTCAACTTTTGACTTTCAACTTTAGCCTTCTCGCTATTGCAGAACGCGAGGTAAGCCACTTGTAAACCACCGTGGTCGGCGATGTTCTCGCCTAAGGTAAATGCGCCATTAGCGAAGGTACCAGGAGCTACCTCAATGCCATTGAAGTACTCTTCCATCACTTTGGTGCGCTCCTTGAAGCGTGCACGGTCTTCTTCTGTCCACCAGTTGATGAGGTTGCCATCCTTGTCGAATTGTGAGCCCTGGTCATCGAAGCCGTGGGTCATCTCATGACCGATCACCACGCCGATAGCACCATAGTTGAACGCGTCGTCTGCGTTCATGTCAAAGAATGGGTATTGGAGGATACCTGCAGGGAAGCAGATCTCGTTGGTAGCAGGGTTGTAGTATGCGTTGACGGTTTGTGGGGTCATGAACCACTTATCTTTATCCACAGGTTTGCCAAGGAAGGAGAGTGAGTAGTCTTGCTCAAACTTAGCTGCACGTTGGATATTGGCGTAGTAGGTGAGCGTAGGATCAATCTCCAGGGCGGTATAATCACGCCATTTGTCAGGATAACCGATCTTGACGGTAAAGGTGTTGAGCTTCTCCATGGCTTTAGCTTTGGTCTCGTCGGACATCCACTCAAGGGCTTGGATGCGTTGACCAAGGGCTGTCTGGAGGTTAGCTACGAGTTCGAGCATGCGGGTCTTGTTCTCCTCTGGGAAGTACTTCTCCACATACATTTGTCCTACTGCTTCGCCGAGTGTACCGTTGACCATGGCTACGGCGCGTTTCCATTGTGGAGTAGGCTCTTGGCGACCGCTGAGGGTGCGACCGTAGAACTCGAAGTTTTGCATGAAGATCTCCTCGGTGAGGAAGTCTGCACTACCGTCAATGATTTGCCATTGGAAGAGGGTTTTCATATCTTCGAGTGACTCCTCTGCAAGCATCTTACCTGCCTCTTGCAAGTGGCGAACTTGACCGACGCTGAGGCTATCCACCTCAACCCCTGAACTTCTGAACAACTCACCGAAGTAAACTGCCCAATCTACTTGAGGCACAAGTACTTGTAGTTCTTCGATAGACATCTTGTTGTAGTTAGCTACAGGGTCGCGGAGCTCTACATTGCTGAGGGCTGCACCTGCCAAACGAGTCTCCAGACGGAGCACGGTTTGTGCTTTCTCTGCGGCGTTCTCAATACCAAAGAGCGTGAACATTTTCTCTACGTGTTTGAGGTATTCTGCACGGATGTGAGCGGTGTGCTCGTCTTGGTCGAAGTAGTAGCTTTTCTCGCTCAATGCGAAGCCAGCTTGGTATTCGTTGAGGATGTTCATACTGGAGTTCATAGCGTCTGCGTCCACGTACATGGCCCATAATCCGTAGTCCATGGCTTTGCCAAGAACTGCAGACCATTGGTCCTTGTCGGTCACAGCGTCTAGTTCAGCGAGTACAGGGAGTACAGGAGCGATGCTCTCTGCATTGCGGCGCTCGATGTCCATAGAGAGATTATAAACATCGCCAATCTTCTGTGGAATAGAGCCCATAGGGTGTTGTTTCGCAGCGATGTCTGCGATGAGTCCATTGACTTGCTCCAGATTTTGGAGTCCGAGTTTGTCGAATGAGCCAAAACGGCTGTACTCGTTAGGGAGTGGGTTGTTCTTCATCCATCCGCCGCAGGCGTATTGGTAGAAATCGTTTTGTGCGACTACGGTGGTATCGAGGTTCTCGAGATGAATACCGGTAGTCTGTTGCTTGGTACATGCTGTTAGTGCCATAAGCGATAAGAAAAATAGAAATGGTTTGTTCATATACTTGAAAGTTGAAATAGTTTTAAAAGTTTTAAGGGTTTAGAAACTTAACGGATTGTCGTTGGTTATTGTGTTGTATCGTGAGGATATATATTCCTTGTGCAAGGCTTGGGAGAGGGTGTGTGGCGGAGGTGATGTACTCCTGTGCCACGATCGTGCCATCTATATTGTATATGGTGTAGGTGCCACCTTGCGCATTTTCAATGGCACGGATAGCGTGGTTGTAATAGAAGGCGTAGGTGGGGGAAGTGATGTCGGTGGTGGTGTTGTCTTTGCCCAATCGGAGTCCGATAAGGATAGGGTCGTGGTCGCTGCAACGGAACATCGTTCCGTCGTTGGACGAGCCATCGTAGGTGTATGCATCTTTCTCGGGTGCGTTGATATGATAAGGTGTCATACCGGTCACTTGAGGGTAGAGCGTGCTGTTGCAGAGTGCATGGTCGAGATAACCCAAAGTGCCTTGATACACATAGCTATAGCTGCTGTCTGCATGGAAAGTGCGATGGAGATCAATCATCCCCCAGTCGGTAAGGGTAGTGATAGGATCTTCTTTTCCGTAGGCATTGAGGTCGCCCACGATGAGGAAATCGTCATCCCCAAAAGTGGAGGTGTAAGAAGAGTAGTTGGAGAGGATCGATTGAGCCTCTTTTACACGGGCTGCATTGAAGGAGCCTTGTCCGTCACCTTGATCTTTGTTTGCACCCGAACCGCTACCGCTCTTGGCTTTGAAGTGGTTGACGGAGAGGATGAACTTCTCGCCAGAGGATTTCTCTGTGAAACCTTGCACTTTCTTGCGATTCTCAACATAGGTGTCGTTGTGCTGCATATTGCCATGAGGGGTGACTTTGTCGGTGCAATAGATATATCCTGCCTTTGTAAAGGTCCCATCAATGCTACTACCATCGTTGATGTAGGTGAAGTTTCTGCCCGTGTTTTTAGTGAGGTCAGCAGCCAATTCTGCCAAAGCTCCTTGTCCAAGTTGTATCTCTACGAAAGCGTAGATATCCGCATTGATTTTAGCCAGGGCTTGACTCACTTTGGTGCGTTGTGC
>CALCGX010000134.1 GCA_937901225.1 uncultured Bacteroidales bacterium | reverse complement strand
AAGACTCTCGCAAGCTATGCTGACTGCTATGTAAACGACGCTTTCGGTACTGCTCACCGCAAACACGCTTCTACCGCTGTGATCGCTGACTACTTCGATACTGACAACAAGATGCTCGGTTACCTCATGGAGAAAGAGGTAGAGGCTGTAGATAATATTCTCAAGAACATCAAGCGTCCTTTCACCGCTATTATGGGTGGCTCTAAAGTATCTACCAAGATTGGTATCATCGAGAACCTCATGGACAAGGTGGACAACCTCATCCTCTGCGGTGGTATGACCTATACTTTCGCTAAAGCGAACGGTGGCGAGATTGGTAAATCTATCTGCGAGAACGACAAACTTGAGCTCGCTCTTGATATCATTGCTCAAGCTAAGGCAAAAGGTGTGAACCTCGTATTGGCAACCGACTGCGTAGCAGCTGACGACTTCTGCAACGAGGCAAATACTCAAGTATGCCCAAGCAACGCTATCCCAGAGGGTTGGGAAGGTGTAGACGCTGGTCCTGAGAGCCGCAAAGCATTTGCTGCTGCTATCGAAGGCGCTAAGACTATCCTTTGGAATGGTCCTGCTGGTGTGTTTGAGTTTGACAACTTCGCTGCTGGTTCTAAGGCAATCGCTGAGGCAATCGCTACTGCAACTGACAACGGTGCATATAGCTTGATTGGTGGTGGTGATAGCGTAGCTTGTGTAAACAAGTTCGGCATGGCTGACCGTGTAAGTTATATCTCTACTGGTGGTGGTGCATTGCTCGAGGCTATCGAGGGTAAAGTACTCCCAGGTGTAGCAGCAATCAAAGGCTAATAGTTATGGAAATTTCAGGTAAGATTATACAAGTATTGCCAGAGCAAGGTGGCGTAAGCAAAACCTCTGGTAAGGAGTGGAAACTCCAAGCATATGTACTTGAGACACAAGAGCAATATCCACGCAAAGTACACTTTGAGGTGTTTGGCGAAGATCGTATCAAAGCTAACCCATGCCAATTGGACGATATTGTGACGGTTAGTTTCGATATTGAGAGCCGCGAGTTTAATGGTCGTTGGTACACATCTATCCGTGCATGGAAGATCCAACAAGGTGTCGTAACTACCGAAGCAGCTGCTCCTGTAGTAGATGCTGGTGTAGCACCTATTGCAGCAGCACCACAAGCCAATGTGCAAGCATTTGATCCTGCTGCTGGCGTAGACGATGGTACAGATTTGCCATTCTAATGCAACGCAAGATTAAATTAATTATACTAGCAAGCCTTCTAGTTGGTGGCGCAATAATATGCGCTATCCGCTGGAAGGCTTGGTTTGCTATTCCCCCAGAGCCTAAATGGGAAGGAGATACAATTAGTGTTTCATTTAATACATTTGCTGATGAACAATTATTGCTAAATATGCAAAAGGACTCATTAGAGTTTCTTTTACTAGGTGATATTCATAGTTCATTAGATACAACTAGTTTTAATATCCTTGCTAAGCGCCATCCTAATATAGATTTTTTGGCACAACTAGGCGATTGGATGGAGCGCCCTTATTTCTACTATGAACAGCAGATGTATCATTCTATACAAGGTACTGCGTTCGAAACATTGCCTATCGTAGCTGTACCAGGTAATCACGAGTATAACAAAGGTATTGCAAAATCATTATATGCAGATTGGACGACTATATTTCCAAATCCTCAAAATGGTCCCCGCCGCTTTTTAGGTAGAAGTTATATCGTTGATTTCCCTACCCTACGTATAATAACGATTGATACGGATGGCCTGCAACGAATGTCCGATTATACGCAAGTTAGTTTTTGGCTAAAGCAATCTATCAACGAAGCCAAAGATCGTCTGACTATAGTAATGAT
>CALCGX010000133.1 GCA_937901225.1 uncultured Bacteroidales bacterium | reverse complement strand
CCCGATTTGGCGCCCGACATGCCAAGCGCTACGCAAGTGACGATAGTGAGTGATCTGCAGAATCAGCGTTTGTACTATCGCACGATGTATAATAGTAATATAAGGTGTGTGGATATGAAGAAGATTGATTTTAAGCGTGCGGACTTTGTATTGCTGGGGTTGGATGCTAGTCGGGAGCAGCCGATAGAGGAGGTGGACCCTACCTAGTCTCCCCTTCAATAGAAGAAATAGAAGAGTATAAAACATGAAAAAGAGTTGCCCGAAAGCAACTCTTTTTCTTATTCTTGTGAGTATCGTTAAAGACCTTAAGGTCCTTAAAGTCCTTAACGATTTTCGAGTAATTACTCCTCTACAGCAGCTTGAGCAGCAGCCAAACGTGCGATAGGCACACGGAATGGAGAGCAAGATGCGTAGTTCATACCTACCTTAGCACAGAACTTAACTGATGAAGGCTCACCACCGTGCTCACCGCAGATACCAGTACGCAATCCTGGACGAACAGCGCGACCTTTCTCTACAGCCATTTGGATGAGTTGACCTACACCGTTTTGATCCAATACTTGGAATGGATCTACCTTCAAGATCTTTTGCTCGAGATATACAGGCAAGAAGCTAGCAATATCGTCACGGCTATAACCGAAGGTCATCTGTGTCAAGTCGTTGGTACCGAATGAGAAGTATTGAGCCTCAGTAGCAATGCGGTCAGCTGTCAAAGCAGCACGTGGGATCTCAATCATAGTACCGATCTCAAACTCTACCTCTACGCCGTACTCAGCAAACACCTCTTTAGAAACCTTCTCGATGATCTCCTTTTGTTGGTGGAACTCATAGAGGATACCAATCAATGGAACCATGATCTCTGGCATTGGGTTCTTACCCTCGAGCTTCAATTCGCAAGCAGCGCTCAAGATAGCGCGAGTTTGCATAGCGGTAATCTCTGGGAAGGTGATACCAAGACGGCAACCACGGTGACCCAACATTGGGTTGTTCTCTGCGAGAGAATCCACACGTTGCTTGATCTCTTGTACGCTTACGCCCATCTCTTGAGCCATAGTCTCTTGACCAGCAGCATCGTGTGGTACGAACTCGTGCAATGGAGGATCCAAGAGACGGATGTTCACTGGATAGCCGTCCATAGCCTCGAGGATACCCTTGAAGTCAGCCTTTTGGTAAGGGAGAAGCTTAGCAAGCGCTTTCTCACGACCCTCAGCGTCCTTAGAAAGGATCATCTCGCGCATAGCCACGATTTTCTTATCCTCGAAGAACATGTGCTCTGTACGGGTCAAACCAATACCCTTAGCACCGAAGTCACGAGCCACTTGTGCATCGTGTGGAGTATCAGCATTGGTACGTACTTGCAAGTGTGTGTATTTGTCGCAGAGATCCATTAACTCTTTGAAGTCGCCGCTCAACTCAGCAGCCTTGGTTGGGATTTGACCTGCATAAACTTGACCAGTAGAACCGTTCAATGAGATGTAATCACCCTCTTTGTAGGTCACGCCCTCAACGGTCAAAGTCTTAGCCTTGTAATCCACTACGATAGCGCCTGCACCAGAAACGCAGCACTTACCCATACCACGAGCCACCACAGCAGCGTGACTGGTCATACCACCACGAGCGGTCAAGATACCCTCAGCAGCAGACATACCTGCCAAGTCCTCTGGGCTAGTCTCGATACGAACCATCACGACCTTGTGACCATCTTTTGCCCACTCTTGAGCATCGTCAGCGTGGAATACGATTTGACCGCAAGCAGCACCTGGACTAGCTGGCAAACCTTGGGTAATCACCTTAGCAGCCTTCAATGCCTTAGAATCGAATACTGGGTGGAGAAGTTCGTCGAGCTTTTGTGGCTCGCAGCGCATGATAGCGGTCTTCTCATCGATAAGACCCTCTTTCACGAGGTCCATAGCGATCTTCACCATCGCAGTACCGGTACGCTTACCGTTACGTGTTTGGAGGAACCAGAGTTTACCCTCTTGTACGGTGAACTCCATATCTTGCATATCGCGGTAGTGGTTCTCAAGCTTGGTTTGGATAGCGTCGAGCTCTTTGTAGATCTCTGGCATAGCCTCTTCCATAGAAGGATACTTGCTAGCACGCTCTTCCTCGCTGATACCTTGGAGCGCAGCCCAACGACGGCTACCCTCAAGGGTGATTTGTTGTGGAGTACGGATACCTGCCACCACGTCCTCACCTTGTGCGTTAACGAGGTACTCACCATTGAAGAGGTTCTCACCTGTAGCAGCATCACGGCTGAAGCATACACCTGTAGCAGATGTCTCGCCCATGTTACCGAATACCATGGATTGAACGGTTACGGCTGTTCCCCACTCATCTGGAATTCCTTCCATCTTACGATAGAGGATAGCACGCTCGTTCATCCATGAGCGGAATACAGCGCAGATAGCGCCCCAGAGTTGCTCTACTGGGTTGGTTGGGAAGTCGTGACCGGTTTGATCCTTGATAGCAGTCTTGAAGCGAGCTACGAGGAGCTTGAGCTCGTCCACAGTCAAGTCCTTATCCAATTTCACACCACGAATCTCCTTCACCTCTTCGATGATAGCCTCGAATGGATCCATATCTTCTTTGTTCACTGGCTTCATACCGAGAACTACGTCACCGTACATTTGTACGAAACGGCGGTAGCTATCATATACGAAGTGTGGGTTGCCTGTCTTCTCTACGAGACCAGCAGCTACCTCATCGTTCAAACCAAGGTTCAAGATGGTATCCATCATACCTGGCATGGAAGCGCGAGCACCAGAACGTACACTCACGAGGAGTGGGTTCTTAGGATCGCCAAAGGTATTATTCATCAAGCTCTCAATGTGAGCTACAGCTGCTTTCACTTCTTTGTCAAGAACTTCTACGATCTTCTCTTGACCTACTTCGTAGTACTCGTTGCAAACATCTGTGATGATAGTGAAACCTGGAGGTACAGGTACGCCTACCAAGTTCATCTCAGACAAGTTTGCGCCCTTACCGCCCAATGTCTCTCGCATTGATGCGTTACCTTCTGCCTTACCGTTACCGAAGGTGTAAACACGTTTCTTGTTGTCCATTGTCTTAAAAAATCTTTAATTGTTTATATTATTTTAGTTATATGCAGTAATTTTGGTCGGATTTCATAATTCTAAATTCTTAATTTCCATACCAGCCGACAAAGGTACTGCTTTTTTTTGACATATGCAAACTTTTGGGACTATATTCTGAAAATTCGTTCGTTTTTTAGATTAAGACAAAAAAAACGGCACTTGCGTGCCACGTTGAATGTTTACCCTTCGGATCAAAAATGTCTCTTTATTGGGTGTATAATACGTTTACCCTTCATCCCGAAGATATCCCGAAGATAGCTCATACATGATCAGTTGAATAAATTTTACTCTATCACCACCGCAGTGCCAGAGATAGACACCAACAGCATAGAGCCATTAGGGCCGACGGTTTCGTAGCCATAGGATACGCCAACGATGGCGTTGGCACCCATGTTGTGGGCGCGTCGCTCCATCTCGCGTTGCGCTTGCTCGCGGCCATCAATCATTGCCTTCTCATAGGTGTTGCTGCGACCGCCAACGAAATCACGAACTGATGCAAACAAGTCTTTCACAAAGTTCAAACCAAAAATAACTTCGCCTGAAACAAGGCCTTTATACTCGCGGATCTCATGACCCTGAATAGATTGTGTAGTAGTAATGATCATAATATTGAATGTTTATTTCACCCTGCAAAGGTACAACTTTTTTCTGACATTTGCAAGGAATCTTTATTGTAATTTTTCAAGTTGCCATCGCCAATGCCTTTCTTCCAGCTTCCATCATCAGCCCGCGTGCTTCGAGGTCGGCACAGCGTTGTTTATTGAGTTCCGTCCAATGGCTGCGTTTGCGTCGTGGCGACAAGCGTTGCGCCAATCTGCCATCGGGTAGGCGCTTCAGCGTGGAGTCGATCCAGCCAAAACACAATGCCTCCTCCACTACATCGATATACGGCAAGCAATCGCCACACTCAGCAGGGCGTTTCACGCGGTACATAGCTATCCAACATTCCTTATCGGTAGTGGCATGCTGCTCAAACCATTCACGCAACTGCGCACGATGGCTAAACTCGAGAAGGTTGGTAATTTCCATCTTTTATCTCCTCTTTGACCACGAACGTCCGCTGGAGGTGCTGTAGTAGAGGCCCTTGGATGTTTGGGCAAGTAGTTCTCTGCCTTCGTCCATCAAGCATTGAAAATCACCGCAGGTGCTACTTGTGTATCTGGATGACCAACTACGTCCTTGCGATGTGGAGTAGTACACACCTTTGCTTGTAACTGCCAGCAGTTCACTGCCGTAGGGTAGGAGGTCGATAAACTCGCCGCAAGAACTACTACTATATCTCGTGGACCAACTGCGGCCTTGTGAAGTGGAATACTCGATTGTTTTCTTGGCAGGATTGATACGAATCATCTCGCTGCCCAACATGATCATTTGTGGCATAATCGGATGTGTTGAAATAATGCTGCAAAGGTACAACAAAATTTACGTTTTTGCAAATTTTAGGTAAAAAAGTTTTCAGAGTGTTAAAGGTTCTAAGGGTAATCTAACATAATAGCAACCTCAAGATTTATATACTTTTTCTTAGAAAAAATTGCATATATTAGAAATTTTCAGTAATTTTGCGGGGTGATATGATTAAACTGCATTTTAAGTATGACAGAGCAAGATGTAAAACACCACGAACATCCCTCCAATGAGCCTAATAATGAGAAGAAGAATGAGAAAAAAAATCGTTCCTCTTCGGATCTGTTGACTATGGTAATGAATGGTGAATATGTAAAGTATAACGAACCGATAGTAGATGAAGATGCTGTAAAGAACGAGGAGGCAGATGACGAATATGATGAGAAAGCGGTGGAGGTAGCACCACCAGACGAAAAAGATAATCCATTTGCCAAGATGAAGGATAAGTTGCAAGGCGTATTGTTATATATTCTCCTCATATTTACATTGGACTATTGCGATGTTTATCAGTTTAAAGGAGAGAGAGGACATATAGCTACGTTGCCAGTAGTGGAAATGAATGACTCTGCTTTTAACCCGCAGGCGGTAACTCTGGAAAAAATCCGTCCAATGCGATTTCAAGACAAAGTTAAAATTACTTTGCGCAATAATACGGACACAGTATTAGTAGGCTTTGATGCTCGTATTTATTATTATGGTGCCCGTAAGAATTATTATCAAACCTTCAATACTAGAAGTGGACGCTACATGTACACAATAATCCAACCTCACGAAACCAAGACATTTAAGATACCTAAAGTGAGAGGCATATCAGACAACCCTTTTTATAGAGTGGAGTTTATGCTACAGGGGTATGCTAAATACGACGACTATAGCCGTATTTATCGCTAATCTAACCTTACTTTAAGAGGCGTTTTTATAGTTTTAGCATTTTAAAATCAACGCATATGAAAAGAAATGAGGAGTTTGAAATATATCGCAATCCGCATGAAGACGAACGATATGATGGGTACGATAACAATGAAACCTGCAACAACAAATCACGAAGGGGAATAAGGTTGTTGATTATTGTCCTGGTAGGGGTAATGCTGATAGCCGTTTGGGAAAGTACGAGCAGTGATCAGACTTATACGGAAGAGGTGCCAGAGGTAATTGCACAAAAGGGGAGTAATATCGGTATTCGTCAATATCATGCGGCGAATAGCGAGCAATCTTGTGATATCTGTTTGGATGGGGTAGGTGAGGTACGAAGAAAATCGGTAGAACTGGTGGGATACACTCAATTAAAAAACAACAAAGGCAGATTGGTACTGAAGAATAATCGCAAAAGCAGAATCACTCATCTCTTTGTGAGCGTCTATTACTTTGATAAGCAGGGTAATAAGGTGAGTTTTAAGCAAATTAAAAGCCCCATTGAAATTCCAGCGCGCGGAGAAGTGTATATGGATATTAAAGAGCCCTACATTGCTCCTGAATATCAGGGTAATTTTGATGTAGCGCTCCGTTTGCGTTCCTACATGATTGATTAAAGTTCCACATACTATTTTTTTTAGAGGCGATTATCTCTCCGCTCTCATAGCAATTGTTGAAAAAGTTGAAAACACAGCAATAAAACAATAATTTTCAATTATTATTTGTGTATATCGAAAAAAAGTCGTACCTTTGTAGCGATTTTGGGCTTTTATGGGCGAACGCTCAGAAAAAAGGAAAAAAGAAGCGAATAATTAATAAAAAGATATACAAAATGAATCTATCAGAATTGACCAACAAGATCTACGCAGAAGGCGTAGAGAAAGGTAATGCCGAGGCAGCAGCAATCGTAGCGAAAGCGCAAGAGCAAGCAGCTGCTATTGTGGCTAAGGCCGAGAAAGAGGCAGCAGAGAAATTGGCTGCTGCAGAAGCAAAATTGGCAGAGATGGACAAGAACACTCGTGCCGAGTTGAAACTCTTTGCAGAGCAAAGCGTAAGCGCACTCAAGACAGAGGTAACCAATCTCTTGACCGAGCAAGTGGCTGCTGACAGCGTGAAAGCTGCTACAGCTGACGCAAAATTCATGCAAGGCGTGATCGCTAAACTCGCTGAGCAAATGGCGAAAGATGGCGATGTAACTATCGAGGCAAAAGATGCAGAGGCATTGAAGGCATACTTCACAGCTAACGCAAAAGGTCTCCTCGAGAAAGGTGTGAAGATCAACGAAGTAAAGGGTATCAAGACCGACTTCGCTATCGTACCAGAGAAAGGTGGCTACAAGTTGAACTTCGGTGAGAAGGAGTTTGTAGAGTACTTCAAAGAGTTCTTGCGTCCACAATTGATCGAAGTATTGTTCTAATGGGATACGAATGTTTATTGGCTGGTTTGCCTGACTTGAAAGCGGGTGGGGAAGCGCCTATGTCCATGGACGCTCTGCTGGAGCTTTTTGGTGAGACACTCACCGAGAAGGACCTGCAACTGCTTTCAGTGTTGCGTATGCCATCTGATGCGCAGGAAGTGCTGGATAAGGTTGCTGAGTATGACGAGACAATCTTGAATCAGCCAAGCTGGTGGGAAGACGCACGCGAAGTGCTATCTGAAACCGACTTGCGCACGCAGGTGCTATACGAAATGGGTCTTGCGAGCAAAAACGCGTTCGTTCGCAAATGGTTTGCGTTCAACCAAGACATGAACAATGTATTGGCAGCAACTATTTGTCGTCGTCACGGTTTTGATGTGCGTAAGGCAATCGTTGGGCATAACCCTGTGGCTGAGATCTTGCGTAAGGACTTGCCACAAAAGGATTTTGGCTTGGCAGGCGTGATGGATAATCTGTCGGAAGTGATGGCGCTCGTGGAGATTGATAACCTCATGGAGCGTGAGAAACAGATGGACGCTATCCGCTTTGCATGGTTGGAAGAGAAGACACTATTCGTGAACTTCTCCATTGAGAATGTATTGGCTTACTACTTGCAAGCCGAGATGCTGAATCGCTGGGCTCTTCTTACTGTAGAGCAAGGCGAGCAAGTGTTCCGCGAGTTAGTAGCAGATATGAAGAAAGGAATAAAATTAGATTAAGATATGACAACAGGAAAAGTAAAAGGTATCATCGCCAACCTGGTGACTGTGGTGGTAGATGGACCTGTATCACAAAACGAAATCTGCTACATCAAGCTCGGTGAGACCCGATTGATGGCAGAGGTCATTAAGGTGATTGGCGACAATGTCTATGTACAGGTGTTTGAAAGCACCCGTGGCTTGAAAGTCGGCAATACCGTAGAGTTTACAGGACACATGCTTGAGGTAACCCTCGGTCCTGGTCTTTTGAGCCGTAACTACGATGGTCTGCAAAATGACCTTGATAAGTTGACCGGCGTTTTCCTCCAACGTGGTGAGTACAACTTCCCACTCGACGAGGAGAAGCTATGGAAGTTTGAGCCAATCGCTAAGGTAGGCGACAAGGTAGAGGCTGCTGCATGGTTGGGTGAGGTAGATGAGAACTACCAACCACACAAGATCATGGTACCATTTGTGTTTGAAGGCACATACACCGTGAAGAGCATCGTAGCTGCTGGTGAATACAAGATTCACGACACTATTGCTGTCTTGACCGACGCTGAGGGCAATGACCACAATGTGACCATGGTACAAAAATGGCCAGTAAAGAAGCCAGTATTGGCATACAAGAGCAAACCACGTCCATTCAAATTGCTCGAAACAGGCGTGCGTACAATCGACACCGCTAACCCAATTTGCGAGGGCGGTACAGGATTTATCCCTGGTCCTTTCGGTACAGGTAAAACCGTGCTCCAACACGCTATCTCTAAACAAGCTGAGGCTGACATCGTGATCATCGCTGCCTGCGGTGAGCGTGCAAACGAGGTGGTGGAGACCTTTACCGAGTTCCCAGAATTGGAAGATCCACACACAGGTCGCAAGTTGATGGAGCGTACCATCATTATCGCCAACACCTCTAACATGCCAGTGGCATCTCGTGAGGCATCTGTATATACCTCTATGGCTATTGCAGAGTACTACCGTTCAATGGGTCTCCGCGTACTCTTAATGGCTGACTCTACTTCACGTTGGGCACAAGCGTTGCGTGAGATGTCTAACCGTTTGGAGGAGTTGCCAGGTCAAGATGCGTTCCCAATGGACTTGTCTGCTATCATCGGTGCGTTCTATGCGCGCGCAGGTTACGTGTACCTTAATAATGGTGCTACAGGTTCAGTAACCTTCTTGGGTACTGTATCTCCTGCGGGTGGTAACTTGAAGGAGCCTGTGACTGAGAATACCAAGAAAGTGGCTCGTTGCTTCTATGCATTGGAGCAAGACCGTGCAGATAAGAAACGTTATCCTGCGGTGAACCCAATCGATTCATATTCAAAATATTTGGAATATCCAGAGTTTGCTGATTACATCAAGCAACGTATTAACGATCAATGGATTCCAAAGGTATTGAAGTTGAAGACTCGCATGCAACGTGGTAAGGAAATCGCAGAACAAATCAACATCCTTGGTGATGATGGTGTACCTGTAGATTACCATGAAACATTCTGGAAATCGGAAATTATCGACTTTGTTATCTTGCAGCAAGATGCTTTCGACGAAGTAGATGCAGTAACATCGTTGGAACGCCAAGAAGAAATCTTGGATTTGATTACCGAAATCTGTGAGATTGACTTCAAGTTTGACCACTTCCAAGATGTAGTGGATTATTTCAAGAAGATGATTAATGTTTGCAAGCAAATGAACTATGCAGTGTACAAGTCGGAACAATACAACGGCTATGTAGCACAAATTAGAGAAATGCTTGCTGCACATAAATAAATAAGGAATAGATATGGCAACAACAGCATTCCAAAAGATATATACAAAAATTAGCCAAATCACCAAGGCTACCTGTTCGTTGAAGGCGAAGGGTGTAGGTTATGATGAATTGGCTACTATCAACGGCAAGTTGGCTCAGGTAGTTAAGATTGCCGGTGATGATGTCACTTTGCAGGTGTTCGAGGGTACCGGTGGTATCCCTACCAATGCAGAGGTGGTGTTCTTGGGTAAGGCTCCTTCGTTGAAGGTGAGCGACCAATTGGCCGGCCGTTTCTTCAATGCATATGGTAATCCTATTGATGGTGGTCCGGCTATTGAAGGTAAGGATGTGGAAATTGGCGGTCCGTCTGTGAACCCAGTTCGCCGTAAGCAACCCAGTGAATTGATTGCTACCGGTATTGCAGGTATCGACTTGAACAATACATTGGTTTCGGGACAAAAGATTCCTTTCTTTGCCGACCCAGACCAACCATTCAATGAAGTTATGGCGAT
>CALCGX010000132.1 GCA_937901225.1 uncultured Bacteroidales bacterium | reverse complement strand
GCACAGGACTGGGAGTGCCGTACTTGTTGCCCATCAGTTCCTTGGTATTGAAGTAGTAGATTCTCTGATCCTTGGCCGGTTCGCCGCCGAAGGTAAACCGCTTACCCAGCTCGGCAAAGGATTTCTTGATACCCTCGCCCAGATTGCCGCAGAAAATAGTGGGCTCGGTGGATGCATCATAAGTATATTCACCGGGTTCTGCGGCAAATTCCACGATCTTACCCTGATCTACGATCATCATACACTGACCGTCGGCAACCACGATCACAGAGCCGGTGGTAATGATATTGTCCGTTCCTTTGGTATTGGAGCTTCTGGAGCCGGCAGACTTTTGGCCTTTCATCACCAGAACATCCGCAGGGATCGCTTCGCATCGGAAAAATTCCTTCCACTGATCGGCAAGGATGCCGCCGGCAGCACCCAGTGCAGTGACAAAAGAATTTACATCAATATTAAGTGTGGAAAGTGCAGACAAAACAAAAATAAGGCTTACCACAAACATTATAATTGTTTTTATGAATCATCGTTGTTGTAACAATTAAAATACTAAATCCAAAACATAATACCATAACAAAAATAGCCATTTCTAAAGCTATTCCGCGTCTTCTTGAATTTTTAGTTTGTAAATATTTAAATCTGCACTCATGACAATCTTTACACGAATTATCAATGGCGAAATTCCTAGCTACAAAGTGGCTGAGAATGAGAAGTTTTATGCCTTCTTGGATATTAATCCATTGCAAAAAGGTCACACGTTGGTTGTGCCTAAATTGGCTGAGCCCGAAGCGGACTATATCTTTGATTTAGAGGATGATATATTGAGCGAGATGTTGGTATTCGCCAAGCAGGTGGCTCGCGGAATAAAAGGTGCGGTGGAGTGCAAACGTGTCGGCGTGGCTGTGATTGGATTGGAAGTGCCACATGTACATATGCATTTGATTCCGATAAGCAAGGAAGGGGACATGTCGTTTGCCAACCAAAAGTTGACATTGCCTTCGGAGGAGATGGCGGAGATAGCCAATTCGATTGCAGAAGCAATGGGATGTTGAGAATAAAAAAATGACTGCGATGGCAGTCATTTTTTTGTTGTTATTTAGGCAACCATGTTTGGCTTCTTCCAAGCAGTCCAGCCTTGTCAAGTGAGCCTCGGAGAATGAGTTTGCCATCTTTGAGATAGACTTTAGCATAGTAGAACTTGCCATTGTCAGGGTCAAGGACTTTACCTCCGCGCAACTCATTGTCTTTGAGTTGCATATCACGGATGATTGTCAATCCAACGATTGGTTTGTTGTGGTCATCGCCCGTACATTCTGTGCAGACAGCAGTTTCGCCATTTTCATCGAGCAGTTGAATGATTGTGCCGTAGTATTTTCCGTTGTCGGCTTGATAAATACGCACAATTGATTTTTGCTCTCCGGTGGCATCATCTACTGTAATCCACTCACCTAATAGGGGATTTTGAGCGAAAAGAGTAACCGAAAAAAGGAGGGTCACTGCAAAAAATAGAATTCTTTTCATTGTTTAATAGAATATGGTTTGTTATAAATTCGCGACAAAATTATAAAAAAATGGTCGAATATACCAAATCTATGGTAAAATATTTTGATATTTGAGCAAAAAATACTAATTTTGCAAGTTTTTAATTGTAAAATAGGCATGAAATTGGTATTTGCATCAAATAATACGCATAAGTTGGAAGAGGTGAGACAAATTCTTCCTGCTCATGTGGAAGTGATAAGTTTGAAAGAACTTGGATTTTTTCAAGAGATTGAAGAAACAGGAGAGACATTGGAGGCCAATTCAAACTTAAAAGCGCAAGTTGTGTGGAAGTGGGTATGTGAGAATGGTCTGAGTGATCGAATAGATGGCGTATTTGCAGATGATACCGGTTTGGAAATTGCTGCTTTAGGTGGAGCGCCAGGTGTGCGTACAGCTCGTTGGGCAGGAGATGAGGCTTGTGATGTGAATAATCGACAGAAAGCATTGCGAGAATTGCAGGGGAAAGTGGATAGAAGTGCGCGCTTTAGGACGGTGGTATCGCTGATTACGACAGGAAATGTACAACAAGTGGAAGGAGTGGTTCTTGGAAGAATTGCTCTGCAAGAAGAAGGGGCTGGAGGTTTCGGTTATGACCCGATTTTTGTGCCAGAGGGACATGAAAAGACTTTTGCGAGTTTGTCAGCAGAAGAGAAAAATGCGATTAGTCATCGTGGACGAGCGATGGAGAAATTATGTAAAATATTAGAAGACAAGAATATATGAAAATTAAAAAGTATATATTGAGTTGGTTGTTGATGTTCGTTTCTGTAGCGGCGTTTGCAGGAGTGGGGCAGTGGAGGACACACTTTGCGTATAATAGTGTGCAGGTTATAGCAAACTGTCCCGAAGAAATTTATGCCCTTGCAAATGGTGCTATATTCTCTATCAACAAAATGACAGAGAATATGACATTGTACAATAATCGATCTGGTTTGCATGGTACGAACGTGTGCTTTTTGATGTATGATGAAGAGCGCGAGCAATTGTTGATCATGTATTCTGATGGCAAGATGGATATACAATATAATGGTACAATGCATTATATATCAGACTTGTATAATAAACGAATGACATCATCCAAGAAATGTAATAATATTACTATTCATGGTAAATTTGCTTATTTGTCCATGGATTTTGGTATACTTGTTTTTGATTTGGAAAAGCATGAATTTAAAGAGACGTATTATATAGGTGAAGAAGCAAGTGAGGTGCAGGTGACCGATGTGATGTTCTATGGAGATAGCATCTATGCTCGGACAAAAAGCAAGAATTATTCCGCTTGCATATGTGATAATGTTGTTGACTATCATTTTTGGAGCACATGCTCTGTGTTGCCTTGTCCATTTGATACAAAGAAAGGCAAGGAGTATACCATGCCGGATGGTGATTTGTGGAAAGTAGCAGGTGCACAAGGTGTATATAGAAAGTTCGTTACAGGTGAAGAGGCGTATTATCTGCCAGATGGTCCTTATGTGAATACCCCATATAGTATGACATTTGATCGGGGTAGATTATATGTCGTTCCAGGTGGAAGATGGGCAAATCAAAATGGAACTGAAGGGCATGTAATGATTTATGAGAACAAAAAATGGCTGAATATCACTAACGCTCAAATCAAAGGTCAGACAGGCAAACGTGCTTTAGATTTTATGAATGTTGCCGTTGATCCAGACGATTCGGGTCATTACTTTGTGACGAGTTATGGCACAGGAGTTTATGAATTTAGAGATGATGTTTTAGTAAAACGATATACACCAAGCAATAGTATCTTAGGATCTGCTGCTCCAAACAGTCCAGATACCTATACTCGTACAAATTTTGCTACATATGATAGTGAGAGGCGACTTTGGATAAATGTGGATGGAGGTATGGATACTACTTTAGTCGCCTTTTTGCCAGATGGGACACAAAGAGGTATAAACTTGTACCCTAATAATTCTCGGGTATATACTAATACTTCGGGAGGGTTGATAGTCGATAATAAAAATCCGATGCGTAAATGGATATTATCTTGTCGAGCGAATCCATTTGTTGCCATGATAGATGATGGAGGAACTCCTTTTGAGCAAGGTGATGATCAATTTAAATTGCAAGCAGAATTTTATGATCAAGATGGTAATGTGGTTGTGCCAGAGTTCTATTACGGAATGGTACAGGCTCCTAATGGAGATCTGTGGATAGGAACTTCATGTGGTCCAATTATTATTCCGCACACCACTGATTTTATGACATCAACTCAATGCCAACGATTACGAATTCCTATGGCAGATGGAAGTGATTTGCTGGAAATGGAGAGAGTTAATACCTTTGCGTTTGATCATAATAATGAAGTCTGGATAGGAACAGCACAGTCGGGAGTGTATGTGTTAAACGCTGAGGCAACCGAGATTTTAGCACATTATACTAGTGATAATACAGTTATGCCTTCTAATACCGTACTTTCACTAGCATTTGATAATTACAATAATCGAATGTATATCGGAACTGCACAAGGTTTAGTTTCTTACCAACTATCACCTGACACTGCGCTTAATCTAGATATCTCGGATGAGGAGATTACTTATGGTACGATGTTTCAATGGAAATCGCATTTGGCTTTTTCGGAAATCAATGAGGTAGAGCGGTTGGGAGACAAAATATATGCGTTATCTAACAATTCAATGTTTTCTGTGAATAAAAAAACGGAAGAAATAGAATATTACACTAAAGCAACTGGATTAAGTAGCTCTATTATAGATCACATCAAAGTCAATCCTAGCACTGAAAAAATGCTTGTTACCTATCAAAATGGTCATTTAGATATTTTGGATAGAGAAGGTAATGTTTATAATGTTTCTGATTTGTTCCTTAAATCAATGAGCTTGTCTAAGCAAGTTCATGATATTTGTATGTATGGCTCTAAGGCATACTTGGCTATGAGTTTTGGAATAATCGCGTTAGACATGAAACGTCACGAAATAGAGGATACATACTATATTGGTGAGCAGTCAACTGAAGTAGATGTGGCTTATATAACCATTTTAGGAGATAGCATATATGCTGCCTCTAAAACATCACTTTAC
Source organism: uncultured Bacteroidales bacterium (assembly GCA_937901225.1). Lineage (GTDB taxonomy): Bacteria > Bacteroidota > Bacteroidia > Bacteroidales > Paludibacteraceae > Colicola. The sequence continues at coordinate 6,337 of CALCGX010000132.1, read as the reverse complement.
TCTGCTCACTTAAATGATAATTTAGTGGATTATGCGTATTGGAAAAGGCAATCACTTCCGTCTGGAAAAAACTTACAAGGAATGGAAGCACACATGCAAACACTTTGTGTTGTCAAAGATAATGTACTTTGGTCGCTTCATAACGGACTTTGGAAAAAACACACATCTAAGTTCAAGATAAGAGGATTGCGTCAAACAAACAACCATTTGTTTGCACTTATCAATCAAGATGGTATAGCGGAACTACAAAATGATTTTACAATGCCGATCTATATATCGTACGGATATATTAATGATATTGTGGAGGATGATGGCTCTTTTTGGACTGGAACAAGAGACAATGGAGTGGTGCATCATCATAATGATTATGACGTAGAATATCATCCAGATGGTCCATTAAATAACTATTCATATAGATTACGTACTTTTGGAAATAAATTATATATGCTACCCGGAGGACGTTGGGCATCTCAATATACCCGTCCTGTAGAGTTGATGATATTGGAAAACGATCAGTGGACTAACATGACGAATAAAAACTTAGTACAAAAAGCAGGACATGCTTTGTATGATGCTATGGACGTTGCTCAAGACCCTTATGATCCTAATCATTATTTTATTACGACATATGGAACAGGAATGATAGAGATGCAAGATACTAATGTAGTCAAATTATATTTGGCATCCAATAGTGAGTTCCATTCTGCTGCACCAAGTAATCCTGATTTATATACTCGAATAGACAGGATAATGTATGACGATCAAAACAATTTATGGGTGCTAAATGCTGGCGGTAATCAAGGGAACGTACATGTTATTTCACCTGATGGAAGATGGACTTCGTTTGATTTAAACTCCATTTCATTGGACACGCCAGGTGATTTGATTATGGATATTCGTAATCCTCAATGGAAATGGATTTCAATTGTAAGAGCAGGAACAGGATTGATTCTTTTACAAGATAATGGAACTCCACACAATCCGAATGATGATAAAATAACATTCAGAAATACTTGGATAGATCAGAACTCAAGAAATATTGCACCAGAGAATATCTATTCAATTGCACAAGATTACGATAATACGCTTTGGGTCGGGACGAATTCTGGTGTATTTACAATCCCTTCTCACATTGATTTTGCCACGTCCAACCAATGCGAACGCATCGTCATCCCTCGTAATGATGGGTCTGGATTAGGAGATTATTTGTTGGATGGAGAGCAGATCAATTGTATAGCGATTGATGGTGCAAATCGCAAATGGATTGGGACTGCTTCTTCTGGTGTATTCTTAATTCAAATCACTACAAATGAGATGGGAGGAAAGGATATTGAAACTGTTGCACACTTCACTACCGAAAATTCACTCATGCCAAGCGACAACGTACTATCTATCGCCATTAATGAATTATCTGGAGAAGTGTTTATCGGAACGGCTGCGGGGTTGGTTTCTTACATGAGTGATGCGATTGAACCCGAAGAAAATTTCAATAATTTGTATGCATATCCAAACCCGGTTCACCCTACTTATAGAGGTCATATTACCATCAAAGGATTGATGGTTGATACGCAAGTACGTATATTGGATGCTGCGGGAAATCTCGTTAAAATATTGGAAGGACAAGGAGGTGCGGCTGTTTGGGATGGTAACAATGCACGAGGACAACGAGTAGCTTCGGGAGTGTATACTGCTGTTTGTAACACAAAGTCTGGCGAAAATCATAACAGTGTCAAGATTCTTATTATGAACTAATCACATGAACTTGCTTATTAATCGCATCGTATTTCTGCTGTACATACTTATTAACACATTGTTTATTGAAAAGTATGTATCCCGTGTCACATCTTTACATTGGCTCTTTGCGATTGTGTACATTCTTGGTGTTGTTTGTCTTCTATGGGCAATTCGTCATTTTTCTCCTAAATGTAAGCATCCTTTCAAATGGTTTCTAGCGCTGTTAATCCTCTTTACAGGCATTGCATGCATTTTGCAATTGTCCATTGACCCACTTTCACTTAATGTGGATAGGTGGTCTGCAATTCATAACTTCTTATCTGGGATGTTTTGTGGGCAGTATCCATATGGACAACAAACTCACTTAGGAGGATACGGATCGCCATTCCCCGTTTGGCAAATCCTCCATATCCCTTTTTATGCGTTAGGTAATGTCGGAATGTCTATTATTATCGTTACATTATTATTCCTTTGGACGTTGAACAGACTTTATTCCCTCAAAGTGGCACTTGTAGTTGGAATACTGCTCAGCATATCTCCTGCTTTTTGGTATGAAATAGCCGTGCGTAGTGATTTGATAACCAATATGATGCTTTCTGCTATTATCGCCGAATGGCTAGTTCATAAAAATGTCAAACTAATCAACAATGTGGTTGGGATAGCACTTCTTGTAGGTTTGACGTTGTCAACACGTTTAATAGCAGTAATACCGTTATGCGTTCTTTACGGATATGAATTTTTACAACTAAATTGGAAAAAACAAGGTCTATTCCTATTCATTATATTAGGTACATTCACTTTGACAATTCTGCCTTTTGTGTTTTGGCAAGGAAGTACGTTGTTGTTTTTTGAATACAACCCATTTGTATTACAGACCAGACAGGGCAGTTTCCTAGTGCTCCTTATTTTTGCATGTGGAGCAATTGGTATCACCATTTGGATGCACGGTAGAATGAATTACCGTACAATCATAACTGGTTTATTATTAACCAGTTTAGTCGCGATGGCTTTTGTAGAAAAAATGTGGAAAGAGAATCTATGGACGGAACTTTTTTCCTCTACGTTTGATATTACCTATTTATCTGTAGCTTTGCCGTTTTATATCCTACATCTGTCATTATCATTGACTGAAAGGCAATCTACCCTCGTATCAAATTCATAAACTCCTCTCGCGTTTCTGCTCGATTAAACGCCCCTGTAAAATCACTCGTCGTCGTAACGGCATGAGGCTTCTGCACCCCTCGCATCTGCATACATAGGTGCTCTGCTTCTATTACTACCATCACGCCTAATGGATTGAGTGTCTGTTGGATACAGTCCTTTATTTGTGTGGTCATACGCTCTTGGACCTGCAAGCGTCGAGCAAATACATCCACCACACGAGCTATCTTGCTCAATCCCGTAATCTTACCATTTGGTATATATGCCACGTGCGCTTTGCCGAAAAATGGCAGTAGGTGATGTTCGCACAAGGAATAAAATGGTATATCTTTTACAACCACCATTTGGCGATAATCTTCTTCAAACAGCGCGCCACGCAAAATATCTTCCGCGTCTTGTTGATAGCCTTGTGTCAAAAATTGCATAGCCTCACCTACGCGAGTCGGTGTCTTTTTCAGACCTTCACGTGCAGAATCTTCCCCAATCAATCGAAGCAGCGCTTCTACATGATGGGCAATCTGTTGAGTTTTGTCATCCGAAGGTACAAATGGAGGTGTCATATTTCTCAATTTACAACGATTACTTTATCTGGTACAACATATGCACTGCTTTGAAGATCAGGAAATTGTGCGACCAATTCGTTCTTATAGAGCATTGCATCTTCACGTGTCAAGAAGTCACCCACGCGCACTTTCCAAAATGGAGGTTCAGATATCGTGTAAACCGTTTTATTCAATACTTTTTCCAATTCTTGTTGCAATATCAGTGACTCATTCTTAGCTATTTGTTGTTGATTGGATGAGTATACCTGCACCCTAAAACCATCCACTTCCACTTTGCCGCGTTGTATTCCTAATTGTTTATCTATCATCAACTGCCTTACCATAGAGTCTTGATATACGGTAGCATTTTCCATCACATCTGTCAGCAGTACAGCCTGCAAGGTATCTTCAACCACAATACTATCACCCACAAACACAGAGTCCACGCTCACTTCTTGTGCAAAACAAGATAAGCCTGTACAAAACAATAATACAACCACAAAACCTCTCATATGCATTGCTTTTCAGTTTAATATCTAAACGAACTACCTCCCACAAACTCGCGCAAGAACGATGTTGGTGGAATTTCACGCTCTGGAATTGATTCAAAATAACTCAAATATTTCAGCAAGCGATGTGCTGTCGTGTATTCATCACAATATTTTGGTACCTCATCCAATATCGGCTCTGCGTGACGTTTCAGCACGGCTAATTCAAACAACAACGCCGAATTAAACATCACATCCGCTTCCTCTTGGAATGGCGAAATCCATCGATCTTCGCCACGCTGTACACTGTCCAAACGAGCAATCGTTTCCATCGCAGAATATCCACGATAACGATAATCGCGAACAATACGACGAATCAAACGTACATCGCTCGTTGGAATCCAGTTATGATTATCCAAATTCACTGTAGTTAAGGAACTTACATAAATCTTAAACGTCATCTCGCGTGGAATATCTGGAATCAATTCAGGATTCAAAGCATGTAGTCCTTCCAAAATCACAACCGTATCTTTCTCCAAACGCAAAGTGTCGCCTCGATATTCACGTTTTCCTGTTTCAAAGTTATAGAATGGCAACTTAACGGTATGACCATCAAGCAGATCGGCTAATTGCTTGCGGAACAATGGCAGGTCTATGGTCTCCAAGTGCTCAAAATCCCATTCGCCATTTTCATCGCGCGGAGTATCCTCGCGATTCACAAAGTAATTGTCCATCGAAATCACCACAGGGCGTATTCCGTTCACCATCAGTTGAATAGTCAAACGCTTTGAGAATGTCGTCTTACCAGACGAACTAGGTCCAGAGATCAAAACAAATCTCGGCACACCACTCTCACGATGCGCTATCTGGTCCGCAATCTGGGCAACCTTCTTCTCATGCAATGCCTCCGATAGTTTAATCATCTCAAAGCTCTTTTGGTTTTTGCAAGCCTTGTTAAATTCACCTACATTGCTGATATGCAACAACTTATTCCAACCTATATACTCCTTGAATATGCCAAAACGCTTATCTTGCACACAACGTTCCTCCAATTGGTTCGGATTGCGACGACAAGGAATGCGCAACAAAATATTGCCATGATATTGCTCCACATCGAATAGATGGATATATCCCGTCGAAGGCATCAGCGCGCCAGTGTAATAGTCGATATAATCTCCCATGCGATAGTAGCGACAATATGGGTTGCCAAGGGTCTCAAACAACGTGGTTTCACCATCCTTGCGTTCTCCAAACAAACGAATCACCTCTTTTGTTTGCTTTTCTTCGGTGATTATCGGACGATCTTCTGCGATGATTTGTTGCATGCGTTCTTTCAGCAATGCCACCACTTCAGGAGTTATTTCCTTAGCCACTTCACGCGATTCGCGAATGGTGCAATAAAAACCGCGACTGATTGGGTGTTCAATACGCAAGTCACAATTAGGCCACAATTCTCTCACTGCACAAGCCATCACCATACTCAATGTACGGATATAACAACGCTTTCCACTTTCGCTGGTTGCGTCAATAAACTCAATATCTTTTGGCTTGTAAACCAAGAAGTTAAGGTTCTGAACCTTGTAATTTACTCGTGCTGCAATCACTGGATACGGCATCTTTAATGCCAATCGATCGTACAACTCTTTCAGTGAGATGCCACAAGGAATATCCACAAATTCCTTTGTGTTTTTGCAATAGATTCTAATTGTATTTTGCATATTTCCTCCTTTTGCTTTTTACCAATTGTATCCTAAGTATGGAAATTTGCCTGCAAAGTTACGAAATTATTTGTAATCGCACAAACATTTCGTCATTTTTTCATTGATTTGTTTTACATTTCGTCATTTCCTTCATGGCTATTGCCTTTCTTTTTTTCTTTTCTTTTCCCTTTTCTTTCCCTTATCAATTACGTACCATATACGTAGGATATACGTAACATACACGTAAGATATACGTAAGATATAGCAGTCTTTAACGAGGGAAAATGCCATTAAGATGCTAGATAGAGATGCGTTAAATCATAAAGGATAGCTAAAAAAAGCATTCAACTATTGCATATGTGCAAAAAAAATAGTAATTTTGCAGGCTTTTTCGTAATATGCGTAAAGCGCGCATGCGTACAGGTACACAAAAAGAATATGCAAAACATTAGAAATATAGCAATCATCGCACACGTTGACCACGGTAAAACCACCTTGGTTGACAAGATGTTGTACACCGCCAACCTCTTCCGTGAGAACGAGCAGAAAGGCGAGCTTATCCTCGATAACAACGAGTTGGAGCGCGAGCGCGGTATCACCATCTTGGCGAAGAACGTAGCCATTGAATACAAGGGCTGCAAGATCAATGTGATTGACACTCCGGGCCACGCCGACTTCGGTGGCGAGGTGGAGCGCGTGCTGAAGATGGCAG
>CALCGX010000131.1 GCA_937901225.1 uncultured Bacteroidales bacterium | reverse complement strand
GGTGACACCATCGTAGTAGCAGTTAAAGGTGTAATCCCTTCTTCTGATATCAAAGACGGTACTGTAACACGTGCCATCGTTGTTCGCGTGAAGAAAGAGGTACGCCGCCCAGATGGTAGCTACATCCGCTTTGATGACAACGCATGCGTACTCGTAAACAACGCAGGTGAGATCCGTGGTTCACGTATCTTCGGCCCTGTGGCTCGCGAGTTGCGTCAAACGAACATGAAAATTATCTCATTAGCACCTGAAGTGCTCTAATCATCTAAATTCTACAAATATGGCAAAATTACATATTAAGAAAGGTGATACCGTATACGTGAACGCAGGTGCTTCTAAGGGCAAAACGGGCCGCGTGCTCGAAGTGCTCGTTGAGAAACAACGTGCTATCGTAGAAGGTGTTAACATGGTATCTAAGAGTACCAAACCTAATGCAAAGAATCCTCAAGGAGGTATTGTTAAACAGGAGGCTCCTATCCACATCTCTAACCTCAACCCTGTTGAGAACGGCAAACCAGTACGTGTGGGTCGCGTAGAGAAGGATGGAAAGCTCGTCCGCGTAAGTAAAAAATCTGGTAAGGAGATCTAACAATGAATACAGCAAGTTTGAAACAAGATTATTTGGAGCGCATTGTGCCTGCTCTGATGAAGGAGTTTAACTACACTACTGTAATGCAGTGTCCTAAACTCGAGAAGATCGTTCTCAACCAAGGTCTTGGAGATGCTGTGGCTGACAAGAAGCTCATTGATGTGGCTCAACAAGAGATGACACTCATCACTGGTCAAAAAGCCGTTGCTACACTCTCCAAAAAGGATATCGCAGGTTTCAAGGTGCGTAAGAAAATGCCTATCGGCGTGCGCGTAACTCTCCGTGGTGAGCGTATGTACGAGTTCTTGGAGCGTCTCGTGCGCGTGGCTTTGCCTCGTATCCGCGACTTCAAAGGTATCCACAACAAGATGGATGGTCATGGCAACTATACACTTGGTATCCAAGAGCAAATCATCTTCCCTGAAATTAACATTGATAACATCACCAAACTTCTTGGTATGAACATCACTTTCGTGACTACTGCTAAGACCGATGAGGAAGGCTTTGCACTCCTCCGCGAGTTTGGTTTACCATTCAAAAAGTAATTAGACTATGGCAAAAGAATCAATGAAAGCTCGCGAGGTGAAACGCGCTAAACTCGTAGCAAAATATGCTGCTAAGCGTGCACAACTCCTCAAGGATGGTGACTACGAAGGTCTCCAAGCATTGCCTAAGAACGCTAGTCCAGTACGTTTGCACAATCGCTGCAAAATCACTGGTCGTCCAAAAGGTTATATGCGTGCATTCGGCTTGAGTCGTATTCAATTCCGTGAGATGGCCTCTGCAGGTCTTATCCCAGGAGTGAAGAAGGCAAGCTGGTAAACAACTTTGAAATTCGCCCAGAGGACATAGGTGCCTCTGGGGAATAAATAAAATTAATTTATTAAATATTGTCCCGAAAGGCGGGATTAATTTAACAAACATTATGACAGATCCAATCGCAGATTATCTGACTCGACTCAGAAATGCAATCAAAGCTGGTCACCGCGTAGTTGAGGTGCCTGCTTCGAATCTGAAGAAAGAGATCACACGCATCTTGTTCGAGAAGGGTTACATCCTTTCTTACAAGTTCGTGGAAGATGGCCCTCAAGGCACTATCAAGATTGCCTTGAAGTATGATCCAGTTAACAAAGTTAACGCCATCAAGAGTTTGAAACGTGTATCAACACCAGGTCTTCGTCAATACGTTGGCTATCGCGAGATGCCACGCGTCTTGAACGGTCTCGGTATTGCCATCCTCTCTACTTCTAAGGGTGTGATGACCAACAAAGAGGCGCTCGGCATGAAGCTCGGTGGTGAGGTTATTTGTTACATCTATTAATTAAGGAGGAACTGCTATGTCAAGAATTGGTAAATTGCCTATCGCTATTCCTGCAGGTGTAACTGTAACAGTTAGCCCTGAGAACCTCGTGACTGTTAAAGGTCCTAAAGGTGAATTGAAACAACAAGTTAACCCAAATATCACTGTAACCGTTGAGGAAGGTGTACTCACCGTAACTCGTCCTAATGATGAGAAGCAAAACCGCGCTATGCACGGTCTTTATCGCGCACTCATCAACAACATGGTTGTAGGTGTTAGCGAGGGTTACAAGAAAGTGCTCGAACTCGTCGGTGTTGGTTACCGTGTTGAAATGGCTGCTGGTATGCAAAATACCCTCAACTTTGCACTCGGTTATACACACCCAATCTACCTCCAACTCCCTAAAGAGGTTAAGGTAGAGACCAAGTCAGAGCGTAACCAAAACCCTCTCGTTATCCTCGAGTCTGCTGACAAGCAACTCATTGGCCAAGTATGCGCTAAGATTCGTTCATTCCGCAAACCAGAGCCATATAAGGGTAAGGGTATTAAGTTCCAAGGTGAAGTTGTTCGTCGTAAAGCTGGTAAATCGGCTGGTAAATAATTAGAAAGGAATAAGTTATGAATCAGAAAATTGCAAGAAGACTTAAAATTAAAGCATCTATCCGTACACGTGTTTCGGGTACAGCTGAGCGTCCTCGTCTGACAGTATTCCGTAGCAACAGCCAAATCTACGCGCAAGTTATCGACGATCTGCAAGGCAAAACACTTGCAGCTGCTTCTTCGCTCGCTATTAAAGATAAAATGACCAAAACAGAGAAAGCTGCTCAAGTAGGCCGCCTCATCGCAGAGGCTGCTAAGGCTGCTGGCGTTGAGGCTGTTGTATTTGACCGTAACGGCTATCTCTATCACGGTCGAGTTAAATCATTGGCAGACGCTGCTCGCGAGGCAGGTCTCAAATTCTAAAACAAAGTGACTGTTATGAATCGAGTAAAATCAACACAAGACTTGGAGCTCAAGGAGCGCCTCGTTGCTGTCAACCGTGTAACTAAAGTTACAAAGGGTGGACGTACTTTCACATTTGCAGCCATCGTTGTTGTAGGAAATGAGGCTGGTATCGTAGGTTGGGGTCTTGGTAAGGCTGGCGAAGTTACCGCTGCTATCTCTAAGGCTACCGAATCTGCTAAGAAGAATCTTATCCAAGTACCAGTACTCAAAGGTACTGTACCTCATGAGCAATACGCTAAGTTCGGCGGCGCTCGCGTTTACCTCCAACCTGCATCTCACGGTACCGGAGTTAAAGCCGGTGGTGCTATGCGTGCCGTATTGGAGTCTGCTGGTGTAACCGACATCTTGGCTAAATCTAAAGGTTCTTCTAACCCTCACAACCTCGTTAAGGCTACTATCGCAGCACTCGGCGAAATGCGCGATGCTCGCACTGTAGCTCAAAACCGTGGCGTGAGTCTTTCAACAGTGTTTAACGGATAATAATTTGTGAAAATCATGGCAACAATCAAAATTCAAAAAGTACGCAGCACAATCGGCTGCCCACAAGTGCAAAAGGATACTATGTTGGCTCTTGGTCTTCGCAAGATGAATGCTGTAGTTGAGCACGAGGCTACTCCTGCTATCCTCGGCATGGTAAACAAAATTAAACACTTGGTTAAAGTAATTGATTAATCTTTAAATTTTAGCAAGCATTATGGAATTAAATAATTTAACGCCAGCTGCTGGTTCAGTAAAGACCGCTAAACGTATCGGTCGTGGTCCTGGTTCAGGACTCGGTGGTACTTCTACTCGCGGTCATAAGGGTGCTAAGTCACGCTCTGGTTACTCTAAGAAAATTGGTTTCGAGGGTGGTCAGATGCCTATGCAACGCCGTTTGCCTAAGTTTGGTTTCCAAAACATCAATCGTGTTGAGTACAAAGCTATCAACCTTTCTACTCTCCAAGCACTTGCTGAAGCTAAAAACCTCGAGAAAATCGGCTTGATCGAACTCCACGAGGCTGGCTTCATCAACAAAACTCAATTGGTGAAGATTCTTGGTAACGGTACCCTTACTGCAAAACTCACTGTAGAAGCTAACGCTTTCAGCAAAACTGCTGAAGCTGCTATCACAGCTGCTGGTGGTACTATCAACAAAATCTAATTAGTATGCGTAAGTTTATTCAAACAATCCAAAATATCTGGAAGATCGAAGATCTCCGCGCTCGATTGCTGACCACAATCCTTTTTGTGCTCATCTATCGTTTCGGTTCCTTCGTTGTTCTTCCTGGTATTGACCCTACAGCCCTCTCTGCTCTGCATGCGCAGACAGCGGGTGGCTTGATGGCACTTTTGGATATGTTCTCAGGTGGCGCCTTCTCTAATGCATCTATCTTTGCATTGGGTATCATGCCTTACATCTCTGCATCTATCGTAATCCAACTGCTCACTATCGCAGTGCCTTACTTCCAAAAGATGCAAAAGGAGGGTGAGTCTGGTCGCCAAAAGATGAACCAAATCACACGTTACCTCACCGTGGCTATCCTCCTTTTCCAAGGACCTAGCTACCTCGTTAACCTCTCTGTGCAGATGGCACAAGCTGGTCAAGCGCTTGCGGTAGGTTTCAACTGGTTCACCATCTCATCTACCATCCTCCTCTGCGCGGGCTCTATGTTCGTGATGTGGTTGGGTGAGCGTATCACCGATCGCGGTATTGGTAATGGTATCTCCTTTATCATTCTCATCGGTATCATCGCTCGTTTCCCTGCCGCTATCATCCAAGAGTTCTCTTCACGCTTGAACGAAGGTGGTGGTTTGATGGTATTCCTCCTCGAGATCATTATCCTCTTGGCTGTGTTTGCATTTGCTATCCTCCTCGTACAAGGTACACGTCGTATCCCTGTACAATACGCTAAGCGTATGGTGGGTAACAAGCAATATGGTGGCGTACGTCAGTATATTCCTCTTAAGGTAAATGCTGCGAATGTGATGCCTATCATCTTCGCACAAGCTATCATGTTCATTCCTATTGCATTGGCAGGCTTCTCTTCTTCTGAAGCAAATGCTTTCACACGTGCGTTCATGAACAACGACGGCTTCTGGTACAACGCTGTATTTGCACTCTTGATCATCGTTTTCACCTATTTCTACACCGCGATTATCATCAATCCTGTACAAATGGCTGAAAACCTCAAGCTCAACAACGGCTTCATCCCTGGCGTTAAACCAGGCAAGAAGACAGCTGAGTATATCGACTCTATCATGACACGCTTGACTTTGCCTGGCTCTTGCCTCTTGGCTATCATCGCTATTTTGCCAGCTTTTGCACGCCTCTTCGGTGTTAGCATGGGCTTCGCACAATTCTTCGGTGGTACATCATTGCTCATCATGGTAGGTGTAGTCTTGGATACGCTACAACAAATCGAGAGCAAACTCCTCGAGCGTCACTACGATGGCTTCTATGAGTCTGGTATGCGCATCAAGGGTCGCTCCGCTATGGCTTATTAAGAAGAATGATATACCTAAAGACTGACGAAGAAGTCGAACTGATGCGTCGCAGTAATGACCTGCTCGGACGAACCTTGGCGGAAATCGCCAAGGTTATCCGACCAGGAGTTACTACTGCGGAGTTGGACAAAGTGGCATATGAGTTTATCTGCGACAACGGAGGTATCCCTTCTTGCCTCGGATACGAAGGCTATCCTGCCACCTTGTGCACATCAGTCAACGAGCAAGTCGTACATGGTATCCCTTCCGACAAGGTAATACTCAAAGATGGTGATATCGTGTCGGTGGATACAGTGGTCAAACTGGGTGGCTTTTGCGCAGACTCTGCATACACCTTCCCTGTGGGCGAAGTCGCACCAGAGGTGTTGCAACTCTTGCGTACAACCAAACAGGCACTTTATCTCGGCATTGAGCAAGCTATCACAGGTCGCCGTCTTGGCGATATCGGTGCTGTCATACAAAACCATTGTGAAAAGGCAGGTTACTCTGTAGTACGTGAGTTTGTAGGACACGGCATTGGACGCGATATGCACGAGGAACCAGAGGTATGCAACTACGGACGACGTGGCAATGGTATTGTGCTCAAGTCGGGCATGACACTCGCCATCGAACCTATGATTTGCCTAGGGCGCCGCAATGTGATCATTGAGAACGATGGATGGACTGCCCGCACGGCCGACCGCAAACCTGCTGCTCACTATGAGCATAGCGTGTGCGTGCGCAACGGCAAAGCAGACATCCTATCCACATTCGACTATATTCAACAAGTTTTAGGAGATCGTTTTATTTAATATTAACCAAGTAATCAGTTATGGCTAAACAAGATGCAATCGAAGTAGATGGAACTGTTACCGAGGCTTTGTCCAACGCAATGTTCCGTGTACAATTAGAAAGCGGTCATGTCATCATCGCCCACATCTCAGGTAAGATGCGTCAGCACTACATCAAGATCCTTCCTGGTGACCGTGTGAAAGTGGAGATGAGTCCATATGACCTCACTAAAGGACGTATTTCGTTCCGTTATAAATAAACTCTAAAACTCTATTAAAATGAAAGTTAGAGCATCTGTAAAAAAGCGCAATGCGGACTGCAAAATCGTACGCCGCAAAGGTCGCTTGTATGTAATTAACAAAAAAGAACCAAAAATGAAAATGCGTCAAGGATAAGCATTTCATAGAGGTAAACATTTAACAACAATTATCCTTAAGTAATTAATTATGGCTATAAGAATTGTCGGTGTAGATTTACCACAAAACAAGTGTGGCGAAGTCGGTTTGACTTACATCTACGGAATAGGTCGTTCAAGCGCAAAGAAGATCTTGGCAGAGGCAGGCGTTGACCCAAGCATCAAGGTACAAGATTGGACGGATGACCAAGCAGCTAAAATTCGTGAGATCATCGGTGCTAACTACAAAGTAGAAGGTGACCTCCGTTCTGAAACACAACTCAACATCAAGCGATTGATGGATATCGGTTGCTACCGTGGTGTTCGTCACCGTATTGGTCTTCCATTGCGTGGTCAATCCACCAAAAACAACGCTCGTACGCGTAAAGGTAAAAAGAAAACTGTTGCTAACAAGAAGAAAGCAACGAAGTAATCAAGTATCAACAACCTATAATATCTATCAATTATGGCAAAGAAAACTGTTGCAGCTAAGAAGCGCGTTGTAAAGATTGACGGTGTTGGTCAACTTCACGTTATGTCTTCTTTCAACAATGTGATTGTTACAATCGCTAACGGCGAAGGTCAAGTTATCTCTTGGTCATCTGCTGGTAAAATGGGCTTCCGTGGCTCTAAAAAGAATACTCCTTACGCAGCTCAAACTGCTGCTGAGGATTGCGCAAAGGTCGCTTTTGACCTCGGCTTGCGCAAAGTAAAAGCGTATGTTAAAGGTCCTGGACAAGGCCGTGAGAGCGCTATCCGTGCGTGCGCTAACGCTGGTATCGCAGTAACCGAAATCGTTGACGTTACTCCTATGCCTCACAATGGTTGCCGTCCTCCTAAACGTCGTCGTGTATAATTGTTTAACTATTAAAAACGTAATAAAATGGCAAGATATATTGGACCAAAATCACGTATCGCACGTCGTTTCGGAGAGGCTATCTTCGGCCCAGACAAAGTGCTTGACAAACGTAACTACGCTCCAGGTCAACACGGCGTAAACCGCCGTAAAAAAATGTCTGAGTACGGTACTCAGCTCGCTGAGAAGCAAAAAGCTAAATACACCTACGGTGTACTCGAGCGTCAATTCCGTCTCCTTTTTGCTAAGGCTTCACGTATCAAAGGTATTACTGGTGAGATCCTTCTCCAACTCTTGGAGTCTCGTTTGGACAACATCGTTTACCGCCTTGGTATCGCTCCTACTCGTGCTGCTGCTCGTCAGCTCGTTAGCCACCGTCACATCACTGTAGATGGCAAGGTGGTAAACATCCCTTCTTACGAGGTTAAACCTGGTCAAGTAGTAGCTGTACGCGAGAAAGCTAAATCACTCGAAGTAATCGCTGCTTCTTTGGATGGTTTCAACCACAGCAAATATAGCTGGCTCGAGTGGAACGAAGCTGAGAAAGCAGGTAAATACCTCAACATCCCACAACGTGAGGATATCCCTGAGAACATCAAGGAGCAATTAATCGTCGAGTTGTACTCTAAATAATAATTAAATTCATGGCAATATTAGATTTTATCAAACCTGAAAAGGTGATCATGTTGGATTCGAGCAACAATCACGGAGTTTTTGAGTTCCGTCCGCTCGAACCGGGTTATGGTATCACAGTTGGTAATGCTATTCGTCGCGTACTTATCGGTTCGCTCGAGGGCTTTGCTATCTGTTCAATTAAGATCAATGGTATTGATCATGAATTTGCTACTATCCCTGGTGTTATCACCGACGTGACCAATCTTATCCTTAACCTCAAGCAAGTGCGTTTCATTCGCAAAGAGGGATTGGAAGCTACTGAAGAGACCATCCGCATGCACGTGAAGGGTAACAACCTTCTCTTGGCGGGTGAACTCAATAGCTACCTCCAATCATTCGACGTGCTCAACCCTGAGTTGTTGCTCGCTGAAATGGACGAAACCGCTGATTTTGAGATTGAAATCAATATCAATAAGGGACGTGGTTACGTGTCTGCTGATGAAAATCATCAAGCAAACGATGCTATTGGTGTGTTGGCTATTGACAGCATCTACACACCTATCCGCAATGTCAAATACAGCATTGACCCATACCGTGTGGAGCAACGCACCGACTACGAGAAACTCACACTCGAGATTTCTACCGACGGTTCTATCACTCCACAAAACGCACTCACTGAGGCTGCTAAGCTCCTCATCTATCACTTCATGCTCTTCTCTGAGGAACGTATCGTGATTGAGGATCACAGCAAACCAGTGGACAATGCGCTCAACGAGGAGCACCTCAAAATGCGTCAATTGCTCAACCAACGCCTCATCGATATGGACCTCTCTGTACGCGCACTCAACTGCTTGAAGGCTGCTGAGGTAGATACACTTGGTCAATTGGTGAAGTATCATCGTTCTGACCTCCTCAAGTTCCGCAACTTCGGTAAGAAATCACTCACCGAACTCGATGAACTTCTCGAGAAGAACGGACTTGCGTTTGGCATGGATATTAGCAGATACAAACTTAATGATTAATTAATAAAGTAAAACAAAAATGAGACATAATAAGAAATTCAATCATCTTGGTCGTAAAGCAGCGCACCGTCATGCAATGCTTTCTAATATGGCTTGCTCACTCATCGAGCACAAGCGTATTAAGACCACTTTGGCTAAGGCTAAAGCGCTCCGCATGTATGTAGAGCCACTCCTTACCCATGCAAAAGAGGACACCACAGCTAACCGCCGTCTCGTCTTCGCTAAACTCAAACAAAAAGAGGTTGTTACCGAGCTCTTCCAAAACGTAGCTGAGAAGATTGCTAACCGTCCAGGTGGTTACACACGTATCCTCCGCACTGGTTTCCGTCTTGGTGATGCTGCTGAGATGGCAATCATCGAGCTCGTTGACTACAACGAGAACATGCTTAAGACTCCTAAGGCTGCTGCTAAGAAGACCACACGTCGTGCTGGTAAGAAGGCTGCTCCTAAGGCTGACGCTCCTGTAGAGGCTCCTGCTACTGAGGCTGCTGCAGAGTAAATACAAGTTGTCCGACTAGCCAGACTTATCTGACACGTTAGACTACTATCAAAAAAATCGCATTCTTCATAAGAGTGCGATTTTTTATCCCCTTTAACCTCTAACCTTTTCCTCTTTCCCCTTTAATCTTTCCCTTATCAATTACGTACCATATACGTAGGATATACGTACCATATACGTAGGATATACGTAAGATATAGCGGTTAAAAAGCAAGGAATAACCGAACAATCGCATAGTATCCCTTACCCTACAGGCGCTTGCACCGTCCTATAGCGCAGAGTCTATATCTCCATAAAAATACCTTTTTTCTGCGAAAAAAACAAAAAAATGCAACTTTCATTTGGCAATTTCATTTTTTTTATCTATCTTTGCAGGCAATTTAGGTAATTTTATCAGCAAAGAAAATAATATTAACAAGATGTTAATTATTAACTAAATAACTTACTTTATTAACTTAAAATCATTTTATTATGAGAAAAATCTTTACGTTCTTCGCGGCATTGACGATGGTGTTGTCAATGTTTGCGGCGACTGAGACCGTTTACTTTGTAAACGCATCAAGTTGGACGGGCACAATCAATGCCTATGCTTGGACAGCAGATCCTAATGCTTCATGGCCAGGTGCTGCAGCAACCAAAGAGGCAGAGCAGATCGCTGGTTTCGATGTGTATTCATTTACAGCCGAAGCAGGTAAGTATGCTAACGTAATCTTCAACAATGGTTCTCAACAAACTGCTGACCTTAAATGGACAGCTGGTAAGTATTATTGCAAAGATGGTTGGTATACCAAAGAGGAGGCTGCTGCTAAATTGGGACAACCAGTAGAGTATGAGTCAGTTTACTTCGTTGACAACCAAGGTTGGGGCAAAGCAAACATCTACACTTGGACTCCTGAAGTAGCTACATGGCCAGGTGTGGCTATGACCAAAGAGGCTGACAAACTCGCTGGATACGATGTATATTCTTATACTGTAGAGAAAGGTACCTCATTTGGCGGTATGCTTTTCAACAACGCTAACGGCGTACAAACTGGCGACCTCAAATGGACTGCTGGTAAGTACTATGTGAAAGACGGTTGGTACACCAAAGAGGAAGCTGTTGAGAAACTCTCTGGTCCTGTGACTCCTCCTGTAATCTCTTACGTTTTGATGGGTGTTGCTGGCGATTGGACTACTGGTATCGCTTTGACTGCTAATCCAGACAACGCTAATGAGTACGTTCTCCTTGATCAAACTATTTCAGAAGGCGATGCTGTGAAGGTTGTAACTCTCACCGATGGTGTAGCTACTGCATGGTGTGGCAATGTGGACGAGTATTCTGTTGAACACTCTGCTGATGATATGGGTAACATCGTTCTCGCTCCTGGTAAATATAACTTCTACTACAAAGTAGCAGAGGATCTTATCTATATCGGCGCTGTAGCACCAGAATTGCCTACATACAACGTTACCGTAACTGCAACAGCAGAAGGTGAAGATGTTGTAACTGGTGGTGGCGAATACGCAGCGGGTGAAGAGGTAACTGTTACCGCTTCTGAGGAACTTGACGGTTGGGTATTTATTGGCTGGACAGAAGACGGAGAGTTTGTGGCTAATGATCCAGAATACACTTTTGTTGTTGATGGTGATGTAGAACTCGTAGCAGTTTACGCTAATGATCTTGGAGAAAATGAAGTTACCGACTTGGTAATAGATGGCGATAATATGCTACTTACTGGTTCTATAGCAGGTTTCCCAATGGGAACTATGAATCTCGAACTCGCAATTGGTGAATATGACGAAGAGGAAGGCACATACTTGCTTACAGAAGAGAGTAAATTGTATGTTGGCGAGACTAACTTCACATTCGTTGATGGTATGGCAGCAATTGATATGAATACTAATTCAGCAATGGCTATTGTCGTGTTCGAACATAATGGAACATATTACTATATGACTGTTAATATGTCTGCTGCTACTGCAGAGCCAGTTGAATTGGTATTGACTGACGCTATCGTAGCTATCAACGAGGATCTCGGTACCCTCACATTCAATGTTGCAACTGGCGAAGGCGAAGGTTACTTTGTTGAACTTTCTGGTTATACCGCTCCTGGTGTACACGAAGGTCCACAAATCTGTTTGCTTGAAACTCCAGAGGCTGTAGCATTTGCTAACTATGTTGAGACTTCTGTAGTTGATGGCGTAATTACATTGACTGGAGAGTTCACCAGCTTCATGGGTGCTAAGTTCGCTCTCACTATTTCTGGTAAGTTGCCAGTTGAAGAGCCAGTTGTTAAGCCAGAACCTACTTATACCGAGAACAAACTCAATACCTATGCATTCGGTCTTGAGTCAGAGCTCAACGACACTGCATTGGTTGTTACCTATCGTTTGAACAACTCTAACGCTACTTCTGTTAACGTACTCGTTTACAAGGGTAAGAATATTGTTGCTACCGTAGCTGGTACTACCACTATCGGTGTGAACACCGTAGCTATCCCAGTAGCAGATCTTCCACAAGGTCGCATGCTCACATGGTCAGTAGAGGTTAACGGTACTTCCGTAGAGGTTCCAACCCAAGAGGAGAAAATCTATAGCTTCTACCACCCATCAGGTTTGGATATCGACAACAACCCAGAGAACGCAACTTTCGGTATGCTTCTCATCAACGAGGGTATGCACTCTGTTAAGGGTATTGCAAGCGGATATGTTTCTTCTAACTACGGTGCAGGTATCTTCGCATTTACTCCATCACTTGACTTGATCCCTAACGGCGAACTTCCAGGTTACAATGGTGGTATCGAGTTTACAAATGGTCGTGCAGATGCTCCTGGTTCTACTGCTTATTCTCCACGTCGTATCCGTATCTCTGAGGACGGTCGTATCTTCGTTACTTCCCTCAACACCGATGGTAACTACCTTTGGGAGGTTAACCCTGCTAACATGAACGAGTGGACACCTGTATTCAAGGGTACTTTGAATGAGCAAGCTGAGCTTATTGACGCTGATAGCAACTTTGTTGCTGCTCCTAACTCAGGTTTCGACGTGAAGGGCGCAGGTGAGAATTTGCAATTGGCTATGTATTCAGCAAACATCGCGGGTATTGGAACTGCCATGAATGGCTTCCGTCTTGACGAGTATAACCTTGGAACAGCTACTGAGTGGACTACTGCTCCTACTAAAGCATTGGTTGAGGGCAAATACGCTATCAACTACACAGGTACTCAAGTAGAGTACGACAACGAGGGTGGTCTCTGGATTGCTTCTTACCGTGGTACTGCTAATGACGCTAACCCAGGTTTGGTTCACATCAACGCTGACGGTGTTGAAGATGCTAAACTTATTTGGAGCAACGTTCGTCAAGCTGGTATCCGCTTCAACAACGACTTTACCAAGCTCGTTGTAGCAGGTAACAATGGTGCAGCTAAGAAGGCTACTATCTACGCTGTTTCTAAAGACGCTAACGGCGCTCCTGTATTGACCGAGGAGACTGTTATCGATATGGCTATTGTAGGAAGCAACCTCAACGACTTCGCATTCGACTACGCTGGTAACCTCTATGCTTGCGGTAACTCTTCTGAGAAACTCGTAGGTTGGGCTATGCCATACTCTGGTCAAGTAGTTACTCCAGCTGCTGCTAAGTATGCATTCCACATAGGCGAGTTGTTGCCAGATCCAGCAGTTGTAACTGAGATGGTAGGTGTGGTTAAACGTGCTATCCAGAACGGCGAGAGCACTATCGTTCTCACCCACGAGACCGACGGTACCGCTCACATCTATGAGGTAACTGACAGTACTATCCTCGAGCTCCTCCAAAACGGTGTTATCGCTCGCGATTCTGAGAACGCAGGTGACCTCCTCGCTATCTCTGATATCGCTATCACAGAGGATGGCAAGCTCATCGCCAACAACTATATGATTTGCCAAGCTGATGGTTATGTTGACGCTGGTTACAAACGTGGTGAGACCCGCATCTATATCTGGAACGATCTTCACGATGCTCCATCTATCTTGTTCACATCTAAGATGTCTTCTAACTGGTTCCGCTCTAAACAAGGTCTCACCATGGCTGTTAAGGGAACTTCTGATAACATGGAGATCTTCATGACAGGTATCCACGCTACTAGCGCATGGGCACGCGTATCTTCTTACCGCGTTATTGACGGCGTTTACGTAGATCCAGATCTTAACCACAACGACCACTACTTCTTCTACGATATCAACGACGCTATCGCTCTTGAGACTACCGTAGGTACTCAATATGAGTTGAACGCTTCTCCTCTCGGCGAGATGAACTGGGTACTCGATGCTGAGCTCATCAACCCAACTGAGATCGTAGAGTCTGCTACTAACAACGTTGAGATCGCTACTTCTATTGCTCTCACCGAGGATCTAGGTAAGAAGTACAATGGTGCTACTTACGTAACCGTAGGTGAGCAAGTATTGATGGTTGCTCCATTCGCTACCCCTGATGGTAAGCTTAATAGCGTTATGATTCTTGATATTACCGCAGGTTTTGATGCTCCTAAATATGTGGATCAACTTATCCTTGAAGAGGCTGTTGAGGCTACCGCTGCTGCAACTGCTGTTGAGGTAGTAGAGGGCGAAGAGGCTAACACACTCTTGATCACCCTCGTAGCAGATGCTACTATCTACTCATTGGAGGCTACATTGGCTAAGGGTGCTGATTGCCAAATTTACGAGGATGAGATCACCAATATGGCGTTTGATCTTGACAACATGATTATCACTGGTGGTCCAAGTACAGCATTCCAAGTACAGGTAGTTCTTGCTCTTGGTGATAGCAATCCACTTACCGGTGAATGGCAAGTGAAGTCTGAGAGTTCAGTATCTATCATGGGTACAGAAGCTACCTTCGTAGAGGGTACTGTTTTTGAAGTTGATGCATTTGCTCCATCTGCAAAGGCTATTGTACGCTGCGAATGGAATGGTCAGAATATTGAACTCCACCTCACCATGTCTGCAGCTCCTATGGAGGCTACCGTTGTGATTGTTGAGAACGCTGTTGTTGAAGTTGAGAAATTTATCATCTTCGGCGACGATTATGACTACTCACTCAAGATGACTGGCGTATGGCACAACGAGGAAGATGGTCTTGACTACCCAGTATTGGTTGAGGTTCCTGTTTACTACCCAGAGGCTACTGAGCCATCTGAGATTATGTCAACCGTAACCGTAGGTGGTTGGGAAGATGACGATCCATGGTTAGGATTCGGCGAGGGTACATTGACCGTTACCACTGTTGACAATGTAATCACTGCTACTGGTATCGTTCAAAACCCAATGGCTGGTGTAGCTATCGACATTACCATCTCTGGTTCCACTCTCACCGATGATCTTGAGAACGTTACCGTAACAGTTAAACCTGT
Organism: uncultured Bacteroidales bacterium; assembly: GCA_937901225.1. GTDB lineage: Bacteria > Bacteroidota > Bacteroidia > Bacteroidales > Paludibacteraceae > Colicola. The sequence goes on along the minus strand of CALCGX010000131.1, from coordinate 12,098 downwards.
TAAGATGATCCAAAATGGTCAACTCATCATCAAGAAGGGAGATGTTCAATACAACGCTAACGGTGCTATCGTAAAATAAGATGTTAGCAGTTAGACAGCTTCGCTATTAGAAGTTGGACTAATGAATATAAAAAATGGGCTTCCTTTTAGGGGGAGCCTATTTTTATTCCCTGCCCTTAAACTTTAAACTATAAACTTTCAACTAAAATTTGCATATTCTGCAAATTTTTACTACCTTTGTCGCCTGTTTTTGTAAAATACTTTCATAAATAACATTTCATCAACAATACTGGCATGAAAAAGATTCTCTCAATCATCCTACTTACTTGTTTGTCTTTGGCTGCCGTAGCACAGTCCAAACCACAAGCCTTCAAAGCCATGATGCAGCAACAGCGTTTGAGCAACACCATCAAATCGCTCTCTACATTGGCTCAAGCACCTGCGCAAATCAATGCGCATGATACCACCGAGGTCATCTTCAAAAGTTTCTACGATGATCCTATGTACACACCTGTTGAGACCATCGTAAACCGTAATGGAGATACAGTTGTTGTCGGTGGCGATTGGTATATCACACTCAAGAATGACCGCTACCAATTCATCTTTGATATCTATGGCGGTACTCCAGAGAGCCCTGCAGGCACCTATACCGAAGAAGATCTTGATGATGATTTATTCTCTTGGTGTATGTTCCCAGAAGCTGACGGAAAAACCCACTATTACAAAACTTGCGATCTAACTATCCAAGAAGAGAGACTCGACGAGAGCCTCATCAAATATACCTTAGATGCAGTCATGCTAGTGACTATGGGTGTGGATGGCGAAGAGTATGGCTATTTCAAGGTTCATGCCGAGCACAAGATCATCCGACCAAGAGTGAAATACGATGTAGCTATTCTTAACTGCCAAGTCACTCCAGAAGAGGACCGTTTCCGCATCGCAGGCAAAAATGATACCATGGATGTGGATCTGACATTCTTTACCGAAACAGGAATAGAAGGATACTATTCCCACAAAATCATGGATACTGAGAACTACAAGCTCATCCACCGCAACAATTCATACGAAATCATGGAGCTAGAGGGTGTTGTCTATAGCGATGCTAATCAGGCTGGTGGCGTTTCATATGTACTCCTATTCGAAGCATTGACCACCGACGCTAGTTTCTACAATGTAGCAATGGAGGCACCCATCATTCCTGTCGACACCGTTCGATTCACCTGCAACAACATGCTTATCGACGATACGTATGGAATGTCCGACCAAACCATCCTCATTACGGCTAACAACGCCTACTATGAGCTCATGGCAGGCTACAATGCCAACCGAATCACATCGCCTGCTGTGTATTCTGGCGGTAGTGCATATGTGTACCTCACCGACAAGAAAAATGGCACAGAGCTTACATCCATGCAATGTACCATCAAAGTTTCTGGCAACGCTCTCAAGGGCTACCAAGTGGACATTGAGATGCTCGGTACGGACCACAAATACTATATCATGCAACTCGTCTATGGCGTAGAAGAGGCTAGATCACTTGACCTCAATTTCACCAATTCGGCTAAATCCTATTACTACATCGACCACCTCGGTCTCAAAGAAGTACAATTGGCTAACTACAATCGCGAGTATTCGGTATCATTCGATATCCTCAATATTGACCAAGTATTGGAGATGGGTGGCGACTTTGATCATTACAACTTGCATATGGAGCAAACATTCATTGTCCATCATACAACAGACGCGGAAGGTTTCCCAGAGGATATTGCAGTAGATTTTGCAGAAGTTTCAGGTAATATTTTCCAACGCAATGACTCCACTTTCCTCACAGCTTCGGTACTTGGTTTCGACTCTTGCCGCTACAATATCTCGATGTTTTACGCCGTACCGGTTCCTACCAAGACGGTTACCTATACCTTCGACGGACTTGCTAACGAAGCAGCAGTAGAGTTCACTAACGCATTATCTATTGGTACTTTCATTCTTGATGGTATGAGTGATGATGATAAGGCTGCTTTGATGGCAAAAGTGCAAGTGGATCGTATCGAGAACAAAAGTGCAGAAGGAACCTTCTACAACGATGGTCAGTTCGGTCACAACGACTTCAATATTGCCGAGACCTATGTACAAGAGTGGAATAGTACTACCAAAGAATATGATATATTCGCTGTGCAAAAGGGAACTATGACTGTTACTGTGGAGAACAAAGTCCTTACTGCCGTAGCTTCATTTATTTGCGACAATGCAGTACAATACGATCTTACCTTCAAGACCAAATATGCGCATGAGCATCTAGTGGATGATTCAGAAGAGGGCGAAGTGGATTATACCTATCCTGCAGATTCATATTGTGACTTTACTACAGAATATGTAAAGAGCCATAATGAGTTATTTTTTGATATCATAGCTTCTGATTATTCTAATGTAACTGCAATGGTCTTCATGGTTGATCATGTGGATGCAGAAATCACAATCCCAGAGGGTGTTTATCCAATCAATAAATCAATGGCACTCGGTACTGTATTTGCCAGTCCTGGTATAGCGATAGGTGGCGGTCCTATCCAATCTTATTTCTGCTACACTTTTGTAGAGGATGGGGATTTGTATTATGACCAAGAGGGTATTTACTGCTTGGTAGATGGTACCGTAACGATTAAGAAGGTTAATGGTAAATTGAGTTTTGAAGTTGATGCAGTCAACTCGTATGATCTTCCTGTAAAACTCCACTACAACCCAGCTCAAAGTGCTGTAGAGGATATCACGCCTGGCAACACCAATAGCAGCAAGCGCCTCATCAACGGTCAACTCTTTATCATCCACAATGGTAAAACCTACAACGCTAACGGCGCACTTGTAAAATAATTTTGAATTAAGAATTTAGAATTAAGATAATCAAAAAATGGGCTTCCTTATGTGAGGGAGTCCATTTTTTATATTTTGCCTTTCACCTTTCACCTCTCGCCTATAACCTATAGCTCGCAACGCGAGCGTCCTATAGGCACTCCGTGCCGTCCTATAACGAAGCGTCCTATAACCTATAGCCCCAAACAGTGTACCATCGTCCTTGCTTCTCTATCAACACATGCCCATCTCTTAACACCTTCTGAACCTCTAAACTCCTGAACCCCTCAACATCCTCCACTCCTGTAACCGCTGGCGAAAAATCATACACCGCTGTCGCTGTCACACTTGTGCCATTGTAGGTGGTGAAGTTCAAGGAAATATTGCCATCCTCATCCACCACCATCTCACCACTGCTCATGCGCCAATGATGTATAGGGGTTACAATACCATTCTGCAGATCTGTCGATACTGCATATAGCAACCTACTTCCATCCAATCGCTCTTCTTCGTCCACACGATAGCCCGCAGTGATTGTACCCTCATCGCCGCTATCTTCAATAGGGTAGGTACCTGGTATCAGCACACTATCTTCCGTATTCACACACACATAACCCACTTGCTTGCATATCCCGAATTTGGTATTTATCGTCTTAGAGGAACTCATCATCATCTCCAACTGACCATTGCTCAATCTTGTTACGCTCACGCTATCAAAACTGATACTCGTATTAGGTCCCTTACCCTCGGTAATGCCATATGGACCATACTGCTCGCCACCTTCGGTACCTGCCACCAATGCCACTTGCTCTGCATTGATCACAGGACTCTTCTCCAGCGGAGTTAGATATGCTACCACACAGCAGTTTTCAGGTATCCATTCTTCATCTATAACATAACTTTTCGTATAGCTATATGCCTGATTCTCCACCTTGACCGTATCGCCAAAGGTGGCAGTCACTATATCGCGAACCACACGAGGGTGCATATACTCTTTCCACTTAGCCCCTTTCCAAGAGCAAAACGCGTCTTCCTGTTTACCCACCAAGCCGTTCTCCTTAATCAATATGTTAAGCAGATATTCTTTTCTATTCGTATTTGCCACCTGACCACTCACCGTCACATCCAAACGGCGAGTTGCCATATCAAACTGATGCTCAATTACCACAGATGCTTCAGACAACGTGTCATCTGCCACTTTTCTTCCATCTGCATTCCAATAATCTAAGTCCCATGCTTTTATCACCAACAAACCATCTTGCTCACTACGATTAAACACCACACTAGGTACGGTATTTATGCCTAAATAGTTCTTCGCAATGGCATTACTAGTAGGGATTGTGTATTCATCCGTGCCATACACAGCATGATGACTCACCCATATATAAGGAGTCGTTTGCTTGTCCAAATACTCCACGATATACTTCATGCCCATCGGACATTCATTACAATTTGCACTTGTGAAATGCTCCAACAAGAACTTGCGTGGAAAAAATGTCGGCACTTCCTGTGCCGACATTCCTATCGCTGCTGTTAGCAGCAATATAACCAATGTTTTTTTCATTATCGGTACAATACCATTGCAGATTGCGCAGCAACCTTTGCGCTACCCTTGAGCAAGCCTTGAGCCGCTGCTGGGCACTTGCCATCTGCTACTGCTACATGGTACTCACCCTCTGGAAGTTGATAGTTGATAGTTGACAATTGAGAGTTGAGAATGACAATAATCGTTTTCCACTCATCACCTACTGCCTCACCATTCAACTGATATGCCACCACGCCTGCTGGAGCATCCAAGAAATGTACATTCTCACGTACCAAATCTGCATCACCCATATGGAACGCGGGGTGAGCCTTGCGCATTGCAATCAGACCTTGGTAGTATGCAAACAAATCCAAGTTCTCAGCCTTCAATGACCAATCAATAGCGTTGATATCATCAGGACTACAATATGAGTTGTGCACACCTTTCTTATCGCGTGCAATCTCCTCGCCGCACCACAAGAATGGCATACCTTGTGAGGTTAGCACCGCAGTTTGAGCCAACTTGCTGAGGCGTTTCAACTCACCAGCTTTCAGCTTCTTATTCGCTTTTAAACGGTCAGTCAACATCATATCATCGTGGCAAGACACATAGTTGATTGATTGGGTTGGTTGGCTAGTCCACGCTTGCTTAGAGTAGTTCACTTGCTCCATATCCACCTCTGGATGCTCGATACAACCTACCAAACCAAACTTAATACTTTCCTCATGACCTTTCTCGCCAATCAAGAAAGCACCCTTGTTGTTATCCGAGAATGGACCACGCAATGCGTCACGCATATCATCGCAGAATGCGCCAATACCTGGCAGCTTTTGCATATTCGCCTTCATCGCCAACTCATCACCTGGATACAATGGACTACCAGCAGCCCAACCCTCGCCATAGAGCAACAAGCTTGGGTCAATACTATCCATCATCTGACGAACCATATTCATTGTCTCAATATCATGAATACCCATCAAGTCAAAGCGGAAACCGTCCATGTGGTATTCTTCAATCCAATAGCGGCAAGACTCGATGATGTATTTGCGCATCATTGGGCGTTCGCTAGCCGTCTCGTTGCCACAGCCAGAAGCGTTGCCCAAATCGCCATTCTCGTGAAGACGATAGAAGTAGTCGGGTGCTGTTTGAGTAAAGTTGCTGTTCTCCACGTAGAAGGTGTGGTTGTACACCACGTCTAAGATTACACGGATACCGGCTTTGTGAAGCGCTTGAATCATTTGCTTCATCTCACGCACACGAGTAGCAGGGTCATAAGGATTGGTGCTATAACCACCATCAGGAGCATTGTAGTTCACAGGATCATAACCCCAGTTGTACTTATTGTCGCTCAAACGAGTCTCATCCACTGATCCATAGTCATACGAAGGCAAGATCTGTACGTGTGTTACGCCCAACTCCACCAAGTGGTCAATACCTGTTGCCAATCCCTCTGCGGTCTTAGTTCCGTGCTCGGTCCAACCGATAAACTTACCCTTGTTCTGTACACCAGAAGTAGCATGGATAGTCATATCGCGGTGGTGCATTTCGTAGATGATTGCATCCTTCGCACCCGCAAAAGCAGGACGCACATCATTCTCCCACCCCTCTGGGTTAGTGGTTGCCCAATCAATAATAGCCGCACGACGACCGTTCACACCTACTGCCTTAGCAAAGATACCAGGTGTCTCGTGGAGTGTCCAACGAGAAGATGGCTCTACGATTAGGAATGTGTAGAACTGACCATTGAGGTCACCCTTCACTGTCTTGGTCCAACTGCCGTCTTTTTGGCGGCACATGGTGAGGGTTTGCAATGGTTCAGCAGTAGTAGCATCTGCGTACAAGTTGAGATATACGGTGTCTGCATTAGGACTCCAAACAGAGAAAGTGGTTTTCTCTGGAGAATAAGTCATTTCGGTGAGCGAACCTTGCTTTACAGGGTAATCGTTGACGCTCTCGTAATGAGGCTTCTTAGCACAGCAGCCCATCAGTGTGGCTGCAAGAGTAATCATAATTAGTACTTTTTTCATGTTTATAGGATTAATTTTCACTTAAAGCTAGTTTATAAATATCGGCTTTTTCGATTCGCTCTTGTGCGTAGGCTTTGGTTACCTCAAATGTTTTTTTGCGGCTCTTGGACGAAGGCAAGTCAAACATCACATCCATCATCACAGTCTCCATTAGTCCGCGTAATCCGCGCGCACCTAATTTGTTTTCCAATGCCTTGTCCACTACATAATCCAGCATATCATCTGCGAAACTTAACTGATATCCATCCATCTCCAGCAGTTTCTTATATTGCTTAGTGATCGCATTGTTAGGTTCTGTGAGGATGTTGCGAAGTGCTTGCTTATCGAGAGGTTTGAGATAAGTTAGGATAGGCAGACGACCAATGATTTCGGGGATGAGACCAAAGGACTTGAGGTCTTGTGGAGCTACGTATTGCAAGAGGTTGTTCTTGTCAATAGTCTTGGCTTTCTTTTGTGCATCAAATCCCACTACTTGGGTGTTCATACGTTGCGCAATCTTGCGCTCAATGCCATCGAATGCTCCTCCGCAAATGAATAGGATATTGCGTGTATCCACATGGATAAATTCTTGCTCAGGGTGTTTGCGGCCTCCTTGAGGTGGTACGTTGACTACAGATCCTTCTAGCAGTTTCAATAGTCCCTGTTGCACACCCTCGCCCGAAACATCGCGGGTAATACTTGGGTTCTCACTCTTACGAGCAATCTTATCCACCTCATCAATAAATACAATGCCTCGTTGTGCTTTTTGCAAATCATAGTCGGCATCTTGCAATAGACGAACGAGTAGTGACTCCACGTCTTCGCCCACATATCCCGCTTCGGTCAATGCCGTGGCATCCACAATCGCAAAAGGTACTTTCAGCAGTTTAGCTATCGTGCGAGCGAGTAATGTCTTACCTGTACCAGTCGAACCAACCAATAAGATATTGCTTTTTTCGATCTCCACGCCGTCATCTCCCTTTGGTTGAAGCACTCGCTTATAGTGGTTATATACAGCTACGGACAGATAGCGTTTTGCTTCGTCTTGGCCAATCACGTATTGATCAAGAAAGGACTTGATATCAGCAGGTTTAGGCAATGTGCCTAGTTCTAGTCCTTCTATTTCTGGATTTTGTGTTTTCTGCATTTGCAGCTCCATAATCATCTTGTGTCCTATCTCGATACACTCGTGGCAGATATAGACGCCTGGAATGTCTGCGCGAAAGAGATCCTTCATCTCTCGTCCACAGAACGCACATTTCTCTATTTTCTTATTTGCCATTCTTCTAAACTACTTTTTCGAATACACCTTATCAATCATTCCGTACTCCAATGCTTCTTGTGCTTTCATCCAATAGTCGCGGTCAGCATCTTGGCGAATCTTCTCCATGGTTTGACCAGAGTGGTCGGAGATGATTTGATAGAGCTCATCTTTGAGTTTGAGGATCTCACGTGCTGTGATTTCGATGTCGGATGCTTGTCCTTGGATGCCACCTAATGGTTGGTGTATCATCACACGGCTATGTGGCAATGCAGCGCGCATGCCTTTTTCGCCAGCAACGAGAAGTACTGCACCCATTGAAGCCGCCATACCTGTACAGATAGTCGCTACGCGTGAGGAGATAAACTGCATGGTGTCATAGATGCCTAAACCAGCATATACACTACCACCAGGCGTATTGAGGTAGATATTGATGTCTCGCTCAGAATCTACAGAGTCGAGATATAGGAGTTGTGCTTGGATTACATTGGCTGTATAGTCATTAACCTCTGTGCCGAGGAAAATGATGCGGTCCATCATCAGACGAGAGAAGACGTCCATTTGGGTAACGTTGAGTTGGCGTTCCTCCAAGATGGATGGGCTAATGTAGCTTGCAGAGGCGTTCATGGTTTTCTCTACGTGCATGGAGTTCATGCCTTTGTCAACGGCAAATTTCAAAAAATCATTCATAGTTTTAATAATATAGTTAGCTGTTATTATCTATTGATAGTGTTATCCTACAGAACCTTCGAGGCTGACTTGTAGGAGCTTTTGTGCCTCAACAGCGAACTCCATAGGGAGTTTGTCCATCACTTCTTTGGCATAGCCATTAACAATCAATCCGACAGCATCTTCGATGCCGATACCACGTTGTTGGCAATAGAAGAGTTGGTCTTCGCTAATCTTGCTGGTGGTAGCTTCGTGTTCGATGATGGCTGTTGGGTTTTGAATGCGCATGGTAGGGAAGGTATGTGCACCGCATTTATCGCCCAATAGCAGGCTATCGCATTGGCTATAGTTGCGCACATTCTCGGCATTAGGCATGACGCGCACAAGACCACGGTAGGCATTTTGACTCTTACCAGCGGATATACCTTTGCTAATAATACGCGAGCGCGTGTTCTTACCGATGTGGATCATTTTGGTGCCGGTATCGGCTTGTTGGTAGTTGTTGGTGACAGCAACGGAGTAGAACTCGGCGCTGGAGTTATCACCTTTGAGTATGCAACTAGGGTACTTCCATGTGATAGCAGATCCTGTTTCGACTTGTGTCCAACTGAGGCGAGCATTCTCGTGGGTGATACCACGTTTGGTAACAAAGTTGTAGATTCCACCTTTGCCGTCCTTGTCGCCAGGGTACCAGTTTTGTACGGTGGAGTATTTTACTTCTGCATCCTTGTGCACAACTATCTCTACAATGGCAGCGTGCAGTTGGTTTTCATCGCGCATAGGTGCGGTACAGCCCTCAAGGTAACTGAGGTATGCACCTTCGTCCGCAACAAGGAGTGTGCGTTCAAATTGACCCGTATTACCCGCATTGATACGGAAATAGGTGCTGAGTTCCATTGGGCAGCGCACGCCTTTGGGGATATAGACGAAGGATCCGTCGGAGAATACTGCGGAGTTGAGGGCAGCATAGTAGTTGTCGTTGGCAGGTACTACGGAACCCAGGTAGCGTTGTACTAACTCAGGATATTCTTGTACAGCCTCGGAGATAGAGCAGAAGATGATCCCTTTCTCGGCAAGCGTTTCTCTGAAGGTGGTTTTGACGGAGACGGAGTCCATCACCGCGTCTACAGCCATGTTGCCAGCGAGGGCAGCACGCTCTTCGAGCGGAATACCCAATTTGTCAAAGGTTTGCATGAGTTCAGGGTCAATCTCTTTGTTTTCGTCGCCCGTATGGGTTTTAGGGGCAGCATAGTATGAGATGGCCTGAAAATCAATGGGTGGAATATTCAGGTGTGCCCAAGTAGGGATGGGCATTGTTAGCCATTTGCGGTATGCTTTGAGGCGGAACTCGAGTAACCATTCGGGTTCATGCTTTTTAGCCGAGATTAGGCGAATGACTTCCTCGTTTAAGCCAACAGGAATGATGTCGGTTTCGACATCAGTAGTGAAACCGTATTTGTATTCTTGGGTGGTTATTTCTTCTATTTCTTTCATGTACTTTCCTTCTCGTTAATTGACGGTAGACTATGAATTCTTATTGGGCCGATCAGTCTAATTGGCTTAATAGTAAACAAAAAAGCCGCTTTTTCAAGCGGCTTTCGAGAGGTACCTGGCGGATTCGAACCGCCGTCCCCGGTTTTGCAGACCGATCCCTAACCGCTCGGGCAAGGTACCAAACTTGCGAATTGCGGGTGCAAAGGTAGTACTTTTTTTTGGATTGACCAAATATTTTTGTGATTTTAGTTAAAAATATGAACTTTTATTGTAAAATTCTTGCGTATATGCAAAAAAAACACTACTTTTGCACCCGATTTCAAGCCGCGATGGTGGAATCGGTAGACACGAAGGACTTAAAATCCTTTGGCCAGTGATGGCTGTGCGGGTTCAAGTCCCGCTCGCGGTACTGAATAAAAAGAAAGGCGCTCGACATGAAAATGTTGAGCGCCTTTTGTTTGGTTGCGTATCAGTGCAGAAGGTTTTACGGAGTTAGGTAGCCATTGAGTATTCGGCGTAATGCTGATAGATTGTGTTCGTCTTTTGGGTGAACACGGTTGGTGAGTAATACCAGCGCACGTTTGGCTTCAGGTAGGACTGTAACGGAGGTACCCGTATAGCCAGTGTGGCGACAACTCGGTGTGAGTGTACCGATAGATGTGGTAACGCTGTCGGTCCAAAGTCCAGCATTGCAACCATTGACGCGAGTTTCTGCGGGCAGATTCATAAACCAAATAGCCCATTGTGCCACTTCGGTAGCTGTAGCATACAGACCGGCATTTCCAGATATACCTTGCATCATGATTTGGGCGAGCGGATCGTGTACTTTACCTCGTAGGCATCCGTCTTCGAGGCACTCGGTGGGTGCGATACGGTAGATGAGCGAATCGTTGGGTAACCAGCCCATTGTGGGGAGGTTGAGGTTGCGATAGTGAGTTTGGCGGAGGTGAGAATTGATGTCAGTGCCTACAATATTTTCTACTACTCGCTGCAAGGAGATGAAATTGAGGCATGAATAGCGATATTTCTCTCCTACGGCTGATGGACGTTTGCATCGTGCGATGGTGTCAATCATGAAATCGGAAATGGACATGGTACTGTCCAATTGGCGTTCGTGATAGATTTTTTCAAGTCGTTTGGCTGTCATGTATGCGGGTAACCCTGAATAGTGTTTCATAAGATGGCGAATCTGCACATCGGGATGATAGTTCGGTATATATTGGCAAACGAAGTCATTGACATTTAATTTCCCCTCTGCACAAAGCAGTAGTGCCGCAGTACCTGCTCCGAGGGGTTTGCTCACCGATGCGAGGTCGAAGATGGTATTGGTGGTCATTGGCTCAATTTCTGGGCAGACTGCACGGTTACCGTAAGCTTGTAGGTAGGTAATTTGTCCATTTTCGACTACGCATAGGACTGCCCCAGGCATAATGGTGTCGGCAATAGCATTCATAATGGCTTGATCTGCACTGTCTTTTGGAAAAACAGGGTTGGCGTTGCTGGTGGTGGATAACAAAAGAATTCCACAGAGGAAAATGAGTGCTGAAATTGTATTTTTCATATGGCAGATTGTATATTTTTTTGCAAAGATACAACATTTTTTGCATATGTCAAAATAAAATATTACCTTTGTAGCGAAATTTGCGAAGATGTGCGGTTAGTTTATTAGGTGCATCAGGCATTGAAATGACAATAATTAACAATTAAAAGTATAAGAACTATGACAATTAATGATTACAAATTCGCTGGAAAGAAAGCGATTGTTCGCGTGGACTTTAATGTGCCATTGAACGAGAACGGACAAATCACAGACGACACCCGTATCCGTGGTGCGTTGCCAACCCTCAAACACATCCTCGAAGAGGGTGGTGCGCTCATCATCATGAGCCACATGGGTAAACCAAAAGGCAAAGTGGTTGCTAAATATAGCTTGAAGCAAATCGTTGACGCTGTGAGCGCTGCACTTGGTACTCCAGTACAATTCGCTGAGGATTGTGCTAAGGCTGCTGAGCAAGCTGCTGCCCTCAAGGCAGGCGAGGTACTTCTTCTCGAGAACCTCCGTTACTATCCAGAAGAGGAAGGTAAGCCAGTAGGTATTGATAAAGAGGATCCTGCATACGAGGAGGCTAAGAAAGCGATGAAGGCAAGCCAAAAAGAGTTCGCTAAGACTCTCGCAAGCTATGCTGACTGCTATGTAAACGATGCTTTCGGTACTGCTCACCGCAAACACGCTTCTACCGCTGTTATCGCTGACTACTTCGATGCCGACAACAAGATGCTCGGTTACCTCATGGAGAAAGAG
>CALCGX010000130.1 GCA_937901225.1 uncultured Bacteroidales bacterium | reverse complement strand
CATCTATTCCATATGCTAGTCCGCTCACAATCGTCAAGTCGGGCACTTGAGCCGCTAGGTCCAACACTAGACGTCGGCACCAGTCTTTGCCGCGTTCGGAGGGCGTGCGTGTGCCTACGATGCTGAGCATATGTTTGTTGTCTAGATTGACATGTCCTTTGGCATAGAGCATGATAGGAGCATCTACGCAATTGGCTAGCCGGTAGGGGTAATTGGTGTCCTTGTAAAAATACGTAGCGATATTGTGTTTCTCGATGAAATCGAGTTCTTTGCGTGCATGTTCCATGGCTTCGTGGTTGACCATCTCCCCAAAGCGAGCCACTACTTCTGTGGCGCTGCCATAGCGATCCAATAGTGCACGCACTTGTCTTGGGCGAGTCTTGTTGGCCCAAGTGAGTGCTATTCTATTTAACCATTCTTCACGCATATTTTTTTGTATAGTCGATTGATTATCCATATGGTCGTTACGCCAATGATCACTCCGGCGCAATCTGCACCCCAATCCATCCATTCGCCACTACGAGGAGCAAACCATTGCTCTTGTATCACTTCGATTGCTCCTCCATACAGCATAGGTAGCACTAGTGTTGTGAGGTATAATCTCCAACCACTCATCTTCATGGATAAACTCTCCCAGCAGAGCGTGCCTCCTAGTATGGCGTACATCAGGCCATGTACCCATTTGTCTGCTCCTACGAAGGTGGGCAAACTGATTCCAGGATCACGTACCAGACTCACATAGAGAATCCCTATGCAAACCACTATAGTCTTCCAATATCCTCGAATCCATCGCATAAATAGTAGTTTATAGTTTGCCTCCAAAGCACAAGTCGCCTGCGTCGCCCAAACCTGGAACAATATATTTGTGAGGATTGAGAACAGGGTCAATGACGGCGCACCATAATGTACAATCCTCTGGCATAGTCGTTTGCAAGTGTTCAATAGCCTGAGGTGTGGCAAAAGCGCATACTAAGTGTGTGGAAGATGGTTGTCCGTGAGTCAGGAGAGCTTTGTATGCTATTTCCATTGACATACCCGTTGCCAACATAGGGTCCACCAACATGAGCGTCTTGTTTTCCAGAGAAGGTGCAGCTAGGTATTCGGATACTATTTCTAGTTGTACATTACCATTTTCGTCTGCTTCCTCCTTGCGGTAGGCACTTACAAAGGCATTTTCAGCATGGTCAAACATGTTCAAGAATCCTTGATGCAATGGCAATCCAGCACGCAAAATGGTTCCTAGTACAACTTTGTCCTGAGGAACTTCTACTTCAGCTATCGCTAGTGGTGTCTGTACTTGCTCTACGGCATAAGTCAGTTGTTTGCTAATCTCAATGGCCATAATCTCGCCAATACGCTCGATATTACGGCGAAAACGCATGCTATCTTTCTGAATATCTACAGAACGCATTTCTTTGAGGTACTGATTGAGCAAAGAAGGTTGCTCGGATAGATTGATAACTTTCATATGATATTAGTTTGCTAAAATTATGCAAAAGTACTATTTTTTTTTGATACTTGCAAATATTCATTCTATTTTACTTGCAGATATGCATTTTTTGTCGTACCTTTGCAGAAGTTTTATGTTCGTATGAGTAAATTATATTCAGTATGAGTGATACTAACACACATTTTGTCTATCAGCAGCCTGCCATTGAGTTTGTAACCGTGGCAGTACAACTATGCATATATCTAGAAAAGGTGGCAGAATACGAGAGAGAGGATTTCTTGGATAAGATATTGAATATCTTACCATTGCTCTATCTCAAAGCGCGTTTGGTACCTAAATCAGAGTTGGAGTTGGATGGTTATACCGAGCAGTTTGTTACCGAGCAAGAATATGAGGATGTGCGTCAGTCAATAGCTCAGAAATTAGGTACAGACGATACCTATCTAGAGGTTTATATGGAAGATATGCGCTATTCCGACGAACCTATCACAGCGTTTATTTCGGAGAATATCGCAGATATTTATCAAGAGATGAAAGATCTCGCT
>CALCGX010000129.1 GCA_937901225.1 uncultured Bacteroidales bacterium | reverse complement strand
CTGTCAGGCCGCTACAGCCGGCAAAGGCAGACTCACCGATGGAAGTGGTACCCTCGGGGATGTTGGCAGAGGTCAGACCGCTGCAGCCGGCAAAGGCATAGTCGCCAATGGTGGTCACACTGTTGGGAATCTCTGCTTCCTTCAGGCTCTCGCAGCCATAGAATGCACGGTCGCCAATGGAAGTCACGCCCTCAGGAATGGTCACTTCGGTCAGGCTTTCACAGCCGTTAAAGGTAGAGTCACCGATAGCGGTCACGCCCTCGGGGATCTCAATTTCAGTCAGGTTCTTGCACTCTGCAAAGGCAGCTTCACCAATTTCAGAAACAGTGCCGGGAACCTCAATATTCTTCAGATTGTTGACGCGCGCTCCCTTGACGCTGATGTATTTCTCTTCGCTCATACTCGTAGATTCTAATCGTGCGAAATTAGTAAAACCCTAGAAAAAATGCAAATTATTCACCTCTCAGCCCGCGCTTTTCCTCTTTTTTTAACATTTTATGAAAAAAAGATACACCCAAACGCTTGCACATTCAAATTATTATCGTAACTTTGCATCGTGAAATAGACTATTCTTTTCCTTAGAACATAATCAACAACAATCAAAATCATTAATTATTATGCGTAAATCTTTACTTCTTTTTATTGCTGCGCTGACGCTCTGTTTTACAGCGCAAGCTGCGGTACACACTTGTACTCCTGCGGCAAACTCTCTCTCATGGTGCCTAACCCAGGCTGATACCCTCATCCTGACTGATGGTGTGTATGAAGAGGCATATTCGATTAAGTTTGAAAAGCCAGGCATCGTGCTTAAGGCTGCTGACGGTGCAAAACCAGTAATCAAATTAACTGGCGCATGGACCACTTTCGAATTGTATGCTGATATTACCTTTGATGGTATTACCATTGATGGTACAGATGTTTGCTATTATCCTATTAGCTCATTTGGTAGTGATGCTGGTACATACACCTTCAAGAACTGTGAGTTTACAGGTTGGATGTATTGGGCAATCTCCAATCACTACGAGGAAAATACCCACGTAGATTCTGTGTTGATTGAGAATTGTATCTTCCATGATGCAGCAGGTAGTGCTATTTACTTCAACGATGATGCTCCTGCAGGAGAACACTCTTGTGGCTATTTTGAGATGAAGAACAGCACCCTCTATAACCTTGTAGAAGATGAGTATGTGGGTGTGATTCATGTTAGTTCGCGCAGCGAAGCTACTGGTATGCAAAACAAAATTGTCATTGATCACATCACCATGTACGATTGTACAACGCCAGATCTCGGTGGTATCACTATTCGTAAAACGGATGATTTGAACATCACCAATAGTATTGTAGCTTACTCTGAAAATACAGATCAATATGCATTCTATATTTATGGTGGACAAGTAACTAATACCATTTATTACAATGGTAAAGCTAAATCAGGACCTACCTATACTGGCTGCCTCACTTCAGACCCGTTGTTTGTATATCCAGAGGGTGGTAACTTTAACCTCCGTCCGGGCTCACCTGCACTCAATGCGGGCACCGATGGCAAGCACTTAGGCGATACCCGTTGGGGTGAAGCTGAATTGGTGGCTGTTACTGGTGTGGAACTCAATCCTTCTGCGCTCCATATCTATACCTCAGATACTGTACAAATCGAGGCGGTTATCTCTCCTGCTACGGCAACCAACCGCAATATCACTTGGACTATTGCAGACCCAACAATTGCTTCGCTCAACAATGGTACTGTCATTGGTTTGAAGCCAGGTAATACTACCATTACTGTTACTACCGAAGACGGTGGTTTCCAAGCTACCGCATCGCTTGATGTAGAGCAAAAAGTTTACCACCCATTGGTGGTTGAGGCTGATGCTAATTATAGCGCAGAGGACTATACAGTACCTTCATACATCCAATTCTTGATTGCAAAAGAGGCTGCGCGTCGCGACTCTACTGCTGCCAACGTAGCCGCTTTGCAAGCGAAGATTGATGCGCTCCAACCATACCAAGCACCATACGACGTGGTAGTCAATATCAACGGCGACCCACGCACCAACATGGCTTTCGCTTGGTTTACCAACGAGACCATGACCGAGAATGGCGTAGTACAACTCGTTGCCAAGGCGAATGCCACTGAGGCTGACTTTGCCAATGCGATTACCGTCGAGGCTACTACCGAGAGTACAAATGCACTCCCATATATCGTAGATGATTCTGGTATCGAATGGAAAGCTAAATTGCCTAAGGATATCTCGCATACCTACATCAGCCACAAGGCCATCGCTACCGATCTTACTCCTAATACCACTTATACCTACCGCGTAGGTGTGGACGGCTATTGGAGCGAAATGGGTACATTCATCACTGCTCCTGAGAAGACCAACGAGTTTAGCTTCATCTACATGAGTGACTCCCACATCGAGTCACAAGCATACATCGACGATGCTAACGCAGCAGCGCGCGCAGCCCTCAAGATTGCGCCTAATGCGAAGTTCTGCGCCTTCCCTGGTGACTTCGTAGAGAACTACTGTAGCTCCGAGTGGGAGTGGGAACGCCTCTTCGAAGAAGCGCTTCGCCCTATGGCATACCAAATGCCTATCGTACCTACCGACGGTAACCACGATGTGACCTACGGTACCAACTTCCAATACCACTTCAATACCGACAAGACTTTCCACGATGCTGCTGAGGCTGCTATTGATGAGCAACTCGATGCTACCACCTACTCATTCATGTATGGTGATGTGCTCTTCCTCGTCTTCTCATTGCAAGACTATTGGAAAGGTACCCATAGCTACGACAACCTCACTTCTGTTTACCTCACCAACCACGTAGGCAATTGGTTCAAGGAGCAAGTAGCTGCACACCCAGAGGCAAAACTCCGTGTAGGTCTTGTGCACTACAACATCTTCTCTGGTTCAAGCCACCAAGACGACGATATGGGTCCGCTCCTCCGTGCTACCCTCTTGCCTGTAATCAAAGAGTGCGAGATCGACTTTGTTATCCAAGGTCACGACCACTGCTACGAGGTGATGGGTCCTGTGGATGCCGATACCCGCAAACCAATCTTGGAAGATATTGCTGATCGCGAGGTAGTTTCTACCAGTGTAAGTGAGTCGGGCTACAAGGGTGGTACTTACACCGTGGACAATGGCGCTATGTACTTCATCGGTTCTACCTGCGGTCACAAACGCTACTGGCCATACACCAAGGAGGAGATGAACGAAGACTTTGCTGCTCACCAAGTGGAGAACTACTTCGACCTCTTCACGGGTATGTTTGCGCAACCTGACAAACCATCATTCTCTGTCTTTACGGTCAAGGATCGTACCATCACCGTAGAGTCTTACACCGCTAATCCTGATGGTAGCGCAGATAAGTTCAATACCTTCGTTGTAAAACGCACCAAGGCGCACACTGGAGAGATTGATCCTCCTACCAGCCTTGAGCAAGTGCAAGACCTCTTGAATGGCAACCATGCCGCTAAGATTCTCCACAATGGCCAAGTATTGGTTATCCGCGATGGAGTAATGTACACGGTATTAGGCCAAAAAGTACAAGACTAATTGCTCCGAATTGACCAATTAGACCAATTAGACCAATTCGTCTTATTTGCCCTATTCGTCCCATTCGTCTTATTCAGATTCAGCGACGAGCGTGCGAAGGAGCGGTGGCAATCTATTGCGGAGCACCTTGTCAGGGGAGGATTTAGCGAAATAGGATTTATGAGATTTCTCGAGCCCTTTGGGCGAGTAGGAGCTCCATCCATACCTCCCCGAATTGACTTTAATTGACAATCTAATTGACACGAATTGTCGTTTTCAACAACTCTTCCACATCCATGCTTCCGCTCTCGAAAGCATGGATGTGCTTCTCTTGAAGACAATCTTTTCGAAACGTTTCGAAAGCGAAAGTATCGAAACAAGAATACGTTAATATGCTGATAACAAGAGAGTTATATTTTTAATGCAAAAATATGTTATAAAACATGTTTTTGTAGGCGATATTTTGCTAGTTACGTAGTAACTTTGCACCGAAAAGTGTGATTATTAACCGTTTTACATACATTTTTATGGAAACTTTACATACCTACAAAGAGATTTTGCAACAACCTTCATGCTGGCTCAAAGAGTATGAAGTGTTGGTGTCTGAGAAGGCAAACATCCAAGCTTTTTTAGCTAAGTATTTAACTCCAGAGACCGACATCGTTCTCACTGGTGCTGGTACATCGGCATTCATTGGTGATGCGATTGCTCCAGTACTCCGTGGCGCATGGAAGAATGTGCGTGCCGTAGCTACTACCGACATTGTTACCAACGCTGCTGATTACTTGGATGCGGACAAACCATTGTTGCTCATCAGTTTTGCTCGTTCAGGCAATAGCCCTGAGAGTGTGGCTACTGTCAACTTGGCTAACAAGGTATGCAAGAATGTAGCGCACATCTTCATCACTTGCAACAAGAATGGCCACTTGGCTAAATCTGCTAATGCGGAGAATATCCTTTCGCTTCTTCTTCCAGAGGAGACCGACGACAAGAGTTTGGCGATGACCAGCAGCTTCTCTACCATGTTGCTTACTTGCCTCATGCTTAGCAAGATTGATACCATCGAGAATGAGAAAGAGGCGGTTGCTGCTACTGCTGCTAACGCACAAGTGGTGCTCGACGAGTATGCTGCTAAGATTCAGGCTATCGCTGCTCGCCCATTCGAGCGCGGTGTGTTCCTCGGTTCAGGCCCAATGAAGGGTATTGCTGAGGAGTGCCACCTCAAGCTCCAAGAGCTCACCGATGGTGGTGTGGTATGTAAGTTTGATACGTTCCTTGGTTTCCGTCACGGACCAAAAGCAGTAGTAAACGAGAAATCTATCGTGGTTTACCTCATGCAAGACAAAGAGGATATCCAACGCTATGAGCGCGACTTGGTAAAGCAAGTTAGTGGTAACAATAAGCTCGTGGCACAAGTGATCGTGACCACAGGCGCGCGCGTGAATATAGAGGGTGTTGAGGAGGATTTGCAAGTGGTTATGCCTAACGGCTCGGACAAGACTAGCGTATATGGTATTCTTCCATACGTAGTAGTAGGTCAGTTGCTCGGCTTCCACACCAGCATCGCTCACGGCCTCTGCCCAGATACGCCATCTGTATCTGGCAACATCCACCGCGTAGTCGAAGGCGTAACCATTTACGAATAATTCTCTAAACACTAAACACTAAACACTAAAAGATCATGGCTAAAACCGAAAATATCCTCCGCGTGATGGAGGAACTCAAACAAACCACTGGCGTGCCACGCACACTCTTTGCTGCATGCCCTAACTCATTGTCAGTAATCAAGGCTTCTTTCCGCGCTGCTAAGCGTAACAACGCGCCTATCTACTTCGCTACCACCCTCAACCAAGTGGATACCGATGGTGGTTACACGGGTATGACTCCTGCTGAATTTACCAAGGTATTGGCTCGTGAAGCTGCTGCGGTACACTATACTGGTCCATACGTAGTGGCTATTGACCACGGAGGTCCATGGCTCAAGGATAAGCAAACCCAAGAGCGTTGGGATACCGAGCGCGCTATGCAAGGCGTGAAGGAGAGCTACGAGGCAGCTATCTTGGCTGGTTACGACTTGATTCACGTGGACCCAACCGTAGATATCTTCTTGCCAAAGGGTGAGATTATTGATATCCACGTAGTGGCTCAACGCACTGTAGAACTCATTCTCCACGCTGAGAACTTCCGTAAGGCGAACGGTATCGCTCCTATCTCCTATGAGGTAGGTACCGAGGAGGTGCACGGTGGTTTGGCTGACCCAACTACTTTCGATACCTTCCTTTCTGACCTCAAAGAGGGCTTGAAGAATGTAGGTCTCGAGGATGTATGGCCATGCTTCATCGTAGGTAAAGTAGGTACTGACCTCCATACTACCTTGTTCGATGCTGAGGTAGCTCGCGACTTGACCGCTAAGGTGCGTCCTTATGGTAGCTACATCAAGGGTCACTATAGCGACGACGTGGACAATCCTCAAGACTACCCAACTTCTGGTATGGGAGCTGCTAATATCGGTCCTGAGTTCACCATGAACGAGTACGATGCACTCGCTGAGCTCGAGGCTGAGGAGAAGAAGCAATTCGAGGCAGGTCGTATCCCACAACTCAGTAATATGGGTAAGGTGCTTTGGCAAAAGGTGTACGAGTCTGGCCGTTGGAAAAAATGGTTGCAACCAGACGAGCAAGGTAAAGACCTCGCTGAGGTATCTGAGGAGCGTCAACAATGGCTCGTTAAGACCGGCTGCCGCTATATCTGGCAAGCTCCAGAGGTGCTCGTAGCTCGTCAAACCCTCTATGATAACCTTGAGTACGTAGGTATCCACGCTGAGGACGTAGTGCTCATGCGCATCGAGCATAATATGGATAAATACTATTATGCTTTCAATATTGTTAACTTGAACGATCACCTAAAGGACATTCTATAAATTGATTTATAATGATTTTGAGTTTTTGGTGAGGAGATTGCTTGGCGGAAGGAAAGCGCATAGCGAGCTATGCAATTGACTGACAACAAGCAAGATTACAGCAAAAAACAAAAGCATATAAAAATGTAATTATTAACTTTACAATGGTCTTTTTCTAAAATGTTGAATTTATAGAATGGCCTTTAAAAGAACATCTAAGATATGAAACCTTTTGATATCGTTGCTTTAGGCGAATTGAATGTCGATCTTATTCTCAACCAAATCGACGGCTTCCCAGAGGTGGGCAAGGAGAAGTTCGCTAAGCAAATGACATTAACATTAGGTAGCTCTACAGCCATCTTCGCGGCCAATGCAGCAGCATTGGGCGTGAAGGTAGCTTTCTGCGGTATGGTGGGTAACGACCAGTTTGGCGATTTGGTAGAGACCAGTCTTCAAGCCAAGCATGTGGATACCACCTATCTCATCCGTACCAACGAGTATGCTACTGGCGCTACTATCTGCATGAGCTACGATGAGGATCGTGCTAACCTCACCTACCAAGGTGCAATGGACGTGATGGCGCTCAAGGATATCAATCCTGAGGTGTTCACCCATGCTAAGCATATCCATATCTCTTCTATCTTCATGCAAAGTGGTCTCAAGAAAGATCTTATTGAGATTCTCAAACTTGCTCAAGCTAATGGTGTGACCACCTCTCTTGATACTCAATGGGATCCTGTAGAGGAGTGGGATTTGGACTATGCGAATGTCTTGCCACTCATTACCGTCTTTATGCCTAACGAGACTGAACTCAAAGCCCTGACTCATAAGGATAATATTGACGAGGCAATCGAGTGCATCGCTCCTTATATTAATAATGCCATTATCAAGCAAGGTAGCCGTGGCTCATTGCTTATCAAGAAGGATGGTACCCGCCACCAAATGGCAGCTATGCTCAACGAGAACGTAGTGGACTGCATTGGTGCAGGCGACTCATTCAACTCTGGCTTTATCGCTCAATTCGTGCAAGGCGCTACCCTTGAAGATTGCCAACGCTATGGCAATATGACAGGTGCTGTGAATACTACCGCTGCCGGTGGTACCACTGCTTTCACCTGCCTCGAGGACGTTGAGCGCGTAGCCAAAGAGCGCTTCGGCTTCGTAAAATAACACTAAACGCTAAACACTAAACACTAAACAACATGAAGAAGCTCTTCATATACTGCGCAGCAGCACTCGCACTCGTGTCTTGCTGCAAGCCCCAGGAGCAACCTAAGGGCATCACCGAGACCTTGCTCTTGAATGACTTCCGCCCAGTTAGCGTGAATAACATTCCGCAAACGTTTGTTGAGAAGGCCAAGTATCCTGTCATCGACATGCACTCCCACGACTATATCGCTGCTCCTGAGGAAGTGGATGCTTGGGTAGAGGCAATGGATGCATGTGGCATTCAAGAAACCCACATCATGCACTGCTCTTGGATCGGCAAACCATTCGAGGAGGTGATGGCGCCTTATGCTAAGTATGCCGACCGCTTCCGCTTCTGGTGCTCGCTCGACTATACCCAACTGCTCAAAGATGGCTCTGCTGACGAGTGTATCGCTTATCTGGAGAAATGCCATGAGATGGGCGCTGTAGGTGTAGGTGAGATGGGTGATAAGGGTCAAGGCGACCTCTACGCACGTCCTACCGAGGGCTATGGTCTGCATATCGACGACCCACGCCTCAAACCTGTTTGGGCAAAGTGCGCTGAGCTGAAGATGCCTATCAATATCCACGTAGGCGAACCATATTGGATGTACCTCCCACAAGATG
>CALCGX010000128.1 GCA_937901225.1 uncultured Bacteroidales bacterium | reverse complement strand
TATGAAGACCTACTTGCAACGTGGTAAGGAGATCCAAGAGCAAATCAACATCTTGGGTGACGACGGTGTACCTGTAGATTATCACGAGGAGTTCTGGAAAGCTGAGGTGATCGACTTCGTTGTTCTCCAACAAGATGCGTTCGATAAGATCGATGCAGTCTGCCCAATGGAGCGTCAACAATACATCCTCAACCTCGTGATGGATATCTGCAAGCATGATTACGACTTCGTGGACTTCAACGATGTAAGCACCTACTTCAAGCGCGTGATCAACCTCTGCAAGCAGATGAACTACGCTGAGTTCAAGAGCGAGGCATTCAACCAATATCAACAACAACTCAACGACCTTCTCGCTGAGAAACAAATCAAAGCATAACGACTATGGCAAAAGCATTTCAAAAGATTTATACACAAATCACAGCTATCACCAAGGCTACTTGCTCACTCAAAGCTGAAGGTGTAGGTAACGACGAGCTCGCTACCGTGAATGGCAAACTCGCACAGGTCGTTAAGATCATGGGCGATGATGTGACTCTCCAAGTGTTCGAGGGTACCGAGGGTATCCCAACCAACGCAGAAGTAGTGTTCTTGGGCAAGGCTCCATCACTCAAAGTGAGCGAGCAATTGGCTGGTCGCTTCTTCAACGCATACGGTGATCCAATCGATGGTGGACCTGCTATCGAGGGTACTGAAGTAGAGATCGGTGGTCCTAGTGTGAACCCAGTTCGCCGTAAACAACCATCTGAGTTGATTGCTACTGGTATCGCAGGTATCGACTTGAACAATACCTTGGTGTCAGGACAAAAGATTCCATTCTTTGCTGACCCTGACCAACCATACAACCAAGTGATGGCTAACGTGGCTCTCCGCGCTGAGGCAGATAAGATCATCTTGGGTGGTATGGGTTTGACCAACGACGACTATTTGTACTTCAAGAACGTGTTCTCTAACGCTGGTGTATTGGACCGCATCGTGTCTTTCGTTAACACCACCGAGAACCCACCAGTAGAGCGTCTGTTGATTCCAGATATGGCACTCTGCGCCGCTGAGTACTTCGCTGTACAAAAGCATGAGAAAGTGTTGGTGCTCTTGACCGATATGACCTTGTACGCCGATGCTCTTGCGATTGTGTCAAACCGTATGGACCAAATTCCTTCTAAGGACTCTATGCCAGGTTCACTCTATTCTGATTTGGCTAAGATCTACGAGAAAGCGGTGCAATTCCCAGAGGAAGCAGGTGGTGGTTCTATCACCATTATCGCGGTGACAACCTTGTCAGGTGGTGACATTACCCACGCTATTCCAGATAACACGGGTTATATCACAGAGGGTCAGTTGTATCTCCGTCGTGATAGCGATATCGGTAAGGTTATCGTGGATCCATTCCGTTCACTCTCTCGTTTGAAACAGTTGGTAGCAGGTAAGAAGACTCGCGAAGATCACCCACAAGTGATGAACGCTGCCGTTCGCCTCTATGCCGATGCTGCAAACGCTAAAACTAAACAAGAGAACGGTTTCGATCTTACTGACTACGATGAGCGCTGTCTCGAGTTTGCTAAGGCATATTCTACACAGATCTTGGCTATTGATGTGAATATCAATACCACACAGATGTTGGATGTGTCATGGAACTTGTTCGGCAAATACTTCAAACCAGAAGAGGCAAACATCAAACAAGAACTTGTAAATAAGTATTGGCCAAAAGCATAATAGATTATGGCTATTAATTATCAATTTAATAAAACATCGTTGCAGGCTTTGGAGAAAGACCTCAAGATGCGCCAACGTACTTTGCCTACGCTGCAAAGCAAAGAGTCGGCTCTCCGACTCGAAGTGAAGCGAGCTAAGGACGAGATCAAGGCGCTGGACGAAGAGGTGGATCGCCGTATCAAAGACTACGATCAGATGTTAGCACTCTGGGGCGAGTTTGACACGAGTCTCATCCACGTGGACGATGTGCGCATGTCGATCAAAAAGATCGCGGGCGTACGCGTACCCGTATTGGAAGAGGTGGTGTACTCAACCAAAGAGTTCAGCATCTTCTCTTCTCCTAAATGGTTTGCAGACGGTTTCAACCAACTCAAAGCCATTGCCGACGTAGGTATTCGTCAGGAGTTTGTGCGCCGCAAGGTGGAACTCCTAGACTACGCTCGTAAGAAAACAACCCAAAAGGTGAACCTCTTCGAGAAAGTGCAAATACCTGGTTTCCAAGATGCTATCCGTAAGATCAAACGCTTTATGGAAGACGAGGAGAACCTCAGCAAGTCATCGCAAAAGATTGTTAAGTCAAAGCGCGAGGCGGAGGCACGTATGGCAGAGGAGTTGGCTAAGAAAGAAGGAAAGGGGGCACAAGTATGATTACGCAAATGAAGAAATACACCTTCTTGGTGTTCCATCGTGAGTACGAAGCCTTCCTCGAGCAACTGCGCGACTTGGGCGTAGTGCATGTGACCGAGAAAGCCGCTGGCATGGCAGAAGATGAGCACTTGCAAGAACTGCTGGCTAAGGCAGACAACGCTCGCAAACTCATTGCACAAGGTGCTCCTGATCAATTGCTCAACGAGAAAACAGCACTCGAACAACGCATTGCCGCGACTCAAAAAGAGGCTGACAAGATGGCTATCTGGGGTGACTTCTCTGCAGAGCGCATGGAGCAACTCAAAGCCGCAGGTTATACCTTGCGCTACTTTACTTGCCCTAAGAAACTCTTTCAAGAGGAGTGGGGTATCGTAGTAGCAGAGCAAGGGGCTACAGTATACTTTGTACAGGTGAACAACGAGAATGAAGCACCAGAAGGCAGTCAAGAGCAATACCTCAACCAGAAGTCAGCTGCTGACCTGCAGAAGGATGTAGAGGGATTAAATGGTCTTCTTGTAGCGCAAAACGCACGCATCGAACTCTGGGCAAAGGAGAATATCCCTGCTCTGGAGAACGAACTCAAGCAATTGCAAGAGCAGATCGACTGGAAACGTGTCACACTCAATACCGACTCAGAGGCTGACGGCAGTCTAAAGATCCTTGAGGGTTTCTGCCCAATCGATCAAGTGCCTGCATTGGATGCTGTATTGGAGAAACAAGAGGTTTACTACCAAGCAGAAGATCCAACCGCAGAGGATAATACGCCTATCAAACTGCGTAATAACAAGTTTACTCAACTCTTTGAGAGTCTGACCGGTATGTATGGTTGGCCAAACTATGGTGAGTTTGATCCTACACCAATTTTGGCACCATTCTTCCTCTTGTTCTTTGCCATGTGTATGGGCGACTGCGGTTATGGTATCTTGCTCATGATCATCGGTGTGCTCATTGCTAAGAAGAAACTCAATATCGAGATGTTTGACGGCCTTGGCCCAATCATTACTGTATTGGGTGTAGGTACTACTGTGGTAGGTTTCTTCCTTGGAACCTTCATGGGTATTGACCTCTACCAAGCAGAATGGGTTCCTCAAGCACTGAAATCAGTAATGATCAAAGGCGAGGTAATGGGCTACGATATCCAAATGGTATTGGCACTCTGTATCGGTGTGTTCCATATCTGTTTGGCTATGGTAGTGAAGGCTATCTGCTACACCAAGCAATTTGGCTTCAAGGAGAATATCGCTACTTGGGGTTGGACATTGCTCATCGTAGGTGGATTGTTGGTGGCTATCCTCGGCATGACCGTATTGCCAGCAGCAGTATTCAAAGGAGCGATTATCGCTGTGGGTGTAGTATCTGCTTTGGCAATCTATATCTTCAATACTCCAGGTCGTAACCCATTGATTAACATCGGTGCAGGTTTGTGGGAGACCTACAATATGGCCACAGGAATCTTGGGTGATGTGCTCTCATATATCCGTCTATATGCCCTCGGTTTGGCAGGTGGTATGTTGGGCGCAGCGTTTAATAACCTCGGTTTGATGGTGATGGGTGGCAGTACTGAAGGTGCAACATGGCAATGGTTGCCATTCGTGCTGATCCTCGTGTTGGGCCACGTGTTGAACTTGGCGATGTCTGCATTGGGTGCGTTTGTTCACCCATTGCGTCTAAGCTTCGTGGAGTACTTCAAGAACGCGGGTTACGAAGGTAAAGGTACGTTGTATAGACCATTTAAGAAATAATAAGAAAAAAGAACAAGGAGCAAAGAACCAAGACTAATTACTTTTAACGCTGATAGTCGTAACAAATAAGTCTTGTATCTTGAATCCTGATTCCTGAATCAAAAAATAATAACAAAAATAAAAACAAAACAATTATGAATGAACTTTTAGGTTATCTCGGCTGGGGCTTGATGTTAGGTCTCGCTGGTGTTGGTTCTGCTTACGGTACCACAATCGCAGGTAACGCTGCAGAGGGTGCGTTGAAGAAGAACAAAGAAAAAGGTAGTAGCTACATGATTTTGTCTGCTCTTCCTGCTACTCAAGGTCTCTACGGTTTCGTAGCTTTCTTGATGTGGATGGGCAAAGATTTTGCAGCTGATGGTTTCAAACTCTTTGCAGTAGGTATCGCAGTAGGTTTGGTTTGCTTGCTTTCTGCTATCCGTCAAGGTCAAGTTTGTGCTAACGGTATCGCAGGTATTGCTGCTGGTCACGATGTACAAACCAACACCATGATCTACGCTGCGCTCCCTGAGTTCTACGCTATTTTGGCACTCGTAGGTGCGTTGATGGTATAATATCGAGGTATTATCCAGATGAAAATGGAAGGGCTTGGGCTCTTCCATTTTTATTTTGTATATTTTGTTCTGTAGTTTTGCACAATTCAAAAAAAAGCAGTACCTTTGCGCCCGCAAATACTAATACTAACCATAAATCGTACACACAATGCGACACAAGCAGCGAATAGCTATTTCGCGATTGATTTCGGATCTCATCAAGTCGGATGAAGTGATATGCCGCGAGGAGATTGCGGCATATAACAAGATTATTCGTACCTTTGATATATCTTCCGATGAATTATTTGAGGCGCAGCAGTTGACCTTGGAAGATGCGATTGCATATCTCAGGCATATGTCTGCTGAAGAGCAGTCGCACCTATATAAGATTATGCAATCGGCTGCATCATCGGGCTACGGTTGTGTAGCCCGCGAGGCGTTGTTGCTATATGCTACTTCTGTTTGTCTGAACGACAAGGAGAATAAGTATGCGCTTTTC